>JAPLLU010000088.1 GCA_026387385.1 Candidatus Omnitrophota bacterium
CAGGGGGTTAAATCGGCTATGATTGTATCAAACACATCAAAATCCCAAGGATAAATATGCCTGTATACATTTTTGCAAAAGACAATATCAAAATCTTTCATTTCTTTAATCTGAGATTTATTAAGTAAATTGAGTTTCTTAATATCGACTAGGCTTCTTAAACTCTCCTTAATTAAATATTCCTCCTGTTTTATTTCAAAATAATCTTCAATATTTAAATTAAGTATCAGCCCCCGGTCAGACATTGTTCTCTCTTCATATATATGTACTACCTCTTCTGAGGTATATTTACCTTGTTCAAAATACTCTAAAGACTCTATGAAGGCATCCGTAACAACTATCTTAATATCCCAATCATCTAAACAACCTAACTGCTTATTTTCTTCAAACATCCTCTGTAAGATGATAGCTATGGTGTAGGCTTCGCAACCCCTATAACTACCTGCACTCCAAATTCTTAAACTTCTGTCACCTGTCTGCAATTTTTCTTTAAGCATTCTCAACAGCAAATCCTCAAAATAAATTAATTGTTTCCGGTAATCCCTAAAGAAGTACGTTGCAAAATCTTTCTTATTCAAGCTAACTTGCCTGGCTTTAAGAGCAGTAGAATTTGACCATATTGCTTCGCTATCTTTAATACTATTGTTACCGCCATCGAGCATTTCGGTTACACTCTGAGTCTTATTTGAGTATTTTTTAAACGCTGGTAAAATTACTATAAACTTTGTATACGTATTATCGGTATTAAAGTTAATGCTACCGCCTAATTTCTTAACCGATAAACAAACATAGCACAACCCACAACCTTTTCCGCCGAAGCCATCCCTTTTTTCCTTTGTAGTCAAACCCAGTATAAAAGGGAGTTCTTCTTCCCGTATCTGTTGAAGTTCTTGCTCTGAAGTTAACATTACATAGCCAGGCAAAACAGTTTCGTTTTCCTCTAAGATAACCAAGCTATCTCCCCAGTGATATAATCTGTTACTGCGATAGGCTTCTTTGGTTTTTTCCAGAAGGAGATTCCAATTTATAGCGCCTCTATTTTCTACGGTAAATATAGCCCTGTTGCTTTCTTTCTGGGTTAACCGTACCTTTATCAAGCCTTCTTTCTGCTCATCAATAGCATTCTTAATTAACTCTGCAATTATTACCCAAAGCAAATTTTTATTATCTGTTTCCACAAATATATTTTTTTCTGCCTTCACATCAATCCTATCCCTGTATCTGGGAGATAAAGTTAAGAGGTAATCGTCGATAATTTCAGCGAAATTAAAAATCTGCCCGCCATCGAGCATTTCGGTTACACTCTGAGTCTTATTTGAGTATTTTTTAAACGCTGGTAAAATTACTATAAACTTTGTATACGTATTATCGGTATTAAAGTTAATGCTACCGCCTAAATATTCAACTATCTTATGTGCCTCAAATAGCCCTACACCCACGCCGCCAAGTTCGCTATCTTCCTTACCCCTACTTAAGCCATGGACAAAAAGTAATTCTCTCTTAGAAAACCGCTTCACTGCTTCCTCTGAGATGGGTGACATTATCTTCCGGGGTCCGGGTTCATTTTCTCTTAATATGCATATATCATTAAAGAAGCGGTATAATACCTGCCTGCGAGCTGCATCTTGAGCTTTTTCTCTTAAAATACCCCAGGCTATAGGGCCTCTATTCTTTACGCTAAATGCTATCTTGTCTTCACCCTTCCTTCTCAAGCCTACCTCTATTAACCCATCTTTCTGTTCCGCAAGAGCATTGCTGACCAATTCTATAATTATTTGCTCAAGCGCATGCTCATGCGGCACATTAGCCACAAACATTCCTTTATCTGCCTGAACATCTAACCTCGACCTGTATTTTCCAGGTAAATCAACTAAATAATCATGGAGCACTTTCGAGAAATCAATGGCTTCTCCGCCATCATTTTGTATTCTCTCGGTTTCAAGTTTAGCAGGTCCATCTAATTTATCGAGTTTACCTGCATGCGTTAATATCATAGAGTACTTAGCCTGTTTTAGCTCTGTTCCTTTAGAATCACTTCTCGGCGTCTTAGATGTAGTTTTATCTAAAGGCAGATTCGGGAATCTTATAATTAAACTTTCTCCAGTCATCTCTTTAGGCTTCTCTATTCCTAAGATATCAAGCAAGGTAGGCGCAACATCGCAAAGAGCGCCTCCTTCTCTTAATTTAACTTGGCCTAATTTGTTAGTGCTATCCACTAATATACAAGGTACAGGATTTGTAGTATGCGAAGTTTGATGTTCACCTGCCATCTCTTCAGCATTTCCATGATCCGCAATGACCAAAGCTATTCCTCTCTGGCGGTTAATCTCAGCTAATAATTTTCCTAAACATGCATCTACCGTCTCTACAGCTTCGATGGTTGCCCCTAATCTTCCTGTATGGCCAACCATATCAGGATTAGCAAAATTAACTACTATGAAATCATATTTACCTTCTTTGATAGCTCCTATCAAATTTTCAGTAACTTCATAAGCGGACATCTCTGGCTTGAGGTCATAGGTGGGCACTTCTTTAGTAGAAGGAACGATAATTCTTTCTTCGTTTTCAAAAGGCTTCTCCTTCCTCCCATTAAAGAAGAAGGTAACGTGGGCATACTTTTCTGTCTCCGCAATATGCAACTGAATAAGTCCTTCCTGAGATAACACCTCAGCTAAGGAATGATTTATTTCTTTGGGTGGGAACATTACCGAAAGGTTATTAAATGAGTAAAATTGCTCATCATATTCAGTCATGCATACCCATTTCGCCTCAGGATGAACCCTACATTCAAATTCTTTAAATCCTTTTTCCATAAATGCGCGAGTCATTTCTCTTGCCCTATCTGCCCGGAAGTTAAAGAAAATCACCACATCACCATCTTTAATAGTTGTTAAGGGCTTATTCTCTTCATCAACTATCGTTACCGGCTTTATAAACTCATCACCCCTGGCATCATCTTTATAAGATTCCTCCAAAGCACCTATAACATCCTTTGCTTTTTTACCTTTCGCCTGCGTATATAAATCATAGGCTAACTTAACTCTATCCCAACGTTTATCTCTGTCCATGGCATAATATCTTCCCATAACGGTAGCTATTTTACCTATACCTAACTTCTCCATTTGCACGAGGAGGCTTCTTATCCATTCTCTGCCACTTTGAGGAGGAGAATCCCTTCCGTCTGTAATAGCATGGATGTATACACTAGTTAATCCTTCCTGCTTAGCAAACCTCAATAATGCCGAAAGATGACCCAGTGCAGAATGAACTACAGCATTTGAAATCAATCCCATAATATGGAGGTTACTTTTGGGATTATTCCTGAGGTAATTGACCGCTTCTTTTAGCGCTGGGTTTGAAAAGAAAGTATTATCTTCTATGCTTTCGTTTATCCTAACTACATCCTGCTTTACTACTCTTCCAGAACCGATATTCAAATGTCCTACTTCGGAATTACCCATCTCAGCATCCGGCAATCCGACGCTTAATCCAGAAGCCTTAAGTAAAGTAAAAGGATGTTCTTTAACAAGCCTATCGCATGTAGGTTTACTGGCAAGAGCAATAGCATTATCTTGGTTTTCTTTTCTGACTCCGAAACCATCTAAAATAATTAATGCCAATGGTTTTTTTAACGAAGCTTCAATAGGTTTTATATTATTCACTACTTCCTCTGTATGTTCTCCTCCATCGGTTATTAATCTTTCGTCTTTTGTGCGGGCAGGTTCAGAGCTCTCTCTATCGGCTAACCCTAAGTTTTCCTCCGCGCTCTTAATAATCGAGTTTATTTCCTTGGCTTCTTCTTCAGTCAATATTCTTTCTTCTAGTATTCTAGAACATTCTCTTATTAAACTATTGGCAAAATTAATAACAATGAGCCAGCGCTTTTTTTCAAATGCATTCTGCATTCCTATGCATGCTTGCCGGATTGCCTTTCTTTCGTCTTTAGTAAACGGCGTCTTTTGCTGGACTGGCTGTTTTGGCTCTGATGGTTCTGGTGCACTGTTTGCGCTTATTATTCCGGGTTCTTTAAGGCCGTTTTGCTGGTTGGCGCTACGTTGTTTTTCTATCGTATCTATATTGCCCTGTGCTTCCTTAATTCCTTCCTCTGCCATCCGGACAAATTCTTTAAGCCCTGACGCTCTTGCTAATCTGCTTATATTCTTCCATTGGATAATCTTATCTCTGAGGCAATCTATCCCGTGTGCCATGTTCTGTCTCTCAACCTCATTGAATAAATCCCTGATGATTTTTTCTATACTTTCTAAACGGACTTGTGCCTTCTGAATATAATCTTTATAACCCCATCCCAATTGTACTGCTATTCTTATCGCTTCCTTATATAGCGGGATGGAGTGTTCTATATTTTCCACTATCTCTGTCTTAAACAACCTCTCTGACTCCTCAAAGACAATCTCTAATATCTCCCTAAGGCGTCCTTGTACCTTTTGTGAGTAATCCTTATTATTATAATGCTCCGCTAATTTCATCACTTCTATAAAAGATGAGATCGCTTCTATAAAAGCAGGGATCACTAATGGCATTGTCTCTTCTATCCCTCCCATTTCAATCGACCTTCTGACTTTGGCATACGACCCTTCAGCTTTTATACAGGCATTCTGCATAAGCTTCTGCTCAGGTAAGAGATTAGGTTTGTATTCCTTAACCCTATCTCTCTTTCCTCCAAGTGTGGCCTTAGCAAGATTGAATATAGATTCCTTTTTTACAGTTCTTCCAGCCCGAGGATTAAGGCCTCTTTCTCTCTTTGCCCCTTTATCTTTTCTAGGTTCTCTAGGTAGTTTTCTGGACATCTTAAGATAAGTAAAATAAGGCCTCTTTTTTCCTGTTACAAACGCTACTGCTGTTTCAGTTAATCTAAAGTCAGGGTTTTCGCCCTCAACGAGCCGTGCTAACTTTAATCTCGGAATAATCCATTCCTGACGCCAATAAGTTATTCCTAAGCATTTATATATATCCTTCTTTTTCATTCCGCTAGCGATACCAGCCAATACTTTAATTTGAGTTTCACTCCATTCTAATTTGTATTTTTCTTTCTTTTCTAGTAGATTTTGGAATATCTTTTGATATTCTTGAGGAGGAGCAAAGCGAACAATTGGAGCCACTCTTAGGCTTGGATCACTAAGTTTTTCTAAAAAGTCCTGAGGAGTAATTTTAGCCGAGAAGAGCTGCGATATAAGTCCTTTAATTAAAGGGGCGAGAACATAGGGCTCTGTTTTTTCTCTCTGGCCGATTATCCCTTCCCGGGAAAATTCATATATAATCCTTTCTACCATTCCATGCGAAATTCCCGTAAGTGAACTTATCTTCATCGGGCTACCTTCTCCTTGACATAAAACATAGAGCACCGCTATCTTTTTATTATTCCATCCGCCCTTTACATCATTAAGGCCCAGTATTTCTTTTACTTTCTCCGGAGGAAATTCAACCTTCTTGGATGCAGCCCCTAAAACAACCAGCAATTCTTCCCTGCCCCCGGGAGTGCTAATTTTATCTCTTACATCGGATGGCACTGAATAAGTAGGATACCTACCATCTCTTTTCTTAACCAAAAGGCCTTTTTTATTTAACCTTTTTAAAGAACGATATGCTTGTTTCTCTGTTAATCCTAAAACATTTCTGACTCTAACAGCAGTTGACTTTCCTAATTCAATTAGTTTAACCAACACATCGAAATCTACCTGAGCTACCTTTGCGTTCGAAGGTCTTTTCCCAAATTTATTTTCATCTTTCTCTATTAATGTGCCTCCATCAAACATCAATCTACGGGGTTGCTTACCCTTACCGAGTTCCTTTATTCTTTCTTTCTGATCTCTAATTGCCCTCTCAGCTATCTTCTTGCCTATTCCATGTTTCCCCAGAAACTCCACAACTTCTTTTTCTCCTTTATTCCTTAATAAAGGGCTATTAATAGCTACCGTAACCATATAGAATTCCAAAAATTTATTTGAAAGGCTAAAACTAGGATCAGGATAAGATCTCTTAGCTATCTCTTTAAGACTTCCCCAACCTCTTAATAAAATTTCTACCTCAGGATCAATCCCGAACAGAACACAACTCTTATAAAGGGAAGGATCCATAATCTCTAGATGACTGAGTTTACAGGTCAGCTTCCGCATGAATCTTTCTTTTATTTTTTCTAATGTGTCCAGGAGCTCTTGCATTATCTGTTTATTATCTGGCCGTATGAGACATTTAAGGAATTCTGGTAAAGTCTTTTCTTCCCATCTCAAAGATGTTTCGTAGCTCTTCCGAAAAGCCCCTATATTGAGCCGGTTTCGCTTTATTCTCTCTTGTTCGGAAAGACTATCTAAATACGAATTGAAGTCTTCCTCAATTTCTCTTTCGGACTTAGGCCTGCCTTCTTTAGGTACAGCCACAAAAATATCTTCTGTCAGAGACTGAATGACTCCTCTAGATTGCCTAAACCTAACTGGATACCTATACTTTTGCCCATCTTCTGTTGATATTGCCAGGTATGATTTTCTAAGCAAAGAGTATCTAAGTTCGACGAGTTCAATAGAAACTTCTGCGGGGGATTTCCAATCAGGCAAATATATTGCTAAGGTGCCTTTTAACTTTAAATTTTCTTTTTCAGCAAAAAATTCTAAAATCCGGGAGACAATGCCGAAATCTAAGGCTCTCTTTAGTTTTTCTTTCTCTCCCTCTATAAGTTTATCTTCAATTAATCTTTCAGCGATTAAGGCAGAGTTATGTATCTGTTCATAGGTAAGGCCGCTACTTCTAAGCATAATAGCCGTTGCTTCATGGATAAGGGATTTTTCTTCAGGATTCTCTTCAGGAAGGATTATAATATAATCCTGGGCGAATATTTTGATATTGAGGCAGGATGTATTTAATGGATGGCCTTCTTTGAGGCATTTTTCTTCAAATGCTTTTATTGCATTTGCTAAATTAGACTTAGGAGGGGCACGCACAACCATAGCGCTTTCTAGGGCTTTTTGTATCTGCGGGTAGCCTTTTTCCTGAAGACGCAGAGCAAGGTTTAGCCTCATCTTTTTATTTGATTCTTCCTCTCTCCATAAAGATATTTCTTTTGTGCACTCATAAAGAATCGATTTAATCTTATCTAATTCCTTTACAGTCAAAGGCCTATCTGTGCGGGCAGGGTCATTATTAGTCTTTCTATTAGCTACAGAAGTACTTTCAGTAGAAGCAAACAGAAACAAGCTTTTAATAAGTAACAGCAAATCTTCCAATGAATCTTTACTTATATAATAGTTGACATCGTGCTCTAATAATCTGCGGGCTCTTTCATCGACAATAGAGATATCACCTGAAACCACAATAAGAGGCAGTCTTTTGCCCCTATATTTGTAACTTACATCTTGAAGCTGGCGGATTGCATTTACAAATTTGATTACCACATTTTGAGTATAAGAACCGATCCCATCCGCTGTCACTGGACGAATAATATCCGCAGAAACAAATTCCACGTCATGTATCACCATATCTATGTGTTGCTTAAGATTATTCACTATCTCTTTTGCCTCGTGCGGATAGAAGGCCTGCAAAACATTGTATCCTTCTTTTAACAGGCGCTCTTTAAGTCGATTCTGGAATTCCTGGCTATCATCAACAATCAGCACTGTCGGCCTCGCCTTTTTTACAATAGTCTCGACTCCTGGCTTTAAGTCAGCCGTTCCTCCGTCATTCATTAATCTGTTATTTTGCCTAGCTTTCTCTTTTGCCTGAAGAACAAAATCTGTCCAATTATTAAATCCTTCTTCTTTTTTCCAATAATGTTTATAACCTGCATATATTTCTGGAAATACGGCTTCAATAACTCCGGGCTTAGCATTTTTTAATTTATTAATTGCTTCATTTAATTTATCTAAGAGTTGAAGTTTTCCTGAAATAGCATTTGTCAAAATAATATCCTTTATTTCTTCTCTTAAGAAAATCCAGAATTCCTCATTCCATTCATAAACTCCAGATGAATTAATCCTTTTTAAAAGAGGCGTGCCTTTATAAAACAAATGGGTACTTAAGAAACCAAACAAATGAGGGGCTTTTTCGAGTATCTGGCTAATTTCATAGTTTATATTCCTAGCTTGTGAAAACTTAAAGCTGCACTTTAGATTACGGACCACAGCAACAAGCAGAATTTTGTCGCGTGGCTCTAATAACTTAAATACCGGATCCTCATTCCATATCTTTAGGAAGTCTACCTTTAATTTCTGGCGGGCCATGATAATATATTTTTCTGCATCTTGAGTAAATAGATGAGGTGGATTTTTTTCTAAATCTATTGCTGCCTTAAATAAACTGATAGCTAAAAGGTAATTTTCTTTTTCAAAAGCGGCTTCTGCTTGCGAATAGACATCTTTTGTTTTCCGTATTCTCATTTTTTCATTATGCTCAATTGCTGATGCTAGGCTTTGTGCCTGTTTTGACACTTCTTTTAATTGTTTTATAGCTTCTTCTTTATTTTTTGCTGTTATCTGTTCGACAACCGCTGTTAAAATTTGAGCCTGTCTTGTTGCTTTAAACAACTCCTCTTCTGACACGCCATTAACTCTTACTATTTTTCTCTGAGTAACCAGCCCTCTTCTCCCTCCTTTTCGTTTTGATTTTTTGTTGCTTTGCAAATCTTTTTTTCGAGACATTCTGACTGCAGGGTTTATTTTTTCTGGCTTGGTATTCAATAAACTCATAGTCTCTGCAGGCAATTGATTTTTAAATCTCTTAATAGCCACACGTAAAGCCTGAGTAGGCCTTCTATTTTCTCTATGCAGTTTTTCAATTACTCCTATTACCGCTTCCTGTGTTGTGTATCTAAACTTTCTACCCGCTCTTCCTTTGGGTAATTGTATATTTACTCCTTCTTTGCGGGCACGCCTTATTGCATGCATCAACGCAGGGTCTGTCTTATTAATATTATTCCAATATACATCCTCTACAGGATTTGCTTTTTTGCTTTGCGCAAGTCTTTCCGCCAATGCCCTTAATATGTCAAAAACGTTATGATATTTAGTCCGTTTAATCACCCTAATTTTAGGAATTGGAAGACCAAATTTAACTAAGGCACTACGCAAAGTTTTATCTACCAGATTACCTTTCTTTTGACGCCTCTTTAATTCTTTTTCAGCCTCTTCCTTTGTCGGGTATGATACAGGGTATATCCTTTTTACTCTTTCGGGTAATTCAATCGGTAACCCCTGCTTTTTTGCCCGTACTATAGACCTATATAATGTAGGATATTTGCTCTTTAAAATTTCTCTAGTCCTTTCCTCTTCAGGCAACTCTCCTAAAGCAATAAAAACATCGGCTAAGGTAGGATACGCTTTATTACCTTCTATATTCTTATTAAGCGCGTCTTCTTTTTCGGCTCTCTTCAAAAATATCTCCGGATATATAACATCAACTTGGCTTTGAGTTGTATACTCCGCCCTAACATTATCCTCGATATCCGGTTGTTTTGATGTCTTTCTTAAAGAATTCGCAATTTTATTGCATAGGCTCTCCAGGTAATCATCGTCCAAAATCATATTAAATAACTCTATTGCGCCTACTAACCAGATCAGTTCTTCAGTATGCCCGCTAAAATACCCGCAGCTTGTATCTATGGCTTTTTCGTGGAAGCCGGATTTTAGTTCTTCCTGCTCGTGACGGATGATATCATTGATAAGGATTTGGAAGGCTTGCGATGCGGGGTTATTTAAATCAAAAAGCGGTGCATGCGCTGCCAGGGCTTCTAATACTGCTATCTTGCCTGGAATAGTTACAATATCGGCTATTTTACCGGAGGCAGTATTATCTACGAATATAATTTCTTTTTTGCCGAAGTATAATTTAAGGTTTTCTAACTGCCAAGCGGTTGGCGCAATTATTTCTGCAAATAATCTGGCGGGGTAATTTCCTCTCTGAGATTCTGAGTTGGAATTTTCTTTTGCGGTGTTCACAACTTTATTCATTTCTATTACATAAACCAAATATCCTTCTCCGTAACCTTCTATATATACTGGATAGGGGCCCACAAACTCGCCAACTCCACTCATAAAATCATTTAACTCTTCCCTGCATGAAAGGTGCCTTGTAAGGGCCTTCATAGGAACACTATGTCCTGTGGCTATGATATATTTCAGCCTAGGGTATTTCCTGCTTAATAACGTAACGGCCTCCTTAAAGTTATCCTCAGGCAAATTAACCAATAAGACATCCACCGGCAAATCATCCGGTAAATCACTAAAATCCTTATTTATGAATTCAATATTCTCAATTTTATTCATTCTTGCAACGCGCTCAGAGAATTCAATCATAGCTTTATTAATATCCGCTGCGTAAACTTTTTCAGCGCCGAGTGTGCTTACGATAAAAGACAGCTCTCCCCTTCCGCTTCCGGCATCTAAAACACCCAACCCTTTAAATCCGATTGTCCTCGCAAAATATAATATTGCTTCTATCATCCCTTGAGTAGTGGTATGGACAAAAACTCTTTCATCTTCAATCTGCCCAAAATCACTTTCCATACTTTTGCGCGCTTCAGTCCCATCTTTAGGGGTAGGTAAAATTATAACGTTATTTCTCGGTGCGCCAAAGCTGAAAAACACAAATTTGAATTTACCTATTTTAACATAGTTTGTGTTTGTCATAATGGAGGGTAGCCCGCCAGATATTATGTCATCGCTTGCTAATGCAAAGCTATCCTTATTATACTGGGTTACTTTTTCTAGTCTTAGTAGGATATTATCAAGCCCGCCATTTGGCCTGTAGGCAGTAATTATCTTTATTGACGTTGCGCTTAAAGGCAATTGCCCGCGAAGATGCATAAAGAGGTTAACATAGAATCCACATAAAGACTCCACATAACAAAAGAAATAAACACAATTATCTGTCTCAGAGGTATAACCATAAACTATTTGCGCTGAATAAGGAATATATTTACAAAGCAAGACATAATCCTCCAATCTCAGCTCTTTTCCGTTAACGCCTAAAGGAAACTGTAGTTTATGTTTCTTATAATGACTGGAGGCATTTTCTAGGTTATGCCAAGGGCTACCGCAATCAGGAAATCTTCTTGCTATTTCATGCCATAAATCCAGTTTCCCCGCATCTCCTGAAAATAATTTTTTTCTCCCTCCCTGATGATATGAATATAAAAGCAGGCCTTTCATAACCTCTATAGAATAAACTTCTGTAAAACTCAAATTCCAGCGGACAAGATTATTTTTTGGGACGGTTATCCCTTCCTCCTTGGTAAAATCCTTAATCTTCTCGTTGATTTTTTCTATATCTTTCGCAGGCGCATCGAGATTAACCAAAACATCTCTTATGGCTTCTAAAATCAATTTTATGTCTATTTTAAAAATCCAGGGGTTCAGCTTAAAAGCTTTTTTGGGCTCAATTGCTCTCTTTACTTCATGGAACTTTCTTAGGCGTCTGATGAATTCATCTAATGAACATTCTTCTACGCCAAGGACGTTATCTCCTATCTTAACGCCATCCTTAGTAAATAATACGCTCCAGTCTGACATATCTAAAGGAACAAGGCCTGTTACAAAACCTGATTTTATAAAAGATAACAAGAATAGGATGATATACGGTTTCATTGCCTTTTTAATAACATCTCTTGCCTTTTTGCCCGCTTTCCTATAGCCTAAGGTGGCTTCCTTAAAGACCTTAGTGGCATCTTGGCCTTCTAAAAACTCAATAATCAACACTGGCCTCTGCACCGTCACATTACCAAACGAGCTGTATCCCCGGGTAACTATTCCCGGCTTAGCGCAATATTGTTGGCCTACCGTCAGAAATATCATCTCTAAATCAGCTAATGCTTTTTCGTAATGACGCTGGTACATTACTGCATTTTGCGCTGAACTATTTTGTCTTTGCGGTAATATAACATTATTTTCTGAGGCTCTCCAGGTTCCGTCGAAGATTTGCAATTGCCTGCTTTCGGACTCTTCAATACCTGCAAGATCATGCTTTCTTATATCCACAAGAAGCGCTTTCCCGCTAGGAACGTAAGTTACCTTATAATATATGCAGACTATATTGTCTGCATAAAATTCTATTTTGATTTCTTTTGTATTTTCAACTTTTATCTGCGGATATATCTTCCTGAAGGCCTCGTCCAGATATCCTCCGGAAATTAGGTTATTAATCACTTCCCTGTCCTGTTCAGGGATCTCCGTTGCCACACTAACAACCGCGGGTTTGAAAGAATCGTCGGTATCATGGTTTACAATATGACTTATGAGTTCATGGTAGAGGATTTTAAACTGCAGCTGTTCCAGGGTTAAGCCTTCTTTGATCAGGTCTTCTTGAGAGATGTTAAAGAAATAGAGATGGATAAATACGGCTTTAGAATCTATATCGCAAGCCGCAACATTGCCTTGGGTTTTGGCGAGGTCGGCGGTGACGATTAATCTCCAGTTGCCCAGTTCAGGCGGAGCACGCCCGAATAATTGTCTTAATTGTTCTAGTCTTTGTTTTAGAATTTCATAGTTATTTTCTCTGAATCTCTCAGGGTTTTGTAAATCAAAACCTTCTACCTCAATATCAGTTAAAATTCTGTCTTGACCAAATATTTTTTCTGCCTCTCTTCGGGCTTCTTCAGGTACAGGCAGAGGGTAGGAATTAATGGCAGGATTTACTTTATGTGCAATGCTATCTTCTCTCTTTTTAAGTGCCAACTTGTAAACATATAAAGCGTATCTTTGTTCCATTGCCATGGCTGTAACTTTAGAATTCGCAGCAAGGTATGAATTATGCATTAATTTCTTCCACGCCTCTTTCTCCGTATAGAAAAGGCTTGAAATAATCTCGAGTTTATTAAATATATCGGCAGGTGCCTTATTATAAAACAGATGGGTATCGGCAACTGCACCAGCGGGAGTTGAAATAGTGTATGCATCAAGTAAAAACCCGCTTCCTTCGCCAGTCTCTCTGTTATAATCGGTTATCCACTCAACAGGCCCAGCTCCCTTTAAGGCAATATTCACGCCGCCGTTTAGGCCTGTTCTCTGATCAGAAGTCCCGCAGGCTTCATCCAGCGGCCTAGGCATATTAATGCAGATATCAGCGCCGATCGCCTGCATCTTAAGCAGCCTTACATCAGAATTAGGCACATAAACAAATCTACCTTTTAACTCAGGTATATTATTTGACCATTTCTTAAACTCTGACACCCAAAACTCCTCATATTCCGGGCCACCTACAACAACTTGCATTCCCAGGCCGCGGATGCTATCCTTATCCTTAAACAAGTAATTAAGCGCGTTCTCTACTAAATCTTTATTATAATCATTCTTTAAATCAGGGGTATCTTTAAACCATAGATTTTTAAGTTCGTCTTTCGTGAAGCTACGATTATGGTCAGCGCACATAAGATGAACCAAAAACCTTAACATAGGATACTGACTCTTATAATCAACAATCCTTCTCACCATCCAAGCCGTAGGCTTAGTTGGGTCGAGTCTTATGCCGGTTCTTTCCTCAACTTCTCTAAAAACTGTTCTTTTTGCCTTCTCGTGAATAGCCCAAAGTTTATCTTCTGAAGGGACTAATCCTCTATCCTCAAAAAATCTTAATTTATCGCACTTCCAGGTTTGGCCCGAGCCATTAAGAACCCCTATAATCTGAATATTAAAATCTCCGTACATATGCTTAAAAAGTCTCTCAGCAGCCAAGGAATGTTCCTTGCTTACCCCATTAATTACATCCGCCAGGTGAGTTGCGGCATAACAGAAATCAACTACGCCATTAGGCCTCAAAAATTTTGAACGATACTCCGTGTGCTTTCTTTCAGAAATTCCTATTTGATACATCATGCGGTTTACATCTGTACGTAAAACTCCTTCGGGAAACATCTCCAATCCTGCAGGCACATTTGTATGAATTGTATATACAATCGCTGTCTTATCAAATGATTCATCAGCCCTTATCTGAGCTGCTGCCACAACAGTGTGGGCCTCGTTGAGATGCAATATATCCGGGGTAATATTAAGTCTTTTCAACAGCTGGTATGCTGCCTTACCAAAAACCACCTCTTGAGTAAATCGGCTAATTCTATTTTCAGTATAAAGTATGTCAAATACTGAAGACTCAAGGAGAAAACTGTAGGTTCCGCCGCGGTTAACTTTATATACCTCAACCTGGTATAGAATATTTTTTTCATGATTATACGAATCAACATTATCCCAGGCATAAACTTCGATTATCAAAGGCCTGCCATCCTGCCCATAAACTCTTTCTATAAGGCCTTTTTCTATTAGCTCATTATAATCTACATCGATATATTTTCCTTTCTTCAAAACCTTTGAATACATCGGTTGAATTCCATACGCCTTGATTCCGATTCCAAATAGCCCCTCCAGTTTATCTCCAAAATAGATGCCTAGGCCTCCTTTGAGATTTGCATTTTGAGCATCGTAACCTTCGAACTCTGGCATGTTTCCTTCCATAGAAAGACTGACTATGGTCTTACCGGCTAATTCAGGGGCATTTTGTCTTATCCAAGTAAGAGCCGGCTCCTGCGCCCTTCTAAGGCTTTGGAGCCAATCAGCCTCTGGCGCCAATTCGATATTATTGTTTTGTAGAAATTCGATGTGGCTTCTAAGGAGCTTATTATTAATGAGGTATTCAATGGTGAGATTTCTTACTTCTACTTCGCTTTTTTCAGGATGGAAAATGTGGTAGAACTCATGCCCCTCAAAGATTACCCTTAATTGTTCCGGAGGCCCCCTGATAATGCCAGGGTTGACATAAAGAATACGTTTTTGACTATCCACTTCTGCTGGAACATTCAAGGAGGGCCTCATAATGATTCTCTCTGACACCCAATCTTCGACCATAGCCTTTTGGCTACCAAAAGCCCTTTTTATTATCTCAACCTCCTCAGACCCCAGTCGACTATCTGGCTCATCTCTGGTAGGTATAGAGGCAGGGTAACTGGATTTGCCTATTTCCTTAGCCTTACTTGGATACAAACTCTTATAATACCTTTCCTCATTTTTTATAGCATATTTAAATAACGTCTCGGCATCTCGCGAGGTTTTGTCCCAGCTGTTATCGGAGAACAGTGCATTCTTCCTCATCTGTTGCCACTTAGAATTCCTCGCTTTCCATAATTTATATAAACAATCAAAAGCAATTAAGGTATTGTTAACTGTATTCTCAGTACTCCAATCATCGATCGGAACACGTACGCCATTAAAACCCTGCTCATCATCATTAATTCCTAACAATCCTGCAAACTCTGGCACATATATTGATTTAACTGTAGACTTATGACCCTGCCTATCCGATGCAACACACGGTACGCCAAAGGCAAGTGCTTCCATGGGCGATATTCCGCCCGGCTCCCATGTAGATAATGCAATAAATAAATCTCCTGCCATAAATGTTTTGTGATATATCTTCAACGGATGCGGGTCAGGCAAATACCCATTTGAGTAACCCACCCTACCCGGATAATCAAAACACAACTGCCGCAATTCCTTCGTCAAGGCAGAATCTCCTTTTCCGCCAAAAACAAATGAAACGTCAGGATATTTTCCGCTTTCAATAACCCGGCGCACAAAAGGTGCAACAAAATGGATCCCCTTCTGCGAGGTAATGCGGGACACCATCACTACCACAAAGTTATCCTCATTCACATAATCAGACTTACCGCCAGTTTCCGGCCAGAAATCTGCATACTGCGCAACAGTATATTTAGCTTCCTGCCTCCTTTTGTCCGCTATGTCCAGCAATCCCTTTATCTTCTCTTCTGAAGTTGTATTAAAAATAGGCCTGCCGTACCATTCCTCCTGCATTTCAGCTAACGAAATACCGTTAGTTAAAGCAAAGAGTCTTTGTTGAGCCATCTTTTTACGGAAGATATGTGATAGACCTTCGCCGCAGCCCTTGTCGTCTGATTTGAGGTAATCATACATCTGTCCAGGGCTTACCGAAACCACAAAGTGGCTGTGACGTATGAATGCGGCCATGAAATTCATGAGCTCTGATCTATGCGGATCGAGGAACCATGCATAGTCTTCTGCCGGCAAACCCAGATTGCTCAATAGATCTACTCCATTCTGATGCCGCCCCACCTTAAACTGATAATCTTGGCCATTATTATGCACCCAGCCGATCGTCTTAGTATTTGCAAAATATGGGTCATTTTTGTAAAGGGAGCGCTCAGAATTT
>JAPLLU010000006.1 GCA_026387385.1 Candidatus Omnitrophota bacterium
TATCGCCGGGGCAGGCATTACCTTTAATCTGCCTAAAAAACTATTCACTGCCGAACTCAAACAGGAAGTAAAATTGCTGGACGCGATAACTATCCCCGGCACAAACGCGGCTACTCTTACCATCGATGCAAAAAGTAAAAAACTTTCTCTCAAGGCAAAAGCCGGAATCTCTTTGACCGGTGCTCCGACAGGCCCAGAGGCGCTGAGTTTAGGCATAAAGGATTTTCTTTTTGATGTCACTCCGTACAACACCACAAATCCGGTTATAAAACTAAATGGTGCGGCTTATATTTCTTTATGGACATTGGGAGGATTCTCCGGGACTATCCAAAATGCTGTGCTAGACGGTAAAGGCAACCTCAACCTTCCTCCCGGATTAAATACGCTCTTAGGCGTAAAGACAATAAGCTTACCTATAACGGCGGACCTACGCGCCGGACAGACCTTAGCTCAATTAGGCGGAAGGGTTGGCGATTTAGCGATTAAACACTTCCCTCTCGAACTCCCTGAAATTATAGTCAAAAATGACGGCATACACTTAAAAGGTAAAATCGGGATTGCTAACGTAATCACTATTCCCTTGGGCGACCTGCTTTTTACGCAGACCGAATCCGCTACCAGCGTAAAAGGCGATGTCGGAATCGGACCTTTTACATTAGCAGAAGGAAACTTCACCTTCCCTGCCGGTACTGCCACGGCTATTACCTTCGAAGGAAAAATGGGTATACCCGGATTAACCGGGCAAAAATTAAGCGGCAGTATTTACAAAGACGGAAAGCTGGAATTCACAGGATTAACTAAGATCGGCCTGATTAACGTGGATACTATGGGAAAATTCTCTATTTCCCCAGACAAACTGAAGCTGCATGCGGATACTGCCGGCTTCGGAGTTGGATTAGGCGGCCTGGCAAAATGCTCACTTGCTTTTACCAACTTAGATATCACCCCCTCTAAGATTAGCGGAACTGCTACCGGTACCTTTAGCAATGTCTTAGGTATTGATACTTCCCTGAGGGGAAATTTTTCCTTTGACGGAAGCACTATAGAATTAACTTATCCTAGTTCCGTCACCTTATGCGGAATAAGCGTGGGTGATGGCAGGTTAAGCGTTGGCATTGGCGGAGTAAGCGGCTCTGGAAAGATTTCTTCAGGAGGAAAATCCGTAACAGTTTCTATTACCATCGAAAATGGAATATTAAAACTTAAAGGCCCCTTGGGAGAGTTGATCGCCGAAGGCACACGTATCGTCAGTAACTTAGCGGAAACTACTGTCGAAATCGCTTCTGATGAAAAGGAAGTCATTGCTGAAGATGCCGAAGGCGTAATTAACAATCTCTCGCGCATGAGCGACCCCTGGATTAAAGAATTAGAAGGTTGTGGATGCTGCTGTGCTCTATGCCAAAAAAGGAATTGCTGATGGTGTAGATGCTCTCTGCGACGGGATTATTGCCTTAATAAACGGCGTAAATGGTATCTTTAGCGGTATAGAGTCTCTTATACCCGCTGATTATCTGGACGCTTATAATACTGCTAAGAATGCAGTAGTCAGTAAAGCCAATACCTTAAAAGAAAAAGTGGTGCTCTTTAGAGATAATACCAAGGCCTCACTTTATAATCTGACCGGCACCATCACTGCAATATATCAGGGTGCAGTAGATGCAGTGACCTCTGAAGCTAATAAGGCAGCTTCTAGCGTTAAAAAAGAAATTGAACCGACCATTAAGGAAATCGACCAACTCCTGACAGAGATAGGACAGGAAGTCAATGCTGCTTCAAGCGCAGTCGGAGATGAAGCTACACGGCATTACAATATCGCAAAAGAAAAAGCTAATCTGGTAAAAAATAAAGCTGGCGACATCATCAATAACTACAAGAATAAGTTTGCTGATGTAGTGACTCCTTATATCAAACCGTTTATCGATAAGATCACGCCTTACACTGACAAAGTAGCTCAAGTCAGAGATCAGGTGATTGCTCAAGGTATCGAAGACTTAAAAGAAGCCAAGAAAACCCTGGATCCTTATATCAAGCCTTTTGAAGATACAGTCAACGCTCTCAAAGATTTAGCCAGCAGAATAGGCGGAGCTGTTTTCCAGAAATTCCTGCAAGGAGTGGGTGCCGCAGGTGATGCCTTAAATAGCGCATTAGGCGCAGCCGGAAAAGGGTTAGTTCAAGCTACTGATTTAATGGGTGATGCGGCAGTGGCAGCTTCCGGATTAGCCGCAGATGCTTCAGGGGCTGTTTATGATGGCGCCTCAGCTGCTGCCGGCGCAGTTGCTAGCGGTGCCTCCGCAGCAGTAAATTTTGTGCAGGAGACCGGTTCCCAAGCTGTAAATGTAGCAGTGAATACTGCACAACAAGGTTATCAAATTGCTGTGAATGCTGGAAGCCAGGTTACAGAGACAGCAAGTAACCTCTATGGTAGCGCCTCTTCAGCAGCATCTTCCGCAGCCTCCCAGGCCTATTCGACTGCTTCAAATGCGTATAACAACGCACAACAGCAGGTATCGAGCACAGTAAGCAGTGTTATAAACAGCCTGCCCTCTATTTCTCCTTCGAGTTTTGCTACAGGTTCTCCCGTAAGTTTTTCCCAGTTACAAAGCGGGGCTCAGGCAGTAACCGCTAAAATAAATGACATTGTCAATGCTGTTAGCAATGCTGCTTCTGCTGCCTACAACGCTGCCTCAAGCGCTGCCAGTTCTGTAAGTTCTACAATTTCCAGCGGAGCTTCAACTGCTGCCGGTGGTCTTTCTTCCGCATGGAGCGGCGCAAAGAGTTTCGTATCCGACATCTTTGGCTCAGGCGGAACCCCGCCTCCTCCCCCGCCTCCTGATTATAGCGCGCCTACTATCAGCAATGTCGCTGCCACTTCTACTACCAACAGCATCACCGTGACTTGGAATACTTCAGTCGCCGCAAAGACATTAATGTTTTACAGCGCCACCCCTAACGTCAATTATAACGGACAGGATGCCGTAACGACTGTCGCCTCCGTACATGACGGAAGCTACTATCCGGAGACTACTAACCATAGTATCACTGTTAGCAACCTTAATCCCGGCACTGTCTATTATTATTTGGTTTATTCTTACCGCACGGTCAACGGTAGTGCCAGCGACGTCGCCAAACAAGGTATTTACTCAATAGTAACCCAACCCACTACCGCTATTATAGGAGGCGTGGTTAAAGATACGCAGAATAATGTTCTCTCCGCAGTAAATATATTTGTAGATAATGGAGCGCAGGCGGCAACCGTTACAGATGCAACCGGAAAATATGCAATAGAGGTGACTCCCGGTGCACATACGATTACCGCAAAGAAAAGTGATTTCCTCAGTTCTTCTTCGACCACTTCCAGCCTTTCTGCTGGACAGATCCTGCCTTTAGATTTTACTTTGGCAGATGGAAAGATTTATGTATCAGGAAGCGTAAAAGAAGCTCCTTCAGGTACAGGAATTGCATCGGCACTGGTTAAGCTTTTAGGACCGTCTACTACTGTAACAACTACTACAAGCTCAGGCACTGGAGCACAATCTGCTGACGGTGTTGGCTCTGGCGTGCATACAACAACTCAGACGGTAACCCCCACTATCGCACAAACCAATACGGATTCAAGCGGAGCTTTTTCTTTTGTGGTGCCAATGAATAACACAAGCCCAATGCAGTTCACTATAAATGCAAGTAAGGCTGATTATACGCCCTACACTTCCGTATCTATGAGTTTAGCCCGCGGAGCAAAGATGCAAAATGTGGAAATAAGACTTCCTCATATCCCGCCTGCGCTTTCAAGTGAAGTAAGCGTAACCGGAATTACTGCAAACCATGCCACAATTGATTTCTATACCCAAGCCAACTGCTCTGCCTTTGTGCAGTTTGGTCCGCAGTCAAGCAGCAATTACCTTTATCAGACAGCCACCTCTTCGGGAAAGAATTCATTTTATTTTGACCTTAATGGCCTGGCCATGGGAACAACCTTTAAATATAAAGTGGTTTTACAGGATGCCTACAGCAACACGGTTGTAGCTAAAGAGAATGCTACCTTCACCACCATAAATGCCAATAATTTCGGAAACCTTTCAATAAAAGTGCTTAACGGTATTACCGCAGGTACTGTTACTAATGCTTCTGTGGTTATAAGTGCGCAAAACCGCACTGTTAATACAAATTCATCAGGCATAGCATTATTCACGGACCTACCCATAGGTGCGCAGACAATAACCATTAACAATCCCTCCATAGCTCAGCTAGAAAACAGCAAGAGTGCGCAATTTACTGTCGTGGGTAATTCTGCGGTCTCGGTTATGGTTTATTTATCAGCCACGAGCTCAGCAGATATGGGACTCAATCCTACAGTAAGTAACATCACTTCTAATTACGCCAAATTGAATATCAACTCTACTTGTAAGATCCTAAAGCATAAGCTTGTTCTAAGAGATACCACCACTAATACCAAGATTATCGACCAGGATTTAGGGGTCTTGGTTTCGCCTGTGCCGCTGGATTTAACTAGCCTAATCGACGGGCACAACTATACCGTGGAACTGACCAGTAATTTACTGGCTAATACTACTACCGGTAACGCGATTAAAACAGAAACTAAAAACGTAACTTTTTCTACGGTTGCGCTGCCCGATTTCAAAATTATAAGTTTTACCGTGCCTACCGGCACTATAGCTAGAGCTACCACTAGTACCGTAAACCTGGCTTGTGAAATAAGAATTAATCATACTATTACCAATGCCTCTCTAAAAATACTTGCTAACACCACTGAGATCTTTTCACAGACTTTTGCCAGCTTTAACCCTGGGAATCTAAACCTGACCATTCCTGTGGCGGTAAGCAGTATACCCGGAACAGACAAAATTCCTCTTACGCTTTTATTCAAGGTGGGCGCACTACAAGGACAGGTAATAGAGTATATAAACATCGTCCGTCCGCAACAAGCTGCTGAAACTCAGGCCCAAACAAAAGAGCCTGTAAAAACTAAAACCAAAGCAACTGCTCAATAAAAATCAAAGACGGACATGGAAAGGAGGAAAAAGACATAGAAGAATATAAAATTTAAAAAGATTTAGACAAAACTTTAAATAGAGAATAAAAAGGAGGTTACATGGAAAAGAAAGATTTAGGTAAGACTTCAATGGGTTTAGAGGCAAACGTAGCTGCACTCTTGAGCTATCTCTTAGGCTTTATTACCGGGATAGTGTTCTTTGTTATCGAAAAAGAAAATAAATTTGTGCGCTTTCATGCCTTGCAGTCAATAATCACTTTCGGAATACTTTTTGTTTTAGGATTCCTCCTTGGTTTTATGCCGTTTATCGGTTATATGTTAGGATACCTGATTTGGGTTGTAGATATCATCCTCTGGATTATATTGATGATTAAGGCCTATCAGGGAGAAAAATTTAAACTGCCTATTGTCGGAGATATCGCAGAAAAACAGGTTGGAAAATAGTCCCTTAAGATCTGATTTATCTGTTCTATTTTTCGGCCGAGTTCTTCCTCTTTAGTCTCAATTTTCACCAGGCGCTCTTCCATCTCGGCTACTTTCCGTGCTACATATTCGTGAGCCGGCTCTATAACTATTAAATCCCCTCTCTTGCTTGATCTTACGTCTTTGGGAACCAAAACCCTGGACCCTCCAATCACCACTATCTCCATTCCTGGAGGTATCTCCTCTTTTTTCTCCTCTCCTTGAGCCGTAACCAATGCAGTAGAGAAAAAGAAAATAACCGCTAAAAGAACCGGGATAATCTTTTTCATGCTTACCCCCCCATGTTATTTTGCCGTTAAGTATTTTCTTTCCATTCCGGAAGGAATGACTTCACTATGGCTAGAGCCACAAGATTATTCTCTTTATCGATAACTTTAATCTCCGTGCTGAAAAACTTTCCTTTTAAATGTTTAGGCCTCGATTCAGCAAAAAGCTCTACAGAATTACTCGGCTTCTTATAGCGGATATTTACATCTACGGTTAGATATGGCCCCTTAGGAAAGATAGTCCTTAAACCCTGGACTGCTGCTGTATCAATAATACTGGCAATCGCTCCGCCATGATAGTTGCCGTGCGGGTTAGTTAAATCTTTTCTATAGGATATCCCGATTCTACAGAAACCTTCGCTTTTTTCCGCGATGTACATATCCAGCAGGTTTTCGTAAGGCGAATTTATGCGTTCCATAAGAATAAGACACCGGGACACAAGAATACCCTGCCTGCCGGCAGGCAGGCAAGACACAAGTGGCCACCAGTGACCCAGTAACTATTGCCGTACGTTCAATACTCGGTTTCCTGCACGCGAGTCCTAAGCAGCTTCTTTGCAGAATGACGCCGCTTTGATTCCAGGATTTTTAATTTTGCTTTTCGGGACCTTCTTCGTTTTTGCCGGCGGATCTTCTCTATGCGCTTTTGTTCCTCAGAGAGTTTTCCAAGGACTGCGTTTTCAATCTTCTCAAGCAGGATTTGACGGCCGCGATAGCGGTTTAAGGCCTGAGAACGCTCCTGTTGGCATTTGACTTCGATCCCTGTAGGTAGATGCCTAAGATAAACGCAGGTAGAAACTTTATTGACATTCTGCCCTCCGGGCCCCTTCGCCCGGGTGAATTTTTCCACGATATCCTCTTTGCGCACGCCCAGGCG
>JAPLLU010000139.1 GCA_026387385.1 Candidatus Omnitrophota bacterium
AAATAAAGAATCTCCTTACTAACGCAGGCTGGCAATCGTTAAAACTCCAGCCATGAACGGTGTGAATAATAACCTTGATCCTTGCCAGCCTCGCTGCCAGGCGGCCTAAAATACCTGCCTTAGAACTGTGGGTATGTACGACCTCTATATTGTTCTTTTTAATAAACCAATAAATTTCAATTAAAGCCAAAAGGTCTTTTATAGGATTTATAGCACGCTCTAAACACCTTGATTTTATTATTGTTATCCCTTTTATTGACAGGGCCTCTGATAGCAATAATCCTTCTTGAGCAACAAATAAAAATAAGTGGAATCTTTCTTTATTGAGATGGGCAATTAGACTTAATAATTGCTTTTGGGCTCCCCCCAATTCTAATTTAGTAACCACGAAAAGAAGCTTAATCCTCTGCATCTAAATAAGTTATATTATAATGCTGTCAAAAGTAGAATTCAAGTAAAATAAAGTGCGTTAGAAATCAAATGGATGGTCTTGTTTTATACTTGAGTGGCCTAGAAAACTTCGTCCTTTAGGACTCTGGTTGGCGATTTGGCCGCTCCAAGTATCCGGCCTTTAGGGCCTTGGAACCCCGGACTTTAGCTTAAGGTGGGCTCCATTGATGAATGTTCTCCGGCAAGCTATACAAACTCCACTTTGCCCCAACTGACAATAGCATTCTTTATTATTATAATAACCCCTGATACGCCTTTTATAGATTTAGCAAACCCTGCTGCCTTCTGTAAATCCTCCCTGGATTTTACCAGATTAGCGCAAGCAGTAGCTGCTGCATCTGCCAAAGAGGCATCCTTGGACAAAATTATAACGCTATCAGCACAACCAAAACTCAAAGAATGCCCTATTGTCCCTGAAGAAGCACATATGCCTATTGGCGTATCTTGGGGATTTATTTTTAAATATAGCTTCTGCCATAACCTTGATTTTCCCGTATAGATTCCTACGGCGCGTATTTTGCGGCTCGCTAAAAATATATCTCCTCCGTTTTCAATAATCACGTCCTTATAGCCTTTTCTTAGTAAATCCCTGCCTAAAAATTGCGCGACTGCGCCTGCAACTGCTGCCATTGGCCCGACATTAGCTTTTTTAGCAGCTTCGGCCATCTTTTTTACGATTGGCCTGGCATTAAGCTCTACTTCTATAGGCTTTAGGGCAGTTAAAAATCTTCTATCTCTAGATATATAATCTTCTATCTGGCTGCGGTATAAACTAATTCTCTCTTGACAAAAAACTTTATCTATCGGCTTATCAGTCAGAATCTGCAAATCTGTTTCTTTTACTGTAATGCGGGTTAAGTGCAGGTCTTTTGCCTTAATCCAATCCCGATAGAATCGCTTTTGGTATTTATTGGTTTTCATAAATAAGTCACCAGACACCAAGACACAAAGTCACCAGTAGACACAAGTCGCAAGCTGCAAGCTGCAGGATTCAAGTTTGGAGTTGGGAGTTATGAGTTGGAAGTAATACTCCAGACTCCTAGCTCATAACTCATAGCTAAAAAGACCCAGCGTACCAGTTACCCAGTTTTAGTATTGCGAGAGTGTCTATTGAGTATTGAGTTTATCATGCTCGAATTCAATCCAAGCCACCCGCTAAGATTGTTCTAAATGAATCTGGCGATTATTCGAGCGAATGGAGCACTTTTCCACCCTAGAGGAAAAGTGCGACTTGAGCGAGAAAATCGACAGATTCATTAACTAACATATTCTCGGTAAGGGTTCGTTAGTCAACATATCTACGATGCGCTGGGTGCCAAGGACAGTATTCAGTATCACTTGTCCTTTGGGCTCTCTTACAACTTCTCCGATTATTTTGGCATTCCTGCCTAAAGGATGCCTTCTTAATAAAGCTACGACCTTTTTTGCTACTTTTGAGCTGACTACCAACAATGCAGACCCTTCATTAGCCACATAGAGCGGATCTATGCCTAATAATTCAGAGGCTGCCCTTACCTTTTGGGATATAGGAATTGCTTTTTCTTCAATAATAATTCCTAGCCTGGCAGCTTCTGCAATTTCATTTAAAGTAGTAGCAATACCTCCTCTGGTAGGATCACGCATGAATTTTATTGCGTTTGTCTTTTTAAGTACTGGTATTATTAAACCGGTTAGCGCAGCACAATCGCTTTTTATATTAAACCCCAAATCTAGTTCTTTTCTTTTAGTTAACACTGCAAAACCGTGCTGGGCAATATTTCCTGTAATAATAATTTTATCTTGCGGCGCTATATTTTTTACGGACAATTTCTTGTTTTTTATAATCCTGCCGATGCCGGAAGTATTGATAAAGATTTTATCGCAGGCGCCTTTCTCTACCACTTTTATATCCCCGGTAACAAAATTTACTCCGTTTTTCCTGGCAGTTAAGGAAATAGAATCAATGATATTTTCTAACGCGCGGTATTCAAAACCCTCTTCTATAATAAGCGCTAAAGAAAGAAACTCTGGCTTAGCCCCGAGCATCACCAGGTCATTTATCGAGCCGCAAACGGAGAGCTTGCCTATATCCCCTCCGGGAAATTTCAGAGGATTCACAACATAAGAATCGGTAGTAAAGCAGAGCCTTTCTTTATAATTTATTACTGCGCTATCAGAAAGTTCTTTTAATACGAGGTTATCCAGCTTCTTAAGCAGTAAGTCTTTTATAAGATTGTGCATTAACCTGCCGCCGCTTCCGTGACCAAGGAGTATTTTATCTTTACGCATGCTTATTTTTAATCTATATTTATCCCTGATTCCAAAAGGTCTTTTTTAAGCTGCATTGGATTCTTAAAAACGAAGCTGTTTATCCCCATTTCCCTGGATTTATCTATAAGCTCTAGCCTGTCGTCGGTATAGAATGCCTCTTTTGGTTTAACTTTTAAGATCCCGATTGTCCTCTGATAAATTTCGGGCTTAGGTTTTTGTACCCCCAGCTCAAAGGAGGTAACGATATGATGAAAGGCATCAAAGACGGGAAATTTGTTCTTTAGATATTCGAAGTGTAGAATATTTATGTTAGACAAAAGCGCCAATACATAATGCTTCTTCAGGGCCTTAGCCAAATTATATACCTCATGATTTCTCGCGGTTAAAAAGAATATCTCATTCCAAATAGGAACAAATTTATCGTAGTCTAATTTTAAATTCAGCAACTTTTTTATTTTTGAGAAAAATTCAATAGGGGTAACCTTTCCTTCTTCAAAAAGACTGATAAGTTCTGAATTAAAGAAAATGCTAAATATTTCCTTTGGGCTCTTATCGCTGAATTTGGATGCCTTCTTTGCCGCTATGGTATGGTCAAAATCAACTAAGACATTGCCTAAGTCAAATATTATTGCTTTAATAACGTGGTTATCGGCTGAATGATTTGGCAATGTTATCAGTTTGCTTCTTAGAGGAGGAGCCATATATATCTTTTTAGTTGCTTTTATCTTTTGATTTCTTGAATAAATCTAAGAACCTGTCTTCATATTCTTTATACGCATTCCACTTATCCAGCTCAAGCTTTAACTCATTAGCCCTTGAAATATCGTTCTTGGCTTCCTCAAAGAGCTTCTCAATCTTATCCTTCACAGAAACAGGGAGTTTAGTAAGTTGGCTCAGGGATTTTTTTATCTTTTCTATCTCTTCCTCTCCTATAGGAGAGGCGGGAGCGCTTAATTTAAGATAATCGAGTAGCTTATTAATCTCTCCCTCCATGATATGTATCTGCTCTGTTAGATTGGTAAAATCTATTTTGATGTTCACTATCCTGCTTAACGCATCCAACACCGCATAGGAAGCCTTGGGATTCTCACTTTGAATAGTATAAAGAGGTATCTCTCCGAGCAGGCAAAAACCCTCGAAGCCTTCTTTTTTGGCTAACCC
This sequence comes from Candidatus Omnitrophota bacterium, assembly GCA_026387385.1. Classification (GTDB taxonomy): domain Bacteria; phylum Omnitrophota; class Gorgyraeia; order Gygaellales; family Profunditerraquicolaceae; genus JAPLLU01. Next base: position 3,862 of record JAPLLU010000139.1, read on the forward strand.
CAGGAATAGCCCGTTCATGCCGCTGATCTCGCCTTCGGACAAAAGGTTGAAATTGTATTTATTTAAATCATTATAGAGCTCATTTGAAGTAGGAGTAAACCATACCTTAGAAGGCTGTGTATAGTCTACGGCTTGCGGCATAGCTGCAAAGCTTATCACTGTTTTTACCTTAAAATTTCTGGCAACATAAAAGATCCTCTTACAATATTCTCCTGCTTTAGATAAATCCGGCTGGGCATCGCTTATAAATATAATCAGGTCATTCTTGCCGGATTTATTCTTCCAATAGTAGAATTTGTTATAAGGTGGCTCCGGTAAAATCAGTCTGCCTCCCTGAATTACGCTTTGCATTAAATAGAAAAAATTGCCCGGCAATATCTGGGCGAACTCTTCGGCTTCTAATTTATCTATAAGGTAAGTGGCAGCCTTAAAAGCAACTTCACCCATGCCTGGCCAGGCAGCAATAAGATAGGGATTTTTCAACTTGGGCTTCTTAGAGAATTTTATGTCTTCCATATTTATTCGCTCCCTTCAAATATTTCTTGCCGTTAGAGAAGTTTTTTTAACGAGGCGGCTTATAATTTTTTAGAAACTCTTCCAATACTTTTGAACCTTTATACAGATTATCTATCTTTACGTATTCATCAGCCACATGGCAGCAGCCTTCGCAACCAAAACCCGTAGCAATAGCGGGTATCCCTTTATCTTGAAAAAAAGATATGACAGTAGCTCCTTCTGAGCCCTTTATCTTAGAGCTAATTCTCATTTTCCTCATTGACCTGGTCAGATATTCTACAAGACGATGACTTTCGTTAATCCAGTAAGGCTTTTGGATGCCTTCTATTTCTATTTTAAAATTTTTTGTGTGCTTGCGGATAATGCCTCTTATGTCCTTTAAGATTTCTTTTGCTGACTCTCCAGGCAAGAACCTGAAATCCAATTCAAACTCACACCAGTCTGCAACAACATTAACCTTGTCTCCCCCTTTAATCGTTCCGATATTGACCGTGGATGGCTTAAGATATTTTCTATAAGCGCAACCTGAACCTCTGCATACAGGAGTTACGAACTTATAAGCTTTTATTTCTTTTAATATATTAAGAGCGATGTCTATAGCATTTATTCCCCTCCAGGGATAAGCACCATGCGCCTTTTTGCCTTGAATCCCTACTTTCAGATGAATGAGCCCTTTCTGTGTAATGATGATGCTGAAATCGTCGGAGTCTAATATAACCGCGGCATCCGGTTTTATTATCTTTTTATTTAATAAGGGGATTAACCCTAACCCTGAACCGCTCTCCTCATCCGCGGTTGCTGCAAAAACTAAATTATAATCCAAAATCGCCCTGTCTTCAATAATGCTATTTATTACCTCTAAGGCGCAAGCCAGGTTTCCTTTACAATCAGTGGCACCTAAACCGTAAATTTTCCCTTGATAAATCTTCCCGGTAAAAGGACCAAAGTGCCAGTTTTTACCGGCAGGCACAGTGTCTAGGTGCGGCGTGATAAGTAAAGAGCGTTTTGTATTTTTGCCTTTTAGTACCGCCATTACATTCGAACGCCTCTTCTTAAACTCATGAATTTTAGGCCGCAGTCCCAGATTTTCAAGATAATTTTTCACAAACACGGCCATTCTAGCCTCGTTTCCCGGAGGATTTTCTGAATTTATCCGGATTAAACTTCGGGTAAGTTTTATAAGGCGTTTTTTATTTATCATTCCTATCCCCTAACTAACAGCTTGAGCAGTTATGGCTCATACAACCACTGCAGTTTTTTGCGGAGCTTGCGGCAATATTACCTCTTGCCTCTTTAGAAGCAAACCCCGTTACAGACTTCATCTGTCTACTTGCAGTCTGTAACGGGGCAAAGGCAAACGTAGAGATAAGCCGCTTTAAATCCTTGCTGCTACAACGGGTGCAAGAGATAGTATCAGTATTACCACGCACTAAAAAATCAAATTTCAAGCCACACTTATGACAAATATATTCATATACCGGCATATGCTTAAAAAAAAGTTAAAACTTAAAGTTAATGCTGCAGGAAAATTCTTCGCTATCAAATACGCTACCTTCTAAATTTAACCAAATTTTTTCTGTAATAGGCAAATCTAAGCCATAGATTAAACCTATGCTCTTGGTCAAATCAGACATCTTTCTTTTTCTGTTATCCCATATCTTATGGATATAATCCACCCTTGACCATCTCGTCCCCAAATAAGGCATAAATTTTTTAAAATCCCTGGACGCTAATAAAGAAACCTGCCAGTCATCTAAAATTCCGCTATTCTTACCACTCGTTAAATTAATGCTTTTGGGGTGGACGCTTATATGCTGAAAGCCAAAGGCCATCCTGACATTTTCTTTATCATAAAATTTTAACCGAAAACCATAACCTCCGGAAAAATTATAGGGATAATCAATTTCATCGCTTTCTATAGGATGCTGCCTTATATCGCCTCCGCCGCATTTTAAATCAACCGAAAACCAATCAAAAAGCCCGTATGACAGAAGAAAAAAATTCTGCTGGCTTCTTACTTTTCCATATTCATTTTCCAGATATCTTTTAAAAATACCGTGATACTGTAAACCGGCAAAAAAATTATTTTTCCCGGGCATCTTTGTCCCATAACAAGGAGCGGCATAAACGGGCATTGAGAAATATAATGTCAGAATAGAAAATAATAAAAATTTACGCATGAAAACCTCCTTATTCCTACTTTTAACGTCTTTTAATTTTTGCCATTTTGTAATTATTGTGCCTGGCGTTCAGGCAGGGATTTTAGTATTTTGAGGTTTTCCAATGGGCACGCATTGCATTTAGGTTTATTTTTAAGACAAAACTCTTTGCCCAGCTTTACCAGAAGGGCATGATATTCATTATATAATTTTATATCGTTTTTTAGATTTTTCATAAATAAATTTTGTGTTTCCTCATAGCTAGAATTTTCTTTTATAAAGCGGTGCCTTGAGAGTATCCTCTTTGTGTAGGCATCAATAACGAATACCGGCCTATTCAAAGCATAAAGCAAAATAGAATCTGCGGTTTCAGGGCCAATCCCATTTACACAAAGCAGCTGTCTGCGTAAAACCTGAGTATCCGCTGAGGATAACCTAAGCAGGCTCCCATGATAAGATTTAAAAAGAAAATTTAGGAATTCTTTGAGCCGTTTTGCCTTGATATTGTAATAACCCGTAGATTTTATAAATGGAGCCAGCTTATCTTTAGTCAGGCGATGCAATTTAGCCGGCGTTAATAACTTCTTATCTTTGAGGTTTTTTATTGCCTTCTCTACATTAAGCCAATTTGTATTCTGTGTAAGAATTGCGCCTACGATTACCTCAAAAGAAGTTTCTGCCGGCCACCAGTACTGTGGTCCAAAATGAGAATATAATTTATTATATATCGAATTCAGATAGAGAATCATTCTTTAAACGCAAGAGGATTATAGTTATAATAGGCAAGTAGGAAATAGCTGGTGGCAGCTACTGAACCGGTAGACTTACCTTTAGGCGTCATCCACCCGTGCCCGGTATCTACAAAGTCTTGGTTGGCGTAAGGAAGACAGCTTGCACCCTGGCCTGAGGCTGAGGAACTTGATATCATCATATTTCCCAATTCCACAAAGTATTCATCGGCCTTAAGCGCATAGGCCCTTGCCTTGGCAACTAAGCCTTTTCTATAATAAAAATCCGATACTATCTTATAGGATAAAACCATCTGTGCCGTCCACTCCGCAGAAACCACCCCGCCCCTTGCTGTATGCCTTTCGGGAGCAAAATCAAAACCTTTTATTTTTACAGTTTGACCCGGCGACCGCTCGTAAGCAACCTCGATGCTACAATTCTGTTCTACAAATTCCATAATTTTATCCGGGCTCATATCCAGTTGTTCTAATTTCTCCGGACCGATTGCAGCTATTGACCAGGCATAGGTATCTGTAGCAATGGTAGAATCTCCTTTGCCGCGCTTAATGGGGATATCTTCTGCGTCATAGGCGTGCTTAATGAGCCAATTTAATACTTTATCTTGCGCCTCTATATATTTCTGTTTTCCGGTGGTTTTATATAACATATCAAAAAATGCATAGGCATCCAGATTGTGTTCCGTAGCATACCATTCTACGTTTGGCCCGCCGCGAATGCCGCCGTCGGGGTCCTCGTTCTGTAAATCTATTATTGAACTGGCGATATCTTCGGCTAAATTAAAACAACTATAATCTTGGGTTTTTTTCGCGAATTGCAATATAGCTATTCCCACCCAGATGTTCGGACCGCTATGCACAATATATTCCGAAGGCTCGCCATCATCAGAGTAATAGGAATTAAAAAACAACCTTCCATTTCTTTTTGCTTTTTCATTGAAAAAATCCAGTATCTTTTTTGCCCGTTCAAAATCAGAAAAATTTAGGAACACTTGCACGGCCAAAGACTGGTCATAGATAAATGCCCATTTGTTTATATCCTTATCCCCCTCGAAGCTCATCACCAGGCCAGTGCGGGGATTTTGGCGTATCGTAAGCCATCTATACATCTTATCTATATTTGCTTTTTCTAATATAGCCTTCTTTTCATCTAAACGCAGGAGCTCCTCCGTGATTGTATTCTCCTTATTTTGTATGGAAATTAACTGGCCTTGTAAGGAGACCTTCTCCTGGATTAAACCCTGGATAACAACATCCAGCTCTTCTGTTTCTTTAACTACCTTCTCTACCTCTAAGCCGATTTTATCCTGCAACGCCGCCTTATCTTCTTCAACTGTGTTTATACGCAACTCTAAAGTTTGAATCTGTAACTGCAAATCCTCTTTTTCTTTATTGATCTCCTTTACTCTTTGCTTGGCGATACTAGACTCCTGCAAAACCTTTACAAATTGTTCCACTAATTTCTTGTTACCCCGGATTAATTTTAAATTCGTGTATCCGCTGATTGCAAAACCTAAGCCCAAAACAAAGATTACCGCCAGGGCCACAGGCAGATACAACCTTTTTGTCCAGGCATAACGCATAATCCGATTTTTACCGGAAGAAACAATCTGCTCATAAATCAGCCCTATAAGATGCCTATCCGGATTACCGATTATATCCTGGACCCAGGCAATACGCGCAATGGCTTTCACAGGATTCTTCCCCAGTGGTATCTCTATTACTAAAGACAACTTTACTTTTTGGCTTTTTATAAGCTGGATTAAATCGCGCGGCAGATTATTTACTTCAAGACAAAGACCCCCCTTGCCTATGTTACTAGTAAAACCCTGTAACCAATCAGATAAAACTTGTTTTGCATCAAGGCTTAAGATATTAAATTGCACCGGAAACACCGAATTTAACCTGATATATTGCCTGCGCTCATGTTTCAAATGGTCTTTTACCATCTTATTTTGACTTTGTTAAAATTATTCTCTGCTTAATCTTCTGGGCCAAGCCTTCGAAGAAAGCTTTGAAATCAGGGTATTCCTGTTCGGATATGGTATTTGCCTTGAGTTCTACCTTTTGCCTAAAATATATTTTATTGCCCTTGTGATTATATTCCGCAATAAATTTCAACCAAGGGCTCTCTTCATTTATGTTTGTAGGCATGTACTTTATGGCAAAATTATCCGGCAGCTCAACTTCAAAAGTTGTCTCCTTACTGTCCAATATAGCAAAATCAATGGGAAATTGTCGGCTATCTTTAGCCACCAAAGATGCGTCTAGGCCGGATAATTGGGGCATTATCCTGGCGTTACCTGCGAGCGTAAAATATTCAGGCCCTCTAAAAGAATAGCTTAACTCAATCGGCACATTGAGGTTTTCTAAATTATTAATATTATAATTATCTAACTTTGCGCCTATTGAAACACCCTGAATCTTTTCTTTCAATGTTTCCTCAATTAAGACCGGAGGCGTATATAGCAACCACGCCCGTTGTGCCTGGTCGTACATCCCGTAACTAAAGACGGCCCTCTCGGCAGCTATGCTTTCATCGCTATTCACTTTTAATCTAAGACTTTGTTTTATTAAATTGTGTTCTGCAGGATATAGGGGAGTATTTTGTATTTCGTAACCCGCCTCCTTAAATATTAATACTTTTCTTGCCTGGTCATCCACGGGCAGATCTCCGAAAGAGCAGGTTTCAGCCGTAGGGTCAAGAAAAAAGATTTTATCGTTTAAGGAAACTGCGGCTATACAATGATTAAAAATTATCGAAGGGAAATCTTCGTTTAAATTATAGTCTTCTTTAGTGGGAATAAGTACCAACCAGGCAGAAAAGTTCGCCTCTTTCAGCATCGTAACCAGAAGCACTGCCTGATCCTTACAGTCTCCGTATTTGTTCTTAAATATATCGTAGGCAGGATGCGGCTCATAGCCTGCTTGCCCATATTCTACTGCTACATAACGGATCTTCTGGGCGCAAAAATTATAAATCGCCCTGATTTTTTCCTCGTCATTATTTTTGCCCTGGACTAAATCGCCAACCTTTGTCCTTATCGCATCATCAGATTTTATTTTGTCTTTGGCTAAATTCCACCACCAGTCATAAACCTCCTGCCAGGAGCTAAATGTTGATATAAGAAAAGAGGGGTTTATCTCTACATTAGGAGGCATATTGGACTCTGGGATAATCTGAGGTAAATCTTTAAACTGCCAGCGGTAAATCAAGCGGCCGCCTTCCTGTGTCTTTTGGGGCTCTAAATTGGCAGCGAAATTATTGTATCTATCATTTAATTTCTTAATATGCAAAGGTTTATCCTGCGGTAAATCAATTGTAAAACCTGCTGCAATAACCGGCTCTGATGTCTGCACAGGATAGGCTATGACAAAATCCTTCTTATTAATAAGCTGGTTACGGTGTAACTTTAGTTTATATTCAATACTTACTCCTTCCGTAATCTCCGGAAAAGATATTATGTAAACGCGCGCGTTACTATAAAGCGGGAAATTAAGATATTTTGAGACATCCCGGATATGTTTACTACCTACCTCTACGACCTCTCCGTCGGGTTTTATTATCCTGGCGTATTCTAATTCTACCTTCTCAAAAGTAGAATCGTAACCGATATGAGTTTCTGAGAAATCTTCTTTGCCCCGCTCATTTAAAATTTTGATTACATAATGTAAAGAGGTAACTTGCGTATCCGCTTCGGTAATCTCAACCTTTTCATCACAGTACAAAATAAGAGCACCGGCCTGAGGGTATTCATCCTCTGAAGGCGCCTTGTCTAAAATATCAGCCACCAGAGGGTTTATATCTTTTATGTACGTTGACTTGACAACTTGCTTCTCGATAATATTAATGCGTTCTGATGCAAGGAGTGAAAATTCCTGGCTTTTTATCTTCTTATAGCTATCCAGCGCCTTATCAAATAGATTCAATTTCTCAGAAGTTAAGCCATAATAATACAGGCATTCATCGTCAGGTGCCTCTATTTTATTAAAGGCCTCCAATGCATCAGTAAAATTGCCCAGGCAATAATAAGAAATAGCCAAAAACTTATCGGCACCTTTGACATTAGTCTTTTTTAATTCTGCTATTGAACGCTTAAAATCCCGATGGTCATAGTACAACTTGCCAAGTTCAAAATGAAGCCTTTCTGAGTCTTGGCCTTTAGCAATTAATTCTGTATAAGAATTTATTGCTCGTTGATAATAGGCCTCGGATTGTTTAAGGTAACCTTCGGCCTCTTCTAAATCGTCCTTCTTTTTAGTACAACCTGATGAAAAAGGTAAAAGTAAAAAGTAAAAAGTAAAAACCACAACCCAAAATTTAAAATTTTGAATTTTGAATTGTAGTCTTGTGTCTTGTGTCTTGTGTCTTGTGTCTTTAGCGGTACTTGTAATACGCATTGCACGCTCCTTCACTTGAAACCATACAGGGTCCGTAGGGGTGCTCGGGCAAGCAGGCCTTCCCAAACAGAGGGCACTGTGCCGGATCAATCAGCCCTTTAAGAACATCTGCGCAACGGCACTTCTGGAGTTTGGAGTTTGCCTGCCTGCCGGACAGGCAGGGAGTTTGGAGTTTGGAGCTCGAAGGAAATTGTTTCTCTGCGTCAAATTGAGAAAATTCATCTCTTAATTTCAACCCGCTTTTGGGAATCTTTCCTAAACCACGCCAAGAAGCATCTTCTAGCTTAAAAACTTCTAAAATTATTTTTTGCGCCCTGCGATTACCAGATTTGGTTACCACCCGCATATATTGATTTGCTACCTCGGGACTATTTCTTACTATTTGCCGCAGAAGCAGGTACAGTCCTTCTAAAATATCCAGGGGCTCAAAGCCCGTAACGCAACAACCTATTTTATATCTTTCGGGAATAAATTCATAGGGCTTTGTGCCGATAATGCTTGAGACATGGCCAGGGCATAAAAACGCCGAGAGCTTTAATCTCTTATCCTTTAAAAGAAAGCCCATGGCAGGCGGAATTAGTTTTAAAGAAGAAAAGAAAAATATATTTTTTAACTTTTCTTTCTTTGCCATAAGTATGCTCAATGCAATAGTAGGCGCGGTAGTCTCAAAACCAACGGCAAGAAATATCACTTTTTTTTGCGGGTTTTGCCTGGCAATCTTAAGACTATCTAAGGGAGAGTAAATCATAAACACATGCGCCCCTTCTGCTCTTGCTTTTTCTAAGGTAGAGTTACTTCCGGGTACGCGCAACATATCCCCGAAAGTCAATATAATGGTATCTTTGCTTTTAGCAAAATGAATTGCCCGATCAATGTATTCTTGGGGGCTTACACATACGGGACATCCGGGCCCGGAAATAAGCCTTAAGTTAGAAGGGAGCAATTTATGTAAACCAAATCTGAAAAAATTCTGGGTATGGGTGCCGCATACCTCCATAATATCTACATTATGGCCGGGCATGACTTTCGTTATTTTAGCGAAAATTCTATTAATCAAGTTTTTATTGCGGAATTCGTCAATGTATTTCATTTTCTATGAATCTTAAGGTCTCTTCTGCCTTTTGCGGGTTTACTTTCTCTATGGCAAAACCGGCATGGACAATAACGTAATCTCCTGTTTTCACCTTAGGCAACATCTGAATATTTATCGTACGAACAAGTTTACCAATCTCAACCTCGGCGAAATCGCCATTAATACTTTTTATTTTCATTGGAACAGCCAGACACATCTTTAGCCCCTATAACTCGCAATTGCTGCCTGCCCCAGCGAAATACAAGAATCATTGCAGGATAAAACCCTATGTGTAACTACCTTAAAATCTTGTTTATATAATAAATCTAAAGCCAGGCTAAGTAAAAGTTTATTTTGAAAGACTCCTCCGGATAAGACTACCTCATTTATTTTGCTTTCTTTTCTTAAGATTGAAGAGATCTTCCTTATCATTTCTGCTACCGTTAAATGAAATCTATAAGCAATGGCCTCTTGCAATTCCTTTGCTTTTAAATCTGAAACTATCTGTTTAAACATAGGTAATGGGTCCAGGATATATTGATCATCGCTTTTGATAATCTTAAACTCATAGCTTGAAGTTGGGAGTTTGGAGTTTGGAGTCTGGAGTCTGCCTGTCGGCCGGACGGGAAGGGAGCCTGAAGCCTGTAGCTTGTAGCTTGCAGCTAACTTCTCTAATTTAATTGCTAACTCCGCTTCAAAGTTTGCGTTATATTTGGCGAGAATAAGGCTTGCTGCAGCATCAAAAAGCCTGCCCATGCTGCTAGCTAAAGGAGAATTAAACCCGGATAAATACATCTTCTTTAAAAACTTCCACTTTGTTTTATCAAGTCCTTTTACAAAATCTATATCCAAATTTAAAAAATTTTCCTTATAGATAAGGTAAAGCCAAATTAAAGCGAGCCGCGAGGGTTCCAGAATAGCCCTTTCCTGGCCCAAAAGCGGGATCTCTTTGAGGTGTGCCCTTCTTTTAAAATCCTTGTAATCGCAAATCAAAAACTCTGCACCCCAAATTCTATTATCGCTACCTAAGCCTGTGCCGTCAAAAGCCACTCCGATGACTTTATGATTTCTAAGGCCGTTCTCTGCCATACAAGAGGCAATATGGGCGTGGTGATGTTGAGTAGGTAGTAGGTAGCAGGTAGTAGGTAGGGATAGGGCATACTTTGTAGATTGATATTCAGGGTGCAAATCATAAGCAATGGTTTTGGGATTTTTCTTTAGAAGGCGCTTAACTGTTTTTTTAAAGTCCGCGTAATCTGCAGGATCTATTAAGTCAGTGTGTGTCGGGCTTAAATATGCAAAATTGCCTCTGGCAAAACAAACCCTATTTTTAGCCTGACTCCCCAATGCTAAGATAAGTTTTTTTACCTGAAAAGGGAGTTGTATTTTTTTATAAAGAATTTTATCAGCCCTAAGCATTTATTCTTACCGATAGCTATTTTCTCTAAAGAAGTTAAGGGCATTATGCCCATTAAAGAATTGGTTAAAAACGCCCCATCTGCCGCAAGTAGATTTTCTATGGTAAAATTTCCTTCGTATACTTTCATATTATTTTTTTTAGCTAAATCCAATACAACTCTTCTGGTAATACCATTTAGGCATCCGCATTCTAAGGAAGGAGTAAATATCTCTTTGTCTTTGATTAAAAACAGATTGCTGCGGCTGGCTTCAGCAATATAACCCTTTTGGTTAAGAATAAGCGCCTCATCAAAACCTTTTTTTTCTGCCTCACGCAGGGCCAATCTATATAAAAGATAATTTGTCGTCTTGAGCCTGGATAAATAAAAATTATCATTTTGCCTAAAAGAAGAAACGCAGGTGCAAAAACCTTTCCTGTATTTTCCGATAGAATAAGGTTTATATTTTCTTACGGTTACCAAAATATCTGTTCCTTTTTCGCATTTCCATAAAGTTAATCTCGTATAAACATCTCGAAAGCCATTTTTTGCCACTGTCTTTTTAATAATCTTTTTTATGCTCACTAAAGAATGAGGAAATACCATGCCTAACAACCGGCAGGAGTTCTTTATTCTTTGCAGGTGCTGTTCGAAATAAACAATCTTGCCGTTGTATGCGCGCATGGTCTCAAATAATCCCCAGCCGTATAGAAATCCCGGTTCCAAAACAGATAACCTGGCTTGGGATGCCTTTAAAAATTTACCATTTAGAAAAATAATCTCTTTGGATTGAAAATTTTGAATTGACATTTTACATTTTGATATCCGGATTTTGTTTTTTTAAGATACTGCCTGAATCATGGCCTTTGCCTTCACCAGCGTCTCAGAATATTCTTCTTCTGGTTTTGAGTCTGCTACGATTCCTCCGCCTGCGCCAAAATAAAGCATATCCTGTTTTTTTAATACGGTGCGGATTAAGATATTAAAATCCATGCTGCCTGAGAAACTTAAATAACCCAGGCTACCTGTATAAATCGAGCGCCTTGTTGGCTCAAGCTCCTCAATAATTTCCATAGAGCGGATCTTAGGGCAACCTGTAATGGAGCCTCCGGGAAAACAGGCGCGCAGCAAATCTATCCTGTCTTTATTCTTATGTAAGCGGCCCTCGACTGTAGCTGTGGTCTGAAATACGGTATTATATTGCTCTACCTGTCTTAGGGCGCTTACTTTTATGGAATCATAACTACAGACCCTCCCTAAATCGTTTCTTTCTAAATCTACAATCATTAACAATTCTGCCTTGTCCTTTTGACTCTTGATTAACTCTTTTCTAAATCTTAAATCCTCTAATCTATTTTTAGAGCGCCCCCGGGTGCCTTTCATGGGACGCGTAGTTACTTTATCACCTTCTAACCTTAAGAAGCTTTCAGGAGAAGAACTCAAAATCTGAAAATCTCCTCCGTCGAGATAGGCGCTAAAATGAGAAGGGCTGATTTTGCGCAGGCGCCTATAAATATCAAAACCCGACGAAGAATTATTTGCCTGAAATGTTTGAGAAAGATTAACCTGGTAGATATCGCCTTGTTTTATATACTCCTTGGCTTTTTTTATTGCCGAGAGGTATTCTTCTTTAGTAAAGTTGGAATCTAAACGCAAAGTATCGGATTTTGAATTATCTATTTTTTCATAGTTTTGGGCTGGCCCTATTTTGGAGAGTAGTTTATTAATCTTTTTAAAGTTAGATTCAGAAAGTATTTTTGCCAGGCGATAATTTTTCTCCGGGAAACCCAATGTGAATATATAAAGCAATTGTTTGAAATGGTCTATTATAACGGTGCTGTTGTAAAATCCGAAGAAAGAATCCGGGATATCTAAGCCGGGCTTGCTTTTCCTTTTTATCTTTTTTTCTAAGACCGGGCCTAAATCATATGCCAGGTAACCTATCGCCCCTCCTACAAAAGGGAATCTTAGCTTCGAATCAAAGAATCTATACCTATTCAAAATTTCTCTTAATTGCTTATAAGGATATTTTTCTTTTGTTTCTATGGCAAGAAACGGGTCTATGCCTAAAAAAGAATATCTGCCTAGATAATTTGAGTTTAGGCTGCTATCGAGAAAGAAACAGTTTCTTTCATTCTTTAAGGCCTCAAAAACCTGAAAAGGGCCTACTTTTAGCTTATACGATTTCAAAATGTAGTATGCCATCTACCCTGAAAGTTCGCTCTTCATTTCTTAGGCAACAGTATCCTATAAGATAAGTCTTATTTTTATCCTGCCGGAGTTCTTTAGGAATAATCTCCCGCTCTGAGACTTCCGCAGTGGAACTGGAAAGGTATTTTATCTTAAGCTTGACTTGTAAATCTATGGCCTCTTGTATCTCTGCAATCTTTTGGTTAGTTATATTATGCAAAAAGCGTAAGTTTAGACCGAATAGACTTGAGAAATTAGCTACATCAAATATGCCCTTTGACTCTAATCTTTCCTTAAGCTTATAAAATGTCTCTAAGGTGAGTTCTACGTCGGAAAGCGCACGGTGGCTCTGTTTAATTTTTACCCCCAGACTTTCTGCCACAAACCAAAGCGCATAACGCTCTAAACCCGGCAGAAGCCTCCTTGCCATTTTCAATATATCCGCTATAACGAGATTTTCTAAAGGGTGTTTTCCGATGAGTTTTAATTCGTTATTGAGAAATCCCAAATCAAAGGTAGCGTTATAAGAACAAAGATAGCTGTCTTCAATAAACTTGAGAAACTCTGGCATCACCGTCTCTATAGTCGGTGCATCTTTAAGCATATCCGGAGTGATTCTATTTACCTGAAAAGCAGCTTCGGAAATAGGCCTCTTGGGATTAACCAAGCTCTCGAATGTGGCAATCCTTTTATCCCCCTTGAATCTTATAGCAGCAATTTCTACTATTCTATCTCCGGAATCCGGAGCAAGTCCTGTTGTCTCGGTATCGAATATGGTAAATTCTGTTTGATTTAAATTTTTATCCACCCCACTCTTCCTTTCATATCCATACCCCAGCCCTTAAGAAGGGCGGGGTACATTTCCCCTGGTAACAATATAAGACGGGATTAACTTTACAGGATGATACGAAAGTTTTACCTGCTTGAGATTATCCAGCCCGGAATCGTCCATAATATTAATATATTTGTAGCCGCCCAATTCAGAGCAAAACCTGCGAAAGATAAATTGAGCCAAGCCCTTGAAAGACAGATCGGCTACCTCGTATAATATACAGAACGTATCCGGATTTAATTTAAACCCGAATGTAAATGCCTTTATTTTTTTCTCTATCCTGACTACCCTGCCGGCGAGATTTAGGCCCTGATAATTATCCAGCGCATTTTTGAAGGATACGCGGCTATCTTCCAGCATCCCCTGGTAAAAACGGTCCTGATTTTTAGCCTCTCGCTCTTTTACCCAGGAATTATATAATTTCAGGCATTCATTTCGGTATTTTGGGGAAAATGGGAGAAGCCGGAATTCGTAGTGTTTGGTAAAATAATTACAGCAGGCGCGTTTAGATTTGAAATTATCTCCCGCTAAGCCTACTAGGTCAGCTCTTTTACAAAGGTAATCATACGATTTACTCCTTATGCAATAGCCTAAGCTCTCATAAAAAGGTAGATCTGTTTCTTCGATATTTTCTATGCGCGATATGTCTCTATTTTTATTAAATCCGTCCATAATCTCGAAGCTTTTTCTTATTGCCTGGAGGTTTTTAGTTAAGGATAAAGGTGACGTATACAAAAAACAGCCAATTTTATCCTTAAAAAATATACAAAGGTTATCTGCGATTACTGACCAGTAAATATCGAAAAGCCCCTTCCAGATATAAATATTTTCAAAGGCATAAACAGATAGCTCATGTCTATTTAGTCCTAAAAATTTATTAAAAATCCCCTTATCTTGTAAGGATAAAATCTTAAGCTTCATCCTGCAATTCCAATTCGATAACATCGAGGACGTCTTCGTATGCCTGTATAATCTGAGGGTTATCTTTCAGGATTCTGATTTGAGCGGCTGAGTTCAGGAAAGCAATTAAAGAATCGGTGTATTTTTTGAAATCGCCGTCCTTTAAATGCCCGCTAACGTAAGGGCAATTTAAATCCAGGGTTAAAATTACTTTTTTACCCCTGAAATTAATCAGAAAAGGATAGAGCTGGCACTCAAAAGGCCGTAAGCCATAGATTCTGCATTTATTATCTTTAATATCCAGAAAAGGGCAGATAAAGCCTTCTCCTTGCGGGTTGGATATAGGTAAAATTTTCTTGGCGGAAGAGATGCACGCAGGAGGAATTTTTTTATCAAGAAAATTCTGAATTTCCTCATCCAAAAGACATGGCGACCAGGCAGAATCTATTTTTTTAAACCTACAGCAGCCCTGGCATTTTAAACAAACTTCCTGAGGGATAACCTGCTTAATCATTTTGAATGAGCCCACAATTTACGCCTGCCTCACCCGGTCGAGGCAGGGAACACAAAGTGTGACATAAGTTATTCCTTCCTGTGGCAGGCATAACTTATGGCCGCACTTATTTTACAATGCTGCCTAATTTTACTTCACGCTCAGGCACGATAATACAGATACCCTTTTCATCATGGCTAGCCAAAAGCATGGCCTGGCTTTCTACTCCGCGTAAAATAGCCGGTTCTAAATTATCCACTACGATCACTTCTCTATCCAGAAGTTCTTCCTTGCTATATGAACTCTTGATTCCTGCTACAATCTGCTTAGTCTTATCGCCTAAATCAATAACTATTACGTAGAGTTTATCTGCATTAGGATGGTCTTGGACATCCTTTATTTTAGCCACCTTTAACTCTAATTTTTTAAAATCTTCGAAAGTGACCACCGGATTCCTCCTTTTAAAATTTAAATTCAACCGCTAACTCGAACTGGTAAGCACAATCTGCATCGCCATCTCCGCGCACAAAAGGGCTGAATAAACTTCCACCCGCATCTTCCCTTAATTCTTTGTAGTATTTGCCGGGGAAAAAACACCCTCCTAAAACACTAATCAAGGTGTTTTGGCTAAGCTGATAATCAATGAATAAATCCACCTCCTGGCCTAATTCCCTTGATAAATATCTCGCCTGACCGCCTTGTATCCCTACGCCTCTCTCAAAAGCACTCAAATAATAACCGTAAAAGCCTATGGTTAGCTTTTTCGTGGCATTGAAGTCAAATCCTATAGAAGCCAGGATGAGGTTATCGAAATCTGCCGCATAAAAAGTACCTGGCCTGGGTATGCCGTAATTCAGGCCGTAACCACCACCCATTGCTACTATAGGAGAAACTGAAAAGATGGCGTAAATTTTCCGATACTATAATCCATCCCGGCATAGAATAGATAACCTGTATGATAGACGTCTTTATGTTCCGGGTCGCTACTTTCTGCTTTGCCAAAATTATGCGCTAATTCTGCATTAAAAGTGAGTTTGTCCTGATTTAAACTCCAGGCAAGACCAAATGTGCCCAAGATATCTTTCTTAATAGGTATACTAAAAGAATTATCCCTCTTGCCAGGCGAGGTATAATCTACCAAAACACCCAGATATGGCTGAAGAGAATTCTTTCCTAAATTAAATTTAACATCCGTGGCAAAGAAATTAGCGGCATTATGTTCATAAACAATTCCTTGTTCTTCCTCCTGCCGGATACGCGGGCCCAGGCGGTTTTTATTGCTAAGATCAGGCCGGCAATAATATAATCTCCAGCTGGAATCTCCTGATTCTCTGGAAACAGTAAATCCGTAGTTTTCATAAGCGCCATTCAAACTAAATCCATTACCTACTTCGTAAGCATAAAGCCCGATTTTAAATCTAAAGGGGTTAAATAACGGCATATCTAACCAAAATTCTTCCAACTGAGGCAAAAGCTTATCATTGTTATATTTTCCTATGGTTCCTCCGGTAGTCATCAGGGCATTATGGACAAACAAAGGCGCATCGTAATCATATGGGCCATTGCGTTCTAGTTTTAAATAAAATATCGGGCCGCCATCTTTAAACTCAGACCTAAGCCCTAAACTATAATCTATGCCCAGATAAGTTGTGCTATCTTCATCATCTTGACTATCTAAGTCCACGATATTTTCAAAAGTTACCAGATCCTGCCTTAAATACGTATCCATAGATAATA
>JAPLLU010000062.1 GCA_026387385.1 Candidatus Omnitrophota bacterium
GTTGCATGCAAGTGCTGGAATAGGCACTCCCCAGTATCTCTGCCGGGAAAGGCACCAGTCTGGACGCAGTTGGACCATCCCTGAAATCCTTTCTTCTCCGGAAGCAGGAATCCACTGGATGTCTTTCTTTATTACTCCTAGCAGCCTTTTTCTCAAATCTTTATTATCAATATCCATAAACCACTGTTCAGTGGCCCGAAAGATAATGGGTGTTTTGCAGCGCCAACAATGCGGATAAGAATGAGTGATTTGTCCGGAGTATAACAGGTTACCTTGATGCTGTAATTTATCGACGATATTTTTATTAGCCGTAAATACATGCTGACCCTTAAACTCTATGGCTTTATCAAGATAAAACTCGCCTTTACTGTTTACCGGCATAACTGTTTCCAAATTATATTTTTGCCCCGTTACATAATCTTCCTGGCCATGGCCGGGAGCAGTATGCACGCAGCCAGTACCTTCCTCCTTAGAAACATATTCCGCTAAAACAAATTTAAAAGATGCGCTTCTTTCTGGCTTAAAGATATCGCCGTAAGACAATCCCTCTAAATCTCTCCCTAAGATGACATCTATTTTCTTATAATCCTCAACACCTATCTGCTCCATCACGGGAATAACCCGATCTTCCTGCATCAGCCATAATTCTTGCCCTACTTCTAATAAGACATATTTAAAATGCGGATGAACCGCAATCGCAACATTGGCAATTAACGTCCATGGCGTGGTTGTCCAGACAATTGCGTAAACTTTTTTATTAGATATATCTTTTATCTTATTCTGCAAACCAAGGATTTCAAATTTTACATAGATAGAAGGTGAAGCATGATCTTCGTACTCGACTTCTGCCTCTGCAAGAGCTGTCTCGCATACATAGCACCAATTAACCGGTTTTAACCCGCGATAGATGTAGCCGCCTTTAACCAACGCTGCGAAAGAACTCACTATGCTCTCTTCGTATTCCGGGTTTAATGTTAAATAAGGGTTCTCCCAATCCCCAAATACTCCCAAGCGTTTAAATTGTTCTTTTTGCAACGAAACATACTTATTCGCATAGGTATAGGCCTTTTTTCTAAACTCTAGCTGGCTGATTTGATATTTATTTATGCCCAATTCTTTAAACAATTGGTGCTCTACAGGCAATCCGTGACAATCCCAGCCTGGGATGTAGGGAGAATCAAATCCCTGCATGGATTTATATTTGATAATTATGTCCTTTAATGTCTTATTCAAGACGTGCCCGATATGGATATCGCCGTTGGCATAGGGAGGTCCGTCATGGAGTACGTATTTTGGCTTACCTTTAAGTTTTTGGCGAAGCAGTTTGTATATATCCGTATCATACCACGCTTTTAAAAAGGCAGGTTCCCTCTTAGGCAAGTCAGCCTTCATGGAAAATTCTGTTTTGGGTAGATTTAATGTAGATTTGTAATCCATAATGTTAGCTTAAAGCTTAAGGCGAAAAGCGTAAAACTGAAACTTAAAAATAAAAGTTTTTAGTTTTAAACTTTAACTCTACGCTTTTAGCTTTACGCTCTACGCTTATTTTATATATTTACCGATAATAATACCTAAATCCTTCTTGACCTTCTCCGGGATTAGTTTTTTGTCTGTAACAATAGCAAATTTAAGCGCTTCTTTACAAGCACAATCCCTCTTTTCGGGAAGAGTCCTTATCAGCGTAGATAATATATTTTTGGCATTTTCAATATTTTTCTGCAAATTTTTCATCACGATGTCAATTGTTATGGTGTCATAATGCGGATGCCAACAATCGTAATCGGTTACTGCTGCTAAAGTTGAATAACAAATTTCCGCTTCTCTGGCTAATTTTGCCTCCGGCATATTAGTCATACCGATTACGTCTATGCCCCAGTTACGATAAAGGTTTGACTCAGCTAAAGTGGAGAATGCAGGGCCTTCCATATTTATATAGGTACCGCCTTTATGTATATTTAATTTTAGGCTTTTTCCAGCATCGCACAATAACTGGCTAAGCTCTTTACATACTGGTTCGGCGAAAGCAATATGAGCGACTATACCCCTATCGAAAAACGTCATTTGCCTTGCCTGATTGGTCCAGTCAATAAATTGATCAACTGCAACAAAATCCAATGGCTTAATCTCATCTTTAAGACTGCCACAGGCAGTAACGGAGATAATCCTTTCTACTCCCAGTTTCTTCATGGCATAAATATTAGCGCGGTAATTTATTTCACTCGGAGATATATGATGCCCCTTGCCATGACGAGGTAAAAATACTACTTCCTTGCCTTCTAATTTTCCGATAGCAAACTTATCAGAGGGCTTACCGAATGGTGTACTTACGGACGCCTCTTTTATATT
Source organism: Candidatus Omnitrophota bacterium (assembly GCA_026387385.1). Classification (GTDB taxonomy): domain Bacteria; phylum Omnitrophota; class Gorgyraeia; order Gygaellales; family Profunditerraquicolaceae; genus JAPLLU01. The sequence continues at coordinate 2,347 of JAPLLU010000062.1, forward strand.
CTTGATACCTTCTATCTGATATAACCCACTTCCTCCGATAATACCGATCTTTCCCATTAAGCCTACTCCTTTTTAGAAATATTAGTCACCAAGACACCATAACACAAGGACACAAGTAGTCACCAGGTCACAATGTAACCAGTTAACTTTTGGATAATTCTTCAGCGCGCTTCTTGGCAGCTTTAACAGCTTCAATCAAAGATCCAGTTGCATGCAAAGCATCTAAGCCAGCCAAAGTAGTGCCTCCTTTAGATGTAATTTGTTTTTTTAATTCAGAGGGTGGCAATTTAGTTTCTACCAGTAATAGCTGACAGGCAGTGCCTGTGCCTGATGCTAAAAAGACCGCCTCTTCATGTTTAAAACCAGACTCCTCTGCAGCTTTTGTCAGAGTAATAATAAATTCCTTTTTGAATTCCTCAGGATTTTTATTGCTATCCAGGATTGATTCAATAATATCAAAATAAAAACCAGGACCACTCCCTGATACGGCGGTGGCAGCTTCCATTTTTTCTTCTTCTATCCTTAAAGTCTTTCCCATATAATCAAATAATTCCTCAGTAAACTCAAAATCTTCTTCTGTGGCAAATCTACCTTTCGACAAGCAAGAAATCCCCTGTTTGATCTTTATCGCCATATTTGGCATAACCCTCACAACTCTCACAGCTCCTAATTTTTTTTCAATATAACTTGTTTTTATGCCTGCTGCTATTGAGATAAATAATTTATCCGCTAAATGTGTGCAGGATTTAATTTCGACTAAAACAGCATCAAAATCCTGCGGCTTCACTGCAAGTATTAGCGTATCGGACATTCTGCATAACTCACCAATGCTATTCGCAACGATAATATCTTTTAGGATAACTGTCTTAGTTTTATCTTTATCAAAGACAAAGACTTTATATTTTGATTTAAGCCGCTCGGCAATTGCCGAACCCATATTTCCGAATCCTATTATACCTATTTTCATTTTCATTTCCGTTTTTACTTGTGACCTGGTGTCCTTGCCTGCCTGCCGGTGAGGCAGGTGTCCTGGTAACCCCACGCTATTAACCTTCGAATATAGCCCTACCCAACCTCACCATATTCGAACCTTCTTCTATTGCCACCTCAAAATCATCACTCATCCCCATAGATAGAAGCTGCAGGCTGCAGGCTGCAGGCTGCAGGTTATTTATTTCATCCCTTAATTCCCTAAGAGCCTTGAAGTATGTCCTGGTTTTTTCTGGATTGTCTACCATCGGAGCAACGGTCATCAATCCTTTTATACTTATATTCTTAAACTTTTCTGCTTCTTTTAAGACTCCCATTACTTCTTTGGGTTGTAATCCGAATTTAGTAGCCTCACCGGAAGTATTTACCTCAACTAAAATATCCTGAACTTTATTTATCTTGGCTGCCTGTTTGTCAATCTCGCTAGCAAGACGTAAGCTGTCTACGGAATGAATCAAATCAAAAATTCTTACCGCTTCCTTTGCCTTATTAGTCTGCAAGTGGCCTACCATGTGCCACTTAATAGTTTGGAGCTTTGAGTTATGAGTTATGAGTTTGTTATACTTACTAAGGGCTTCTTGGACGCGATTCTCTCCTATATCCATTATGCCTGCTTCTATTACTTCTTTTATTTGTTCTATCGGCCTTCCTTTGCTTACGACGACAACCATTATTAAATTAGGCTCTTGGTTAGTTTTTGAACAGGCTGAGGAAATAAGCTTTTTAACCTTCAATATATTTTCTCTAATCATTATCTTTAACCAATATTATACATTAGAAAATATTATGGTCAATTAAAAGAAAGTGAGGACATAATTTATGTCGGCTTTCAGCCTCCGTAAGTTATGCATACAGGTAGATCCCGCGCCGCTTAAAGAAATAAAATGGGCGTATTATCCCTGCTCGCTTAGGCTCACTAAATTACCTTTGCTCTCCCGATAGGCGAATACTTCTTGAGTTTCTAAAGCAATTAGTTTAGCAGCTATCGGGATTATCCCTGTTCGCTTAGGCTCACAGGGATTTCGCACAGTAAGCGCGCACTTGCCAATCGCTTCACAGGAAGCGCACTTTGCCATCCGATTGGCAAAGGTGCCTATATATGGCAAGGTGCGCTAAACCAAAACTTTAGGTGCTCAATTCGCGCGCATAACTTACGTCGATTACTCTCCGTAAGTTATGCGCTCATTAAAAGTATTCCTGATATATCTCTTTAACTTTATTAATGGCCTTAAGGATAGGGTTATGTTGTGGCGGGGTAACGCCAAATATGCCCTGGGGTCTTGTATGCAGCGCCTGACAGATTATGCCAAGCGAGGTAACGTAAGTCAAATATTTTTGCCCTGAAAGAGCATCGTTCTGGCTAACAAAAGAAACAATTTCCGGATTATTAATCTTGCCTATTTTCACAGAAATTCCTAAACTGTTCTCTAAAGTCTCCAGGAATCCTTCCAGAAATACCATTCTTCCGCAAGCTATAAAATTGTCTACCTTTTCAGAGGGAATAATTTTTTCCTGAGCTTCTTTTATTCTCTGGCAAATTAACTTTGATTTAGAAGTCACTATTTCCGTAATGACTTTTTGTTTTATAGGCTTGTAAACATTATCTTTCTTCAGCAGAATTTCTTTATCTAGGCTGGGTTCACTGCAATCTCCTATCGAGCCATATGACCTCTTGATATCTTCGGCCAATTCAAATGGTATCTTTAGTATTTCTGAAAGTTGCCAAGTTAAGTCATCTCCGCCGATAGGCAGAATCTCGATATTTTTAAGTATCCCGTTGTCAAACAGCAATAATTCAATAATATCGCTTCCTATATCGCAAAATATATTTACTCCCTTTTTAAAATCTTGATTAAATATAGCTTCAGCCGAAGCTATACCTGAGAAAAATAAATCTTTTATTTCATATCCTGCCTGATTAATCGTTCGCGTCAAGGTCTGTATCGAAGACAACTTTCCGCAGATCAAATACAGATCCACTTCTAATCTATGGCTGTATAACCCAAGAGGATTTAAGATATCGCTTTTTGAATCTATGCTATAACCGGAAGGTATCTGGTGTATTATTTCTTCTTCCAGGCTCGAGCCCAATATACGCGCCTGTTCATTTATTTGGTAAATATCAGAAGTTGTTATAACTTTATTTCCCCTCTCGGTAAGAGGCATAATTGCGTTGCTATGCCTGGTAACTATATTCTGTCCGGAAATGTTAGTATATATGAATTTTATATTTATGCCTGACTTAGCTTTTAAGCTCTTTAACAGATGACTTATTGAATTAACCAGATCAATAGAATTTACAATTATCCCTTTTTTGATGCCTTTTGAAGGCCCGATTTCTAAGAAGATGTTGTTAATGTGTCTTTTTTTAACTTCTGCGACAGCCGCAGCGATTTTGCTAGAACCAATATCTAATGCGCAAATATAATTACTTAGCATTTTTATATTTTATTACCGGCTCTTTGAATCTTAAATCAATATATTCTATATTATTTAAGTCATTTTTCAAATTAATGAGCAAGCTGCTTAAGGTATCAAGCTTATCCTTAATGTTTTCCTGGCCGAACTTTATCTCTAAATTTCCAGACAAATAGAACGATATGCTGTCTGCATTTAATACGTTGATTCTCTGCATCTTATTATCTCTTAACCTTCTGTTCTTGTTAAAACTTTTTATTATATCGATTGCTATTTCTAGCTCCTTAATATAGTATTTTCTACCTGACTTTGCACCAAAAATCTTTGTCTCTAAGCCAGTAATAACCGGTAAATCCGCTGGTTGTGCCTGCGGTAAAGATAAACCCGAACCTTCTAAGTGTTCAGGCACATCAAACAAGACTAATTCTTCGTCTACGCAGAAATTCCGGTATAATTTTATATATGCAAGCTGTTTTCGCTTTACAAAATCAATGAAGAGGCGATTAGGTAAAATCCTGATTAGTCTGATCTTTTTATAACTGGGATATAAACCTGATATGGATTTTGATTCCTTTAATAAATCGACGTTAAAGATATTGCGGCCCTTTAGATAAGAAAAATCAAAAACCCTCTCCTTAGGTTCGCTTAGAGTGATATTTTCAATCTTAAAATAATTTAAATTTTTTAGGACTCTTGCCAGCTGTATAATAATAAAAGATATCACAAAGAGACTTATAATAACGAGCAGTATTAATCTAACCGGGAGTTTTATTTTATTTTTTTTCATAAGCCAGTTCCAGCAGTCTCAGGCACAATTGAGGAAAATCTATTCCTGCTACCTTGGCTGCCTTAGGCAGAAGACTCGTCGGAGTCAATCCAGGTATGGAATTTAGCTCCAAAACAATAGGAGTATTATTACTATCCAAAATAATATCTACTCTTGAACAACCAACACACCCTAAAAGTTTATGCACCGCCATAGCAGTTTCTTGTATTTTTTTGGCGACCTCTTCTTCTAATCTGGCCGGCACAACATAATCCGTCATTCCGGGCTGATATTTAGCTTCAAAATCAAAGAATCTTTTCTTTGGGATTACCTCTATAACCGGTAAAGCTGCATTATCCAATATTCCTACCGTCACCTCCCTGCCTTTTATATATTCCTCTATTAATATTATTTCATCAAAACTGAACGCCAAAGATATTGCCTTATCGATATCTTTTTTATTGTCAATTATGGACAAACCGATGCTGGAGCCGTGTGAAGCTGGCTTCACTACTAAGGGCAAAGAAAGATTATCAGGAAATTCCCAATTTGTGCTATAAGAGAATCTATCAAGTATCTCGTATTTAGGAATGGGTAACCCGTGAATCTGACAAATCTTGCGCGTTGCAACCTTATCCATCGCAAGCCTGCTTGCCAACATCCCTGAACACGTATAAGGAATATTTAATTTTTCCAAAATCTCCTGTATCTGGCCGTCTTCTCCGAAAAGTCCGTGAAGGGCTATAAATGCACAATCTATTTTATGCGATTTTATCATTCGGATATTCTCTTCTTTATTGCTTGTTTTTATATCTATAGTGATTACATCTAATCCTAATTGCCTTAAATTTTCGTATACTGCCTTACCGGACTTAAGAGAAATCTCTCTTTCTGTGGAGGGCCCCCCCATTAAAACGCCTACCTTTCCGATTTTATTTCTGGCTTGGAGCTTGCCTGCCTGCCGGACAGGCAGGGAGCTTGGAGCTTGGAGCTTTTTTACTGCCATATCTTTATCTCCGGCTTTAATATTATGTCAAATCTATCTTCCACTTCTTTTGTTATTAATTTCATCAATTTAAAAACATCTTTAGCCCTAGCCTTCCCGAGATTTAATATAAAATTAGCGTGCTTAAAAGAAACACGGGCATCTTGGATTCTTTTACCTTTTAAGCCGCATAAGTCTATCAACTGACCGGCAGAAAATCCCTCGGGGTTCTTAAATATGCAACCTGCTGAAGGCCTAGATAAATCATGCGTATCTTTACGATAACCCAGGCACTTTTTTATTGTGTCTCGTATTTTATTTTTATCCTTTTTTACTAGTTTTAAACGTGCGCTTAAAATTATGTATTTTGATAAACTTGATTCCCGATAGCCAAATTGAATATCCTTCCTATTTAACGTCTTTATATTGCCGTTGTAATCTGCTACCGTAACATTTACTACTAAATCTCCTATGCTTTTTACCTGCCTGCCGGACAGGCAGGTACTTTTACCTTTTTCGGATATTCCTGCATTCATCATTAAGGCCCCGCCAACTGTACCGGGTATGCCCACTAAAAACTCTGCCCCTGATAAACCATGTTTATGCGTAAGCCAAACCAATCGATTAATTAGGAGGCCTGAACCAACATCTAAATTCAATCCTTTAAATTCTGCTTTCTTGAAATAGGGCGAATTCAACCTTAAAACCGCACCATTTACACCGTAATCATCTACTAAAATATTACTACCGGCACCTATTATCCGAAAAGGTATCTTATCTCTTTTTAATAAATTTAGCAATAATTTTAAATCGCCTGGATCTTCTGGTTCAATAAAAAACTGAGCCGCACCCCCAATCTGAAAAGTGGTGTGTTTTTTTAGGGGCTCTTTTACCTTAACTCTTCCTTTTAAGTTCTTCGGCCAATTCATCACTTACCTTTACAATATCTCCTGCGCCTAAAGTAACCACTAGGTCCTTCGGCTTTATAATCTTTAAAATATGGCCGGAGATTTCTTCTTTAGGCAGAAAATGTATCTCTTTGTTTTTAGTATGCTCTTTTATCGTTTTGTAAAGCCGTTCGCCGTCAATCCCCTCTAATTGCGGTTCACTCGCCGCATATATATCCGTCACAATAACGTAATCAGCCAAGCCAAAGCTTGTCCCAAATTCCTCAAGAAGCAATTTTGTCCTCGAATAGCGGTGCGGCTGAAATACGGCAATAAGCCTACTGGACTCAATATTTTTCAGTGCCGCCAAAGTAGCCTTTATTTCTGTAGGATGGTGGGCATAATCATCAATCACCAAATAATTCTTATCTCTAAATTTTATCTCAAGCCGGCGCTCGGCTCCTTTATAATCATGTAACGCCTTTTTTATAACCTCCGCTTCAATATTAAGCTCAAGACCTAAAGCGATGACAGAAAGTGCATTGGAAATATTATGTTCACCTCCCAAGTTAAGACCAAATCTACCAATAAATCTATTTTTATAAAAACAATCGAACTTGGAAGTCAATCCGTCAAATTCTATTCTTTTAGGGTAAATATCAGCTTCTGCTTTTAAACCAAAAAGCACATACCTATTTTTATAATCTTTTAATATATTTTTAAGGTTTATGTCGTCATTACAGCAAAATACGCATCCGTTTTCCTTGGTTTTATTTAAAAACTCCCTGAAGGCCCCTGCTATATTCTTGAATTCTTTATAATGGTCAAGATGTTCGTAATCCATATTGGTAATTATTGAGTAGTCAGGGGAATAACAGAGAAAGGAGCCGTCCGATTCATCTGCCTCGGCTACAAAGAAATCACCGCTGCCTAAATAGGCATTGGTATCTATGTTTTTTAATATTCCGCCTATTGCTACAGTAGGACGAAGCCCTGCTTCCGATAGAAGATAAGATATTAAGGAAGTGGTTGTGGTCTTGCCATGACTACCCGTGACCGTAATGACAATTTTATCCTGCATAAGATTAGCCAACGCCTGAGCCCTCTTTATCAAAGGAACGCCCAGTATCTTTGCCTGAATAATCTCCGGATTGTCTTCTTTAATCACTGATGAGTAAACAATCAAATCCGCATCTTTAATGTTTCCCGCATCGTGTCCAACAAATATTTCTGCACCCTGCTTTTTTAGTTCTTCAGTAATTTTATTTTCTTTTATGTCAGAACCGCTTACTTTTACTCCCCGGCTTAAAAACAACTGAGCGATACCGCTCATGCCGATACCTCCGATTCCGATAAAATGAATATGCTTATTCATTTTTAGATATTTTTCCCAGCCCTGCCCTAATTCTTGAATATCGCCTAAAGTATAAACATACGATAATAATGGATGTCTTCATTGCATTAGATGCAATACTTCATCAACAAGTAAATTACTTGCTTCAGCTACAGGAAAATTATCGTAACGGCTGCTCATCATTTTAATTCTATCGGTGTTATTCATAAATTCTTCCAATGTCTGTTTTAGCGCCCCTATATCATCCAATGCTTCGTCTTGGATAATAATCGCTGATCCCATCTTTTTTAAAATCTCGGCATTGTCCAGTTGATGTTTTGAGGCAAAAGGATAAGGAATAATAATTGCCGGTAATCTAAAAAATATTATCTCTGACATTGTGGTTGCCCCTGCCCTAGACAGCGCAAGATCGCATGCGCTATATGCATATTGCATCACGTCTAAAAAACTGAATAACCTGATATTTACATTTAAATCTTTATAACCCTGCTTCAACCATTCGTAATCCTTAAGCCCTGATAAATGAATAACCTGAAATTTAGACTTATCCGGTATCTGTGATGCGGCCTTTAAAAATTCCGTATTAATTCGGTGGCTCCCCTGGCTGCCTCCCATGACTAATATTGTAAATTTATCCCTGCTAAAATTAAAGTAATCTAAGGCTTTATTTTTATCTATGCGGCTTAGGCCCTTACGTATAGGATTACCTGTGATTACTGTTTTTTTGGGGTAACTTTTAAGATATTCTTTAGTCTCTGCAAATGAAACAGCAATTCTATCGGTAAATCTTGCCAGGAATTTATTTGCCTTACCGGGGATCACATTCTGCTCATGTATTAAGTTATTTATCCTGAATAGCCAGGCAAACATTATGAAGGGAAAACAGGTGAAGCTGCCGAAACCAACTACAATATCGGGCTTAAATACCGACAGTATAAATAAACTTTCCAGGGATCCTTTCAGCAAATTAAATATAGAGATAAAAATCTTAAAATCAGGAGTTAATTTAAAAGAAGACAATGCGATATAACGCATCTTATGCCCAATAGCATCTAACTGCTTCATTATATTCCTTTTCGGCAAGACCAAAAGTACTTCCATATCTCTATTCCTGTCTTTTAATGCATCTAAGAAACCGAGGGCGGGAAAAATATGCCCGCCGCTTGAGCCAGCAGCGACTAAAATTCTTATCTTTCCAATTTTTTCACTCATATAAATTATTAGCCTTAAGAAAGAATTGCCTAAGGGTAATCGCCTGTGCGTGCGATATTCATGAGTATGCCGACAGTGAGCAAATCAAATATAAAGGAAGAACCTCCGTAACTAATAAACGGCAGCGGCAGCCCCTTTGTAGGCAATACGCCGCAGGAAACTCCAATATTTATTATCGCTTTGAAAGCAATAGTCAATGTTAAACCCAGGGATAGAAAATAACCGAATGTATCCTGGGTATTTTTGATTATCTTAAGCCCCTGCTGAATAAAAATGAGGAATAATATTATTATACTCAGCGTACCTATCAAGCCTAATTCTTCACCGATAATTGAAAAAATAAAATCGGTGTGCGCCGCAGGCAGATAAAATAACTTCTGTCTGGATTGTCCGAGGCCCACGCCAAATATCCCTCCTGAACCCAGGGCGATCTGCGACTGAATAATCTGAAAACCGCTACCTCTAGGATCCAGCCAAGGATTTAAGAACGCCAAAATGCGCATCCTGCGGTAAGGAACGCTGAATATTAATATATAAAGCGCAGGGAGGCTGGCGAGTAATAAAGATAAAAGATACGATAACCTTGCGCCGGCAATAAAAAGCATTATCACCACCACTGCCCCTAACGCCAGAGTAGTGCCTAAATCAGGCTGAGCAAGGATTAATACAGAAACTAATCCTAAAACAGAGATGGGCGGCAGAAATCCATGCCGAAATGACCTTATTATATTTCCTTTACGGGCGATAAAATCAGCAACATAAATAATCACAGCCATGTGCGCTAGCCCTGAAGGCTGGAAACTGATGAATTTAAACCTGAACCACCTGCGGGCGCCCGCGACTTCCCTACCTATACCAGGTATTAAAACTAAAAGTAATAGTAAAATGGATAGGAACAATAGCGGCCTAGAGAATTTCTTTATCCTTCTATAGTCGATACTCATAACTAACAAAGTAAAAAATATCCCGATAACCAGAAAACTGACATGCCTTTTTAAGAAAAAAAACCCGTCTTTATATCTTTCTAAGGCATAGATACTGGATGCGCTATAGATCATCACAATGCCAATACAAATCAAAATCACCGTAGCAGTAAATATGTTGATTCTGATATTGCGGACCATATCTTATAATGTTCTGTTAAAATTATTTTGGCTGGTTGATTAAATCGAAGACCGCTTTCTTAAAAACCCTGCCTCTTTCTTCGTAATCGGAAAACATATCAAAGCTTTTACACATAGGTGAAAATAGCACGCAATCACCGGCCTCTGCTTTATGAAAAGCTTTCCTAACCGCCTCTTCTAAAGTTTCTGCCTGCCCGATAGACAAAAAACCTTTAAAGGCATCTTCTATCTTCTTCTTTGATTCGCCAATCAAAATAATCTTTTTCACTTTTTGTTTTGCCAAATCCAAAATAATGCTATAATCGTTTCCTTTTTCCCTGCCTCCGGCAATTAAAATAACAGGAGAAGAAATATTGTTTAGTGCCCAAACGGTAGAATCTACGGTGGTAGCCTTTGAATCATTGATAAATTTTATATTATTCATTTCGCCTACATGCTCCAGGCGATGCTCTACTCCTTTAAATTTACTGAATACT
>JAPLLU010000010.1 GCA_026387385.1 Candidatus Omnitrophota bacterium
CATCCAAAGCTGAAGGAGATGCTGTGTTTTCTGGGAGCTGCTAAAAAAAATTGTCGCGTATTTCCAAAGGTACATTTTTTAACGAATGTTGCTCTGCTGACAAAGGAAAAAGCCGAGTATATCTTGGACAGCGACAGCATAGATGAGGTCTATTTCAGCATAGATTACGGAAACAAAAAAGGCTTTGAAGAAATGAGAAAGGGCGCTATATGGGAAGACGTGATAAAAAAAGCCAATGATTTTATTGATTTGAAGAACAAAAAAGGGAAAAAGATAACTACGGGTATATTCTGCATCACTTCTCTGAATGACAAGGATTTGGTTTTTTCCGATGATTTCTTGAGCCTGGTCAGCAGGATAGATTATTTTCATCCCAGAGAATCACATAATTGGGATGGGAGCCAGGCAGGCCTGAATTTAGGCAAATACGCGGCATCTGATACGAAACCCAAAAAAGGATTGTGCGGCAGGATTGAAAGTGTCATGGCTGTGTTAGCCAACGGCCTGGTTGTTCCATGCTGCCAGGATCTTTTAGGCAGGGGTGTAATAGGCGATCTGAATAAAGAGACCCTTTTGGACGTCTATAACGGCGAAAAAAGAAGAAAAATGACAGAGTTATTAAGAAATAATATGAGAGACAAGGTAGAATTATGCAAAAATTGCGCATTATAATAAGATGAAAATCCTGGATTTGGGCTGTGGAAAAAACAAATCTCCGGGCAGTATAGGGGCGGATATCAGCATAGATTCCGGGGCTGATGTAGTATGCGATTTGAACTATTATCCGTTTCCTTTCAAAAACGATACTTTTGATAAGGTTATATCAAAACAGGTTTTTGAGCACCTGAATGACGTTGAGAAGCTTATGAGAGAGATTCACCGTATAGCTAAAGACAGAGCCATGGTCAGCGTATTTGTGCCTCATTTTTCCTGTTTTTATTCCTACGCGGACCCGTCGCACAAAAGGACATTTTCAGTTTTTGCCTTTGATAAGATAGCGCCACGGTGCGGTTTCAGGATCGTCTCCAGGAAAATAACTTTTCATCGGGCAATCCGGAGATATATGATAGATTCTCTAATAAACCGGTTCCAATTATGCTATGAAAGGTTCTGGGCGTTTATTATCCCGGCAGAACACCTGTATTTCGAATTCGAGGTTATAAAAAAGCCATGAAGATGTTCAAAATTATTTTAGCGGCATGGGTGCTGATGTGGTTATTTTTTAACGTAAGAGGCCTTATAGTAGAAAAGGACAAATCTACACTTAAAGATTATATAAGCCTTGCCTCCGCGGATTGGGAAGGAAAGAGGGCTATTGTATTTGGCGAAAATCTGTATGAGTTTTTAAAATTCTGCAAAGCAAATCTTCCCAATGAAGCAAGTTATGGAATAATAGGTATACCGGAAGATTCCATAGATTTACCCAGGCTAGTTTACTATTTATATCCTTCTCTACAGAATAAGAATCCAGATTTCATATTGGTTTATAAGAAGCCTGGTTTTGAGAAAAAAGAAGCTTATCTTTACGCTTCTCTAAATAAAGAAAGTTTTATACTTAAGCGTAAATAATAAGGACGGTATGGTATATTTATTCGCTTTGTCAGCTATATTGGTCTCCACTTTTTTGGGTTTTTTATTTTTACGGTTATTGGATAGAGAAAACAAACTCTGGCTTCAGGAAAGCCTTGGACTGTCGTACGGGCTGGGGCTAGGCGTAATAACCGTTATAATGACTTGTTTATCCCTCGCTGGGTTTAATTTTAATATTTTTAATATTCTGGCACCGTTTATTTTGATCCTGGTATTATGCGGTATTTTTAGCAGGATTTTTCTAAAATCCAAAAACAGATATCCCAAAATTAATCCTACGTACAAAAAGATGAGTAAGGTGGAGTTATTTTTTCTTGGCGCTATTCTTTTCGAGGTATTTTTTGCTTTTTTTGTAAGTATGGTCAAGCCCATGGAGTCATATGATGTTGTGGCTCATTGGGGTGCGAAGGCAAAGATCTTATATTTTTTAAAGGGCCTGCCTTTGGGCCTATTCTCAAAGCCTTGCATAGAAGACGTAGTGTTTACAGGAGATTATCCATGGTTATGGCCTTTTTCGCAGAATTATATGCATAATTTTATAGGCTGCTTCAATGATTTCGCGCCGAAAATAATAACGCCTTTCTTTTTCGCATCCTGCCTGGTCATTTTTTATAATATACTGAGGAGAATAAATCTAAAAAGATTACACGCCATTATTTTTACTTTTTTTCTGGCCAGCATACCGCATTTCAATAATTACGCTTCTACTGGATATGCGGATTTGATACTCGGGTTTTATTATAGCGTGGGTTTTTTATATTTATATCTTTGGTTTAACGAAAGCGATAGGATATATCTTCTAATGTCAGCTATCTTTGCCGCGCTGGCTTGTTATGTAAAATGCGAGGGGATTCTCCTGGTAAGTATAAATGTGATGACTTTTTTAAGTTTCATATTATTCGGAGGCGTAAAAAACAAGGGAAAAATTTTTAAAGATTTTATCTTTTATATTTTTATACT
>JAPLLU010000043.1 GCA_026387385.1 Candidatus Omnitrophota bacterium
ACTAGCACCGGTGCACCTGTCACAGCCACAGTCGGCCCGTATGACATACTTATTAGCGATGCATCAGGCACCGGCTTAGGAAACTACTCAATCACTTATCATAAAGGAACCCTGACCGTAGGCAAGAAGGACTTAGACGTCACCGCAGACAGCGACAGCAAGACCTACGGCGATACCCATACCTTTGACGGAACAGAATTCACCACCAGCGGATTAATAAACGGTAATACAGTAACCAGCGCGACCTTAAGCAGTACTGGCGCACCGGTCACAGCCACAGTCGGTCCGTATGACATCCTTGTGAGCGGCGCAGTGGGAAGCGGCTTAGGAAATTACGAAATTACCTATACTAAAGGAAAATTGACGGTAAATACAAGACCTATTGAGGTAACAGCTAATCCACAGTCTAAGAATGAAGGAGATCCTGATCCGGCCTTTACTTATCAGATAACTTCTGGTTCTTTGGTGACTGGCGATATCTTTAGTGGAGACTTAAGCCGCGTTGCTGGGGAGAGCGCGGGCACTTATCCTATCATCCAGGACACATTTACAGCAGGCAGTAACTATGACTTGAAGTATGTCGGCGCAGACCTAACCATTATAGCTAAACCTGTAGAAGACCTCTTTTACGCCCAAGACCCGTTCAAATACGTTTATCCTCAGTTGGAGCGTATGCCCGGTGATATGGGTGTTCAGGCTCATCCGATGGATGCGTTCACTTCCGATCTTCTCATGCGTTCAAACTTACTCTACCATCCACTGACTCCTTCAGACATGGCTGCTTTCGATGCTTTAATTATAAGTGATGACGCTTATACGTTTATTGATGGCGCATTAAACCTTATCGGCCACGATGGCCTTTTACCTCTCTTAGACGAGATAATAAAGAAAAGGAAACAAGAAACTCTTTAACGATAAGAAAGAAAATCAGGTTTTCACGCAATAACTAAAAAGGGCAAACGAAAATTGCCCTTTTTTATTTTCTGATAATGTAGTATAATGCAATTAATTATAACCGAAAAGGGAGGAGCCATGAGAAAAAAACTAATTTACCTGTCCGTATTAATCTTAATAATCGGCTGTAGCCGTGCCTACAAAGAAGACAAATCAGTTTTAGCCAGGATTAACGATTACCAGATTACCAAAGAAGAATTTGAGCAGGAATTTAAAGACTCAAGTTTCGGCAGGGTGGATACCCCGGAATCAAGGAGAGAGTTTTTGAATAACCTGATCAATCGTAAACTCATTCTGCAGGATGCCCAAGAGAGAGCTTGGGATAAAGACAAGAGTTTTCTTAAGATGATTGAGAGATTTTGGGAGCAGTCTCTCCTGAAGACCGCGCTAGATAAAAAAGCCAAAGAAATAGCAGGTTCTGCGTCCGTGAGTGATAAGAGCATAGAGGAAGTATATAATAAAATGGTCTCAGAAGGAAATACCGACAAAACCTACGATAAGATGTATAACCAGATAAAGTGGGAACTCACCAAGTTTCAGGAATCACAGGCAATGAGCAAGTGGGTATCCGATTTGCGTAGGAAGGCGCGCATAACTATAAATAGTGAACTACTTAAGTAAGTGAGCACATAAGTTATGGAGCTTGCTATTACGCTTTATCGACATAACTTATAAGTGCGAACTTACCCCACACCCAGTAATGTATAATGTATTACGTGTATGTTTTAAGGGATAAAGAAAGCAATGTGCTTTATTATGGATATACAAATAATTTACAAACAAGGATTGATGAGCATAAAAGAAATAGAGAATGGGAATTGGTTTATTATGAAGCTTATAAAGCAGAAACTGATGCTCGTAACCGTGAGAGGAGATTAAAACATTACGCACAAGCCTTAACCGCTCTTAAAGTTCGCTTAAAAGGATCTTTAAAATAAAATGCTGGGTGTGGGGTTCAATTCGCAGACGCCAGCAAAAGGATAAATGACTACAATTTATGTCGTCCTTTGGACTCCATAAATTGTCTGCTCATTGAAGGAGGTAGCCATGAATAAACCGGCTTTTAAACGCAAGGAGATTTTTATCGATAAACAGTTTCAGGCCCAGTTCATCTTAAAATTCTGCACCTTGGTTGCTATCGGCGGGCTGCTTACCATAGCCATACTCTACTTTTGGGCCGGAAAGTCCACAACCGTATCCGTGGTGCATTCTCGCGTAGCCGTGCGCACCACAGCGGATTTTCTATTGCCGATTCTTATCCAGACCGTGATTATAGTTATGGTTATTGTAGGTCTGGCTACTATCCTGGTAACGCTATTTGTCTCTCATAAAATTGCCGGCCCGTTATACCGCCTGAAGAAAGCAATGGAGAATTTAGAGGCAGGAAACCTTGTTGAAGATTTCCGCATCCGGCGCAATGACCAGCTGCAGAATATAGCAGAGACCTATAATAGTATGATTAAGAAGATAAGAGAGGTAATAAAAAATCTCAAAACCAATATCCCGAACATAAAGGAAAAATTAGACAGCATCCAGGAGCACGAGCTTTCGGAACAAAAGAGGTCAATATTATCCGAGCTAAAGAAGGTGTCCGAAGATTTAAATAAATTAGTTAACTATTTTAAGACTTAATGCCAACTGCACAAATTAAGAAAACAATTCTTATTTTTTCCATCTTATTTACACTGGCTATAGGTGTTTCTTATGGCTATGAAGATGGATTCGGGCCGGCCAAGAAAGTAGAAGGCGACCACTTCACTATTTATTATTCCCCGGAGCTAGAAACCGCCTTTCTCATGCAACAGCTGAACCTTGGGCCCTCGGATGCGTTTCTTACAGGTGAGACTGTCAAAGGGCCTGATTCCCCCATAGAGCTAACAGATATGGTAGATACACTTTTTGCGCGGGTCTGCGATGTACTGGATATGGAGCTTTACAGCTATAAAGGAGACATCAAGGTCTGTAAAAATTTTGACCAACTGAAGGCGATATATAAAACTCTTTTTGATAGGGAACTTACCAAGCAGTCTTTTTATGTGAATGATTTAAATACTATTTATATCTCAGAGGAATTTTTTAAGCCTGAGATACTCGGCCACGAAATTGCCCATGCCGTGATCAGCCATTATTTTGTAGTCCTACCCTCAGTAAAAATCCAGGAAGTCCTCGCTACCTACGTAGAATATCAACTCCGCAAATCCGCAAAGTAACCACTCCAATCACCCCACAAATCTTAAAAAAATAATAGTTAGATTTTGTCTCCTTATACGTCTATTAATGTAGAGGGCGGTGGTCTATCTATTGCAACTTGATATGTCAAAATGGCATATCAAGTTTAAGGTCACAATTTGTGACCTTAAATTAGAAGGAGGCACATATGCCTAATATAATTTCTGTAGAAGCGATTACAACAAAGATTTTGGAGATAAGAGGCAAGAGGGTAATGTTAGATAAGGAATTAGCTCAGCTTTATGAGGTCGAGACCAGAGTTTTAAATCAGGCGGTAAGGAGAAATATTGAACGCTTTCCGGAAGATTTCATGTTTTCTTTAACCAGAGAAGAGATTAAAAGGATATCACAAATTGTGATATCCTTAAAGTACTCTAAAACGGTTTATGCCTTTACTGAACAGGGAGTTGCCATGCTCTCAAGTGTGCTAAACAGTGAGCGGGCTATTCATGTGAATATCGTGATAATGCGCGCATTCATTAAGTTAAAGGAGCTGATCTTAAGTCATAAAGAATTAGCCCTTAAAATCGGTGAATTAGAGAAGAAATATGCTGACCACGATGAAAAAATAGAGGCCATCTTTAAGGCCATAAAACAATTATTACAGCCACCTGCAGTAAAAGGGAAGAGAAGGATTGGTTTCAATGCATAAAGTCAACAGTCCACTGTCGACAGACCACGGTAAAGGAAGTAGAAATGTCGTTTAAATTCGAGAGATTAGAAGTTTGGCAAAAGGCAATAGGGCTTAGTTTTTGTATACACAAATTGACTAGAGATTTCCCAAAAGAAGAGTTGTATATTCTTACTTCTCAAATTAAGCGTGCTGCAGATTCAATTGCATTGAATATCGCAGAAGGTTCAACAGGGCAAACAAATGGGGAGTTTAGTCAATTTATTGGTTATGCTCTTAGATCAGCTATTGAAGTTGTTTCCTGCCTTTATCTAGGCAAGGAGCGAAGAATAATAAATGAAGATAAGTTTCAAGAATTATATTTGGAAACAGAAATCATAGTCAGAATGTTACAGGCCCTAAGAAACTCTCTACATTAAACTGTGGACCGTGGTCTGTGGACTGTGGTCTGATTGTGGACCGTGGACTGTGAACTGATACAGTGGACCGTGGTCCGTGGACCGTGGACTAAAACACCCCCCCCAACCCCACCCATCCCATAATAATTAAAGACACATTGTTTACAATATACCACATCGTCTATATCATATTGTAAAATAATGGGTTATAAGAACTTTTAATTTCTTCCTGAAAACCGGGCTTTTGTGCTCAGATGTTTCCTCGTATCAACACCCCAAAAATACTTTTTCCATAGCCAAAAATAGTAAATATAACTTGTTTTTGTTATATCTTGTGTTACAATCACTTAAGAGTGTGATAAAAAAAATATCATGATTTCTTTTGACTTGGCACAGAATTTGCTTATATAAGAACTATTGAGACAATGCAGGACAGAGTAGGACATACTCGGACATAATAGGAAAAATGCACTTAAATCATATAGTTAAGACTAAACCGCAGCATAATTCTACATACCCAATACTCTTTACTCAATACACTATAACTCAATACTCAATACTCAAAAAGGGAGGCTAAATTGAACGACGCAAGAATGACCATTACGGATGTGGCAGAAAGAATCGGAGTCACGCCAAAGACAATAATCCGTTGGGAGAAATCAGGTAAAATCTCCCACTCCAAACGGGATTGGCGTGGATGGCGGATTTTCGACAAGAATGACCTTAAGAAATTAAGGGATTACAAGGAAACCATTATTTATGTGGAGGAGGATGGAGATGGAAATGAAATATAAACTCTTAACTTTGGTTTTATTCTTAGTAGTTATCGGTTTGGTTTCTCCTGTATGGGCAGGAGATGAGGGGCCTGTAACAGCAACTGAAACACCCGCACCCATAGCAACAGAGAGCCCCGCACCTGTGCCTTTAGCCTCTAGTTTTGACCCCTTAAAATATACGCTGGGGCCTGATGATGCTGTGGATGTATCAGTCATGCGTCACCCTGAATTTAGCGGGGTTTATCCTGTAAACGCGGAAGGAAAAATCCAATATAAGTTTGTAGGAGATATGGAAGTAGTAGGATTAACCAAGGCGCAATTAGAGCAAAGGATTAGAGATGTGCTTTCCGTATATGTAAAAGATCCCGAGGTCAGCGTAACAGTCACTGAATATAGGAGTAAATATTTTTATGTGCTTGGGAAGGTGGGTACTCCAGGGAAATATTATATGCGCGGAGATACCGTTACCGTAAGAGAAGCGGTATTTGAGGCAGGTCTACCTACGGAAGCGGCAGCTATGCGAAAATGCCAGTTGATTACTCCTAGCTTTACAGGAAAGCAAAAAGTAAGGCCGGTAAATTTATACGAGATACTTTATGGCGGGAATCTGAAGCTAAATATTAATATGAGCCCGGGAGATATTTTATATGTTCCTTCAACTGTGATGGCAAAGGTAATTAGCGTGATTAGCCCGGTTACTACCGCAGCAGGAGTTGCTTCTGGAGGGCCTGAAAGTGCCTCTACAGCAAGGACTGCAGCAGATACCCTTTCGGGAAGACCCGGAAGATAAAAAGAGGAGAATATGGAAAACTTAGAATTTGCAAAGCATAAAAACCCTATGGAATACCTGAAGATTTTCTTTCGCCGCAAATGGCTTTTTATAGCACCTGTTTTTGCCGGCTTGGTTTTAGGTATTGTTGCTGCTTTTGTGCTGCCGCCGAATTACGAATCATCCACAACGATTTTGGTAGAGGAGGAAAGAATCATTAATCCTCTCATAGAGAATCTGGCAGTTTCCAGCACCGCCGCCCAAAGGATGGAGAATATTAGAGAAATAATTTTGGGTTGGAATAGCCTGGTTCAACTTTCTGAAAAACTAAACCTGGCAAAAAAAGTGCATACCCAGCTTCAGTTCGAAGAATTAATCAAAGGTTTAAGGGAATCCATTTCGGTTCTTATGAG
>JAPLLU010000037.1 GCA_026387385.1 Candidatus Omnitrophota bacterium
TCGCTCGCACGGAAATCAACGCGATTTAATGAATTATCAATCGCTAAAACTACTACGAGATCGAAATTATGAATAGCCTCCTTAAATATATAACTGGTAGCAATAAATATATCCGCGCCATTAAATTCTGACTTTTCCTGCTTATCCAGCCGCTTAATTTTGGCCTGAGGGAATACCCTGGCTAACTCACTCTCTACTTTTTCTGTGCCGAATCCGGAATGCTTTATATAACCGGAATTGCAACGCGGGCAAATCTGGGGGGATTGCATTTTAAAATTACAATAATGACAGCTTAATACATTCTCTTTAAAATGGTACACTAAATTTATGTTGCAGCGCTCGCACTTTAAGATCACGCCGCAATTATGGCAATATGCGATAGTCGCAAACCCGCTCCTGTTTAAAAATATAAGCGCCTTACCGGATGAGTTAAGGGTGGAGGCAATAGAATCTTCTAAATACCTTGAAAGAATTATGCTCCTTTTTCTGTTAGCGGGAAATGAATCTTTCATATCAACAATCTTTATTTCCGGATAAGTCTTGGCGCGCTGGATAAATATATATTTTAGGGGTCTACTTTTCTTGCTATCAGTATTTAGCGCTCCTTGAGTTTTGATTTCGGATTCTTTGGCCAGATGAAAACTTTCCAAAGATGGCGTAGAGCTACCCAAAATAAGCCTTGCCTTTTCAATATTAGTACGCATGAAAGCCGCTACTCTGGCATGATAATGCGGTACCTGATCCTGTTTATAAGAACCCTCCTGCTCTTCCTCAATGATCAAAAGCCCTAAATTATTAAATGGCGCAAAAACATTTGAGCGAGTACCCATAGAAATACAGGCCTTGCCTGTTTTAACCTTAGACCACTCGCCTAATTCTTGCGGCTGTTTTCTGTATAAAACTATTGCTGGACAATGCAATTCAGCCTCTATTATTGCTTTGGCTTTTAAAACAGATTCGAAATCCGGAAATAACATTATCGTTGCTTTACCGCTATCTATAGTTTCCTTAATTTCCTGGATATATATATCCCAACGTTTAGAAACGCTTAAATCGTGTATCAGGACAATATTTTGCTCTTCCACGATGGTTTTGTAAAAATTAGAAGCCGGTACTTGCGAATTATCTATTCTTGGCAATGATTTACCTTTTCTCAATGGCTCCGGCAGTGCAGCTTCAATTGCCTCGCCCCAGGAACAACCATAATAATCAGATAATTCTTTAGAGAGTAAAAGCATATTCTTATCTAAAATAGGGAGATCATCGATAACCTCTAATATTGTTTTAAGGTTTTTAATGTTTGTCTTACGGGTAAGCCCTGCCACATACCCCAGTAACCTTCTGGTTCCAAATAAAACCCATACCCTGGAACCAACTTTTATTTTCTTATGAAGACTTGGGGGAACAATATAATCAAACGGCCCTTCTACCGGAAGGCCCACTACTACCTTAGCGTATAACATTGTATAGTTCTTGGCTTGCAAAGGGCTTTTTTATTTCCCTGATTTTTTCTCTTATCTTATTTAATTTTTCCGGATTATATTTATAGTCTAAAATAACCTCTCTTACATCTTCTGTGCGCTCTATACTCAGACTAACCCCGTATTTTTCTAATATTTTCGCATTTTCTGTTTCTTGCCCTGGAATAGGATGGATAAATACAGGAACCAATTCCATAACCAAGGCTTCGGATATAGTTAAGCCTCCGGGTTTTGTAATGATTATATCGGATACCGCCATCAACTCCTGGATATTATTAACAAATCCTAAAGTCAGGACACTAGGGTAATTTTTGTTTTTTAACCTCTTAAATAACCGCTTATTGTTAGCACAAACAACTATGATTTGTGCATTATTGTGCAATAAATCTACGATTTCTTCAATCGGGCCTATGCCAAAAGAACCCGTAGTAATTAATACAGTAAATTTATTTTGCTTAAGATTAAATTTTTTTAATAAAGCGCTCTTTTCATATTTCAAAGTGAATTTTGCATCTAGCGGTATACCAATTACTTTTATGCTCTCCTCTTTTATGCCTTCTAGAATAAGTTGCTGCTTAGTAAAACCTGAAGCTACAACATAAATATCAGTGCCTTTTGATATCCAAAACCGGTGGACTCCAAAATCAGTGATTACTGTAACCAGTTTTGAACTTATTTTCCGGCTTATTCGAAGGGACGCAGCTATCTTTGAAGGTAAAAAATGTGTGGAGATTATAAAATCGGCTTTTTCTTCAATCAAAAACTTAGCAAAATCTTTTGTGTTTACCCGATTTGTAAGCGACGATATCTCTCGGGTAAATATACGTAGCGGCCTGTTATGGGTTATACGGAATCCCCAATGCCATAGCAAAAGTGCGTATTTGACCATAAGTAAATAAGTATATTTGTAACTTAATCTGAATAAGGCATTGGCTTTGGTTAATACATCAATTATCTTAACATCTATTTCTTTATGGTGCTCTTTCAAATAACTGTAGATTGCCTCAGCTGCTTTTAAATGTCCGGCTCCTGCTGAGGCATAAGTAATGATTATTTTCATGATTTAAGAATTTCTTCTACTGCTTCGGAAAGATCTTGAGTAGTAAAATCGGGCTGGACTTGCCAATTATTTTTGTTATCCGGCTTCTCTTTGCCTGAAAAAACAAGGATAGTTTTAAGGCCGGCGGATTTTCCTGTCTCTAAATCCGTTATGGTATCTCCGATGAAATAACTTTCGGATAGCGCTAAATCAAGATTGTCATCCTTAAGTTTACTGATTGCCATATCAATCAGTCCTGTTTTAGGCTTACGGCAAGAGCAGTTGTCTTCCTTGCGGTGTATGCAATAAAATACACCTGAAATATTGATGTTAGAATCACTCAGCTCCTTTAACATATTCCGAGTAATACGGCTGAGATTATCCTGAGAATATACCCCCTTAAGCACTCCTGCCTGATTAGAGATGATAAAAATCTTAAAACCTCGCTCGCTCAATCTATGCAACGCTGACTTTACCCTGGGGAGAAAGTGAAATTCGCTCCAGGATTTTACGTATTCCTTATCTCCGGGGTACTCATTTATTACCCCATCCCTATCCAGAAAAACCGCTTTTGCCTTTTTCATAAATTTCTGTCTTCGCTTTTTTAGCCTCCACCTTCACCTACATCTCTTAGGCGAGAAGCAGGTAGCAAATGGAGAATTAGATAAAATAATCTTTGTTCTCCTTAATCCAGCTTGTCAGTTTTCTCATCCCGTCCTTAACAGGGGTTTTTATTTTCCAGTTGAGAGCCTTCTCTAACTTTGACGTATCGGAAATATACACCTTCTGGTCTGACGGCCGCCAATCGGTAAATTTTACTTTTGGTTTTTTCTTTGTCAGTAGCTCTAATTCATCTAAAAATTCAAGCAGGGAAATAGTATTATTCGGGCCTCCTCCAATGTTAAAAAGACCTCTCTTCAAATCGCTGTTGATAAAAAGGTTAAACGCTTCTACCAGGTCATCAACATAAAGCATATCGCGCACCTGCTTGCCATTCCCGTAAATTGTAATAGGTTTATTAAAAAGCGTAGCGATAATAAACCAGGCCACCCAACCCTGGTCTTCAAAACCAAATTGTCGCGTACCATAGGTACAGGACATCCGGAAAATAGCTGTCTTCATATCATATATATGGCTATACTCCTGAGTATATAAATCTCCCACTAATTTCGAAACTCCATAAGGCGTATGTCCGGTTAAGTCAGTACACATTTCCTCAGATACGCCTACCGTGCCTTTATAAATGTATCTTTTTTCTTTCTCTATCAAAGGAATCTTATCTACGTTTTCTCCGTAAGTCTTATTTGTAGAGCAATAAACGATAATCGTGTCTTTTGATTTTTTACGCGCTGCCTCTAAGACGTTAAGCGTACCAAAGGCATTAATGCTAAAGTCCTCTTTCGGCATGCGTACGCTCGATGGAACTCCGGGCTGGCCTGCGGTGTGGATTAATACATCCACGCCTTTACCTATAGCCTTAGCCACATCTTTATCATTACGCACATCACCTTTAATCCGCTCAATGTTTTTGTATTTCTTTAAATAATTCCAATTATATTCTACGCTAGCTTTATCGTAACCGAATATTTTTGAACGCATCAGGTTGTCTAATACAATGACTTTATTCTTATTATTATTTAACGCAAAGAACTCGGCACAATGGCTCCCTACTAACCCTGCTCCTCCGGTAATTAAAACTTTCATTTTGGATACACTCCTTTCATTTCTCTGTATTTTGCATAGGCCATCAACTGATAAAGGCTATCAAAAAAAGCAATCATAAAACCCACAAAGCCGTCTTTATATCCTTTCTTACGGAAAAACCTTCTAGGAAAACGATCAATTACCCGCCAGAAGCCATGTACCATAGATATCTTACGTCCGGCGCTTATCCATTTCTCAGCCTCCCAGGTAGTTTGGCGGTTGATTTTGGTTAGAAAATCACTAAAATCATCCCAGGAATAATGTATATAATCCCCCTTAAGAGGCCTTGCCTTACCATCCAAAAATGCCCTGGCATGAACTTTCTCCTCTGCGTATTTGAATTTATCTTTTCTGAATAATCGTAACTGCGCAGCAGGGTACTCTCCTCCGTACCTAATCCAGTATTTCCCGATAAAATTGCGCCTGGGTATCTGAAATCCGGTAAACTTCTCTAACTCCGAACCGTTTTCAAATAACTGGCTAATCTCATTTTTTAGCTCAGGCGTAACCCTTTCATCGGCATCCAAACTCAAAACCCAGAGATGCTTTGCCAGGCTATATGCCCAATTCCTAAACCTGCCTTGTATATCCATTTTTTTTGTAATTACCTTGTGGGCATACTTTCTTGCGATCTCTGCTGTCCTGTCAATGCTTTCATCATCTACGACAATTATTTCATCTGCCCAGCCAGCTACTGATTCAAGACAGTCTTTCATATTTTTTTCTTCGTTTTTAGCCAAAATAACTACGGTCAAATTAACCATACAGGGCCTCCTTAAGCGAAGAAATAATATAGTTCATTTCTTCTTTGGTTAAATCCGGATAGACGGGTATTGCTATTATATGCTTAGCTGCTTTTTCAGCTTCAGGGAAGTCGCCTTTTTTATGCCTTAGATATCTAAAGCATTTCTGCAGATGTAGTGGCAAAGGATAAAAAATGCGCGCATCTATACCTTTCTTTTTTAGATAATCAATAATTTTCGTATTTGCCAACTTTGAATGCAATACATATTGATGATAAATATGCGTGGTGTATCGTGGAACAAGCGGCGTCTTTATACCTAAATCTTTAAATTGTTCATTAAAGTATGCGGCAATCTCCTGCCTTCTCTTATTCCAAGCGTCAAGATATTTTAGTTTGACCCTTAAGACCGCAGCCTGAATTGTATCCATGCGATTATTAAAACCCAGGGCAATATGGTAATACCTTTGTTTGTTACCCTGATTTCTGAGAATATTGATTTTTTCAGCAATGACTTTATTATTAGTTAAAACTATGCCTGCATCGCCAAAAGCCCCCAGGTTTTTCCCCGGATAAAAACTAACTGCACCGCAATCGCCTATGGTACCGGCTTTTCTTTTACTACTTAAGTTGCCTGAACCTAAGTAATCGGCTCCGAAGGCCTGCGCAGCATCTTCAATAACCTTTAAGTTATATTTTCTGGCTACCTTAAGAATACTATCCATATCCGCACACTGTCCGTAAAGATGCACAGGTATAATGGCTTTGATTTTAAAATCCCGTTTTTCCCTAATAACCTTTTCTATTGAAGAAACTGATATGTTATAAGTATCCGGGTCAATATCCGTAAAGACCGGTAACGCACCAACGGTAGCTATTGCTCCGGCAGTAGCATAATATGTGAAAACCGGGCAAATCACCCCTTCGCCAGGTTTAATATTTAACGCAATTAAAGATAATCTTATAGCATCCGTTCCGTTAGAAACCCCGATTGCGTACCTTACATTACAGTATTTTCTTACTTCTCCTTCAAAATAATCAACTTCTTTTCCCAAAATAAAGTCAGTGTTATCAATTACTCGTTTAATGACTGCATCTAATTCTTTTCTAATGGTGCCTATTTGTTTTTTTATATCTAAGGATGGTATGCATTGTGACATCTTAACGTTCCTCTCGGTTTTTAACCAATGAATTTCGTTTTAGTTTTTTAAAAGAGAATAAAATAGTTTTAAATAAATATTCCACCTTTAGCGGAGAAGAAATAAATGCCTTCCAGCAATAGTCTCTTGCTTTTTTACTATCCCCTAAATGGAATGAATCTTTAGCTATACGCCAGTAAAGATAAGAAAGAAACCTTTTATACTTTTTAATTTTAGAAAAATGTTTCTCTAAAAGCAGTTCCCTGTAGAATAGGTTCTTATGCGTACGCTCAGAAATTCCCGGCACAAAATGTACAATGGCTAATGGCTTATTATGGAAGTAGAGGCATTCACCGGTAAAAATAACCCTCATTAATAAATCTAAATCCACATATTTATAGAAATTTACATCAAAGCCGTTTATTCTTTTTATAATTTCTCTTTTACAAAACCAGGAAGGAGGGCCTAGTATATAATATTTACAATTTAATATATCATCTTTAAATATATATTTTCCTTTTTTATTTAAAGGGCAAAGAGCCTGGCTTCCTATTTTTTCTGACCACATATTGCTATAGATTATAGCGGGCTGGGGAGATAATGAAGACATCAAAGTAATCTCCTCTTCAACCTTCTCTGGTAAATACTCACAATCATCATCTAAAAACATTAAGAAGGCACCGCGGCTATACCCTATACCCTCATTCCTAGAGAATGATTGGCCTAAGTTCTCTTTGTTTCTTATATAAGAAACCCTCTTATCTTTATTACAGTAATTATTAGCGACTTCCTGCGTATTATCCGAAGAACAATCATCAACAATAATTAACTCTGTATTTTGATAAGTCTGATTAAGGACAGACTCTATAGCCCGAGGTAATATGTGTGCGCGATTATAAGTAGGTATAATTATAGAGACTAAACCTTCTTTATTCATTGCATCCTTATTAAAATATTAATTAATAATATTTTATTCAAAAGGTTTTTATAATTTTACTAATAATGGAAGTATCTAACGGCCTGAGCATTAAAGCTCTAAATAAATATTGCCGTGC
>JAPLLU010000114.1 GCA_026387385.1 Candidatus Omnitrophota bacterium
GGTTAAAGAATTATTAAGAGCCACCAAAGGTAGATTAGTTAAGCGTAGCGAATCTAAGCATATCAGGGGCATATCTATAGATTCAAGGACCATTAAACCCGGTGAGGCCTTTATTGCTATAAAGGGTAACAATTTCGATGGGCACAATTTCATCGAAAAGGCGATAAAAAAGGGAGCTAGATGTATTATAAAAGAAGCAAAGAGGGGTAAGTGCAAGACAGGTAAAATAAATTTTATAGAAGTCAAAGATACCCAAAAGGCATTAGGGGATATTGCACGCTTCCAGCGTAAAAGATTCGATATCCCCGTTATTGCAGTCACCGGCAGCAGTGGCAAGACTACAACCAAGGAGATGATCGCCTGGGTATTATCAAAAAAATATAAGGTACTAAAAAATCAAGGCACAAAAAATAACCAGATCGGGCTGCCGATGACCTTGCTTACTTTAAACGGTAGCTACGAGGTTGCCGTATTAGAGATAGGCACAAACCATTTTGGTGAAGTTGATTACCTTTCAAAGATATGTCTCGCCAATATAGGCATAATTACCGATATCGGACCGGTGCATCTAGAATACTTGCATAATTTAGAAGGAGTGTTCAGGGAAAAATATACTTTAATAAAGAATCTAAAAAAACCATATATAGCTATTTTGAATTCCGATGGGTTTATGAGAAACAAGACAATTAAAAAAAGCATAAAGCCGTTTATTATAGGAGTTGGTATAAAAAATCAGAACGATTTTCTAGCTTCGGAGATTAAAATTCTTAACAGCAGAATAGAATTCTTGGCCAATCAAAAATATAAATTTACATTAAATACCCTTGGGTATTATAATATATATAATGCATTGATTGCGATAGCTGTAGCACGGATCTTTGGCCTAGGATATAGAAGCATCGCATCAAGGTTATCTGGTTTTGATTTTCCGCAAAGCAGGCTTAAGTTAATGACATTAAACAAAATAAGATTTATTGATGACACATATAATTCCAATCCGGTTTCTTTAAAGCAGGCATTAGATACGCTGGGTAATCTTAAGGCAAGCGGCAGAAAGATTTTTGTTATGGGGGATATGCTAGAGTTGGGGAATAATAAGAAATTGTTTCACTTGCAGGCTGGCCGCCAGGTCGCTAAGATTTGTGATACATTTATAACCGTTGGAGAGTTATCTAAGTTAGCCGCAGAAGCAGCGAAAAATGCGGGATTTGATACGAAGAAAATATTTACCTGCGCTTCCTGTGATCAGGCGCGCAGTATATTATTCAATAAAGTATTTCCAAGCCAGGATGATATTGTGTTGGTTAAGGGTTCACGCCTTATGAAGATGGAGGAGATTTTTAAAAATAAGTAAACAATATTAAGAATTTTAAACTTTGACCCTGCCTGCGGTCAGGCATGCGGCAGGTGAGGCTTTTAACCTGCCGCACCGGCAGGTGAGGCTTTTGATCTATGCTATATTACCTACTTTATCCCCTTCACAATGTAATCTTCGTTTTTAATCTATTCCGTTATATTACCTTCCGTGCCGCTATGGCAGCTCTGACTAGCTTTCTTATCAGCCTTATCCTGGGGCCGCTAATCATAAAAACTCTCACCAGACGTAAAATAGGAGAGAATATAAGAAAAGAAGACAGTGCGAAATTATATGAGTTGCACAGCAAAAAACAAGATACGCCTACCATGGGTGGAATTCTGATATTATTGGCAATTTTATCTGCTACATTGCTTTGGTCAGATATTTTGAATAAATATATAATACTGGCTTTATTTAGCACGGTCTGGTTAGGCATAACCGGTTTTGCTGATGATTATCTTAAGCATATAAGAAAGAAATCAAAGGGCTTAACTGCTACGGCAAAATTTACCAGTCAGATTGTCTTAGGTTTAATATTAGGAACTATGCTTTTTGTAGACCCACAAGTTAGCACAAAACTGGATGTACCTTTTTTAAAAAATATCTCTTTGGAGCTTGGTATTTTTTATATACTTTTTGTTATCTTAGTGATAACGGGTTCTTCTAATGCTGTAAACCTTACTGACGGATTAGATGGTTTGGCAATAGGAATCGTTATCATGGTAGCCATTGCCTTTAGTGTTTTAAGTTATGTCTCAGGAAATATAAAGTTTAGTAATTACCTTCTCATACCTTATATCCCAGGCAGCGGTGAATTAACGGTATTTTGCGCCAGTATCCTGGGTGCAGGGTTGGGATTCTTATGGTTTAATTGTTATCCGGCTTCTATTTTTATGGGAGATGTCGGGTCTTTGGCTTTGGGCGGCGCAATAGGGACAACGGCTTTATTGATAAAAAAAGAATTACTTTTGGTGATTGTGGGAGGGATATTTGTTTTAGAAGCCTTGTCAGTAATTTTACAATGCGCCTCTTTCCGCCTGACCAGGAAACGCATATTCAAAATCGCGCCACTGCATCATCATTTTCAATTCCTTGGCTGGCCAGAGACCAAGGTAATAGTTAGATTTTGGATTGTGGCTAGCCTCCTTGCCCTTCTTGCAATAGTCACTTTAAAGATACGATAAGTGGGACGTAAGTTATGGAGGCTTCCGTTTTAATTATTAATGCAAGCGAAATAACTTATCTGTCCGAACTTACCCCTCACTTGAGATACTGAATCATACTCTATAACGTCTTTAAAGTGAGGGGTTAAATTCGCAAGACGGCTATAGCCTGCAACTTATGTCGTTTCACTCCATAAGTTGTCTGCTCATTTAAATGCAGAATACGGATTATTTTAAAAAAAAGAAAGTAACAATAATAGGCTTAGCCCGTTCCGGACTTGCTTGTGCTAATCTACTCTACGAACTAGGCGCAGATGTAAGCGTAACAGATAACCAGGAAAACGGGTTAACGCGTTCAAATGCCTTAAAGTTAAAATCCAAAGACATAAAACTGGAATTAGGCAAACATTCTCCTGAGTTCGTAAGAAAAAAAGACCTTGCTGTTATTTCTCCGGGCGTAAGTGATGCAAGCTTGCCGGTTATTTGGGCAAAGCAATACAATATACCTATAATAAGCGAGATAGAGCTGGGTTGGATTTTGTGTCCTGCAACAGTTATTGCTGTTACAGGGACAAACGGAAAGACCACGGTATCGGTGTTAATCGGTAAAATATTAGAAGCAAGCGGAGAAAATGTATTCGTTTGCGGTAATATCGGCAATCCTTTTTGCGGCGAATTGGGCAAAATTAAAACAGGGGATTTTGTATCCCTGGAAGTAAGCTCTTTTCAGTTAGAGAGAATACAGGCATTTAAGCCAAAGATATCAGTTATACTTAATCTCAGCAGGAATCACCTGGACAGATATAAAGATATGCAGGAATACCTAGAAGCGAAAAAGCGCATATTTATGAACCAGGACAAAAAGGACTGTGTAGTTCTAAATTATAATGACCAGATAGTTAGGGGTTTGGCAAAAGAGGCCAAGGCAGAGGTAGTATATTTTTATCAAGATTCACAATTAAATCCTAATCAATCTGCGGTATTAGCAGTAGGTTCAAAATTAGGGATAAGCAGGGATATATGCCTAGAAGTATTCAGTAAATTTAAAGGAGTAGAGCATCGCCTGGAGCATGTAGGCGAAATGAATAATATAAAATTTATCAATGATTCAAAGGCTACCACCGTAGATTCTACCGTTTGGGCACTAAACAATATTTCTTCTCCTGTTAT
>JAPLLU010000064.1 GCA_026387385.1 Candidatus Omnitrophota bacterium
TAATATCAGACTGACTATCCAAGCAAAAAATCCCGCCTCTTTAAGCAGCCCGATAATAACCATCATCCCTACTAAAAACAGGATTATCTCCAGGGATGAAAACCTTATCAGGCTTTCTAAATCTATCGTCCGGCTTGCTAATAACACCGCAGTGCCCAAAAAAGCAAAACTTAAGCGGAACTCCCAGAAAAATAGCGTTCCTAATATGGAGGAAGAAAAAATGGATATTGACAGCGCCTGTTGATAATTTAGACCGATTTGTTTAGTAAAAATCCCCAAGCCAATTGAAATGCAAATTAACAAAATAAACTTTCTAAGCATTCTGGTCTCCTGATTGAAGCGTCGACTTTTCTGCTTCCCGTGAGAACGCTTTTAACACATCGCAGCGGGCAACAATACCCAGCACCTTGCCTGATTTATCCGTTACAACTATCCGACGGGCTTTCTGGGTTAGTATTATCCTGGCCGTTTCGCATAAACCGGTATCCTCGCTAGCTACAACCACTTCTTTACGCATCAGTTGCGAGACTTTTATTTTACTTAATTCTGCGAATTTCTTCTTGATGGATTTGGGGTTCTCTTCATAAATAAATCTTCCCACTTTTTCAATGTAACTTGGCAAAATATAAGATAAGGCTTCTTTTTCAGTAAACATACCTACGAGCTTATCTTCTTTATCAATAACCGGAAGACCGCTAATCTCCATTTTCTGTAATAAATCTAATGCCTCTTTTGCATTTATGTCAGGAGAGATACTCGCAACATCTTTTTTCATTATCTCCTTTATCTTCATTTATTCCTCCTTTTAAAGTTGAGGCTTTCAAGTTTTAGAGAGCTTCCTTAAAGCGAGATTTTAATTTTAAATAAAGGATAGAAGCAAGCCATGCCTTTATCAGATCTCCCGGGATAAAGGGTATAAATCCTATAGATAATAACTTTGTTAACTGATGCCCGAAAAGAAACTTAAGCCAAATTACGCCGCAGCTTAAAATGACTAAATCGCCCAGGCATAATATGCAAAATGTAGAGAATAAATTATTCCGACTGTACTTTATAAATTTACCTACGAATAAAGCAGATAAAACAAAACCGAATATGTATCCTCCCGTAGGGCCCAAAAGATAAGTTATGCCGCTAGCGGTACCGGTAAATAAAGAAAGCCCGGATACGCCTAAGAGCGCGTAAGTTAATTGTGTAGCTACTCCCAGATTAGCTCCTAAAAGAGCTCCGGACAATAAGACAAAAAAAGTCTGTAATGTTACCGGCACTGGCGTAAATGGCAAAGGTACACGCACAAAAGCACCGAGCGAGGTAAGAATTACAAATGCAATCAAAGCGAGTATCCGGCACAAATTTTTGTCTATAACTATTTCTTTTTTCAATACGGTTTCCATTCAGCCTCTCTTTCTTTGTTATCTATGCAAATTCATATTATACCCGAAAATAAGACAATAGTAAAGTTGTCGTAACTCATAAAAGTGAATTCCTAAAATAAAAAGGTTAATAGCCTTTTGCCTTTTATAAATCCGTAGTCAAGCGTGCCTTTACACACCTCAAACTTAAGTATAATTATAAAAGGTTTAAGGCTATCAACCTTTAAGTCGTAAGCAAGTCTTAATATTACTCTTTCGCTATCGCTAAAGTAATTATGCCTGCTAAAATCAAAAATAGCCCTATGCAGCCCCTAACAACCAATAAGAGGTCGCTCCACCATGTAATAATCGCCAGTGCTCCCAAGGCCAGAAATACTAAGCCCAGAAGTACCTTTAAAATAGTGGAAAAAATTTTTTTTGCTTCACCTTTTTTTTCTTCCTGTTTTATCTCTTCTGCCATATCCCACACCTCCTTTAATGCGCTAAGTCCCTTCTTACGCTTCCCATTTTTGCTGTACTAAGGGCAGGCGCAGTCATCTTTCTAGTGTAGCACCATAATTTATTTTTTCAAGATTTTTTTTGACTTTTCCATCTACGATGAATCCAACCCCACTCTGAAGGATAACTACGTATATAACACTCTATTATATTAGTCAACTTCTGTATATTTATAACAGTTGTCTCCTGGTCAGTTGAACCTTTTTCTATTTTTAATGGCGGCTCAAAGATAATTTTATGCGTATCATCTTTCTGTCTAAGTATAAAACAGGGCAGAATCGTCGCTCCTGTGCGCTTAGCTAGGATTACCGGTCCGGTAGCCGTAGCTGCCTTCCTGCCAAAAAAGTCTACAAATACACCGCCAGTACCAAAGTTCTGGTCTAGAGGAATGAAAAGAAGTTCGTTATTCCTTAGGGTACGTATAGAATTCTCTACACAGACATTACGGGGCTGACTGTATATAGTCTTTATTCCGGACTTGGTGCGTTTTTTCATGAACATTTTCTCGGCCCGCTCATCCCGCATATAGCGCATTATGCCGGCTGTCTTATAGCCTTCCAAACTGAGCTTCATCAGCATCAGAGGAAAATTGCCAAAATGGGCACTCACCAGGATTGCGCCCTTACCTTTTGCTAAGGCGGAGTCAAGATTTTCTTTACCCGATATCTCTACACATTTCTTAAGCAGCCGGAGCCTGTCTGTAAGAGAAAAGAGCTCAATTCCAGATTTTGCCATATAGATAAAACAATCTTTAGCAATCCGTTCTCTTTCTTTAGCTGTTTTCTCATTGCCGAAAGCGATTGCAAGGCTCTCCAGGGCAATTTTCCTCTGTTTATGGGCAATAATATACCAC
>JAPLLU010000137.1 GCA_026387385.1 Candidatus Omnitrophota bacterium
TCTTTGGAAGACAGGATAAAAAAAGAAATAGAAGCACATGTAAAAAGAGGCAGGGTTACTTGCGTGATAAACATTATTACTGCTAAAAATCCGAGCGTTTTTATAAATAGGCGATTACTAAAAAGTTACATCTTAGCGTTAAAAGAAATAGAGGACGAATTTAGCATAAATAGCACAGTCAGTATGGATGCCCTGATAAATCTGCCCGGGGCCTTATCGTTAGCAGGAGACGTAACTGTGGATGAAAGCATATGGCCGCGACTAAAAATATTAGTTAATCAAGCGTTAGAGGAACTGGTCAAGATGCGCGCAAAAGAAGGACGGGCAACACGTTCCTATTTAAAAGGCCAACTGGAAAGCCTAAAGAATCACCTGGGCATAATCCGGACAAGATTGAAAAAAGTGGTTAGGGATAAACTTATTAAGTTAAAGACAGCGGAAGAACGCAGCAGTTTCTTAAAGGATACGGATATTACTGAAGAGATAGACAGGCTGGTATTTCACGCGCGTAATTTCACCCACAAGCTTTATAAGCTAGGGCCCATTGGCAAGGAATTAGATTTTATTGCACAGGAGATGCAGCGCGAGTCAAATACAATGGGCGCCAAGTCGTTTGATGCGAATGTATCTACAAGAGTGGTGCAGATGAAAAGCCAGATCGAGAAAATAAGAGAGCAGTTGCAGAATATAGAGTGAGAATAACTAATAGCTCCAAGCTCCAAGCTCCAAGCTCCAAGAAAGGATTGATATTTGTAATTTCCGGGCCTTCCGGCTCAGGCAAGAGTACGCTTCTTGTGCGCTTGGTTAATAGCAGAGGCCTTAAGCATCAGTTGGCCAGGTCTATTTCTTGTACCACCCGGCCAAGAAGGTCAGGCGAAATAAACAAGAAAGACTATTTTTTTGTTAGCCAGAGGCAATTTAGAGAGAAGCGCAAGGCGAATAAAATTCTTGAATGGACAAAGTACTTGGGCTATTATTACGCCACGCCTCGAGATTTTCTGGAAAGGCAAATACAAAGAGGCCTGGATGTCGTTATGTGTCTGGATGTTAAAGGCGCGCTGAGGGCAAAACGCCTTTATCCGAAGAACACAGTAACGATTTTTGTTTTGCCGCCCTCCTTGAGCGTCCTTAGGAGCCGGCTTAGAAAACGCTGCAATAAAACCAAGAAAGAGGAGATTCTTAAGCGCCTTGAGCTTGCCAATGAGGAACTTGAGGCGGCAAAGAAATACGATTATTGTATAGTAAACAGAAAATTAGATGAGGCGGTTCGGAAATTGAGAGGAATTGCCTTAAAAGAAAAAAGCAAAAGGAATAAATAATTTAAGCGAGGTGTGATATGCCGTACATAGAATTAGAAAAGCTTTTAGATAAAACCGACGGTTCGATTTATAAATTAGTGATCTTGGCATACAAAAGGGCATTAGAAATTGCAGAGGGGCAGCCTAAGCTCGTGAATATGAATTTAGCCACCAAGCCATCCACTGTTGCGCTACAGGAGATTGCTGAAGGCAAGGTGCGCTACAGAAAGTCAAAATCAGCAGATTAGTCCGATGAAGAAAGATAAGAATATTATTTTAGGAGTAACGGCCAGCGTTGCCATATATAAAGGCTGCGATATTATACGCAGGTTGACAGAAAAGGGGTTTTCGGTTACGGTAGTAATGACTCAAGAGGCCGAGGAGTTTATTAAGCCGGCTTTATTTCAAAGCCTCACCGGCAACAAGGTCTATAAAGGCTTATTTGATGCGCCGGATTCCTGGGAAGTAGAACATATATCATTAGCTGAGAAAGCAGGATTGGTTTTAATTGCGCCTGCCACGGCAAATATTATTGCTAAAATTGCTCATGGCATATGCGATGATTTATTAACTTGCGTAGTTTCTGCAACTTGCGCCTCAATCTTGATTTGTCCGGCGATGAACGAGAATATGTACAAGAATAAAATTACGCAGGAGAATATAAAGAAGTTGAAATCTCTGGGATATAAATTTGTCGAACCGCGAAAGGGCAGGTTTGCCTGTGGCAAGGTTGGTATAGGGTGTCTCGCAGAAGTTGAGACCATAATTAAAGAGGTTGAGAAGATTTTCTAGATAATTTTGGCGACGTAGCCAAGTGGCAAGGCAGCTGTCTGCAAAACAGCTATTCAGCGGTTCGAATCCGCTCGTCGCCTTGCTATATCCATTGATAAGTTTGGGCAAGTGGTGGAATGGCATACACGAAGGACTTAAAATCCTTTGACCGTAAGGTCGTGAGGGTTCAACTCCCTCCTTGCCCACTAAGATTTTATGGGGCTCATGGTTCGACGTTGCTCACCATGAGTCCAGAATAAGTGAGTGAATTGAGGGGCTCATAGCTCAGTTGGTTAGAGCGTTGCGTTGACATCGCAAAGGTCAGAGGTCCGAGTCCTCTTGGGCCCACCATCCTACTTTGCCGTGCTACTTTCGTGCACGGCTTCGTAGAGATGTTAGTAGGATGGTGAGGTTTTGCGAAGCTGAAGGCGAAAGCGCTTCAGCGAAGCAGGCCCACCAGTTTAGTTATTGGTTAATGGTTAATCGTTATGGATATACCTATCGGATAACGATTAACGAATAACGATTAACGACGATGAATTTAGATACCTTAAGGCATTCCTGTTCACATATAATGGCTCAGGCTGTAAAGGCAATTTGGCCGGATACAAAACTGGGCATTGGTCCGTCTATCGAAGACGGGTTCTACTATGACTTTGGAAAGAAGGAACCTTTTGCTGAGGAAGACCTGTTACGCATAGAGCAAAAAATGCAGGAGATCATTTCTCTAAACGAACCATTTATAAGAGAAGAACTTTTCAAGAAAGAAGTCCTCAGCTTATTTAAAAACTTGAATGAGGACTATAAGGTTGAGCTTATTCAAGAGATTCCCGAAGATAAGCTTTCAATATATAAAACAGGTAATGATTTTGTGGACTTATGCCGCGGGCCACACATTAAATCAACCGGAGAAATCAAGGCCTTTAAATTACTCTCCGTTGCTGGTGCTTATTGGCATGGAATAGAGACAAATCCCATGCTGCAGAGAATCTACGGCACCTGTTTTGAAACGCAAGATGAATTGGAGGAGTATCTCAAAAATTTAGAAGAAGCGAAGTTGCGTGATCATAGAAAATTAGGGCCGCAATTAGAATTTTTTGATATTTATCATGAACAGGCAGGGGCAGGCCTGGTATTCTATCTTCCTAAAGGCGCAATTTTACGCAAGATAATTGAGGATTATGAAAAGACAGAACACCTTAAGCGCGGCTACCAGATGGTGATTACTCCCCATATTATGGAAGCCAGGCTTTGGCAGACCTCGGGCCATTACGAATATTACCGGGAAAACATGTATACCCTAAAAGTTGACGATAAGGAGTTTGTCTTAAAGCCTATGAATTGCCCTGGCCACATGCTCATTTATAAATCCAAAGGCCGCAGTTATCGCGACCTGCCCTTACGGCTCTTTGAATTAGGCACTGTATATAGGTATGAAAAAGCAGGCGTTTTGCATGGGCTGTTAAGAGTGCGCGGCTTTACTCAGGATGATGCGCACATATTTTGTTTACCTGAGCAATTAAAATCCGAGATAAAATCCATTATCGATTTTGTCTTTGATACGATGAAGGTATTTGGATTTCAGGATGTAGGAATAGAATTAAGCACAAGGCCCGTAAAATATATAGGGACAGATCAGGATTGGCACAGGGCTACGGATGCCTTAGAGGAATCCTTAAAAGAAAAAGGGCTCTCGTATGATATAACCGCAGGGGAAGGTGCATTTTACGGTCCCAAGATAGATATAAAATTAAAGGACGCCTTAAAAAGAAAATGGCAATGCGCAACTATACAATGTGATTTTGCGCTTCCCAGAAGATTCGGCCTTGCTTATATAGATTCCGACGGCAAAGAGAAGCTGCCGATAATGTTGCATCGGGTTCTTTTGGGTAGCCTCGAGCGGTTTATCGGCGCCTTGATAGAGCATTATAAAGGAGCGCTACCTTTGTGGCTATCTCCGACGCAAGTATCGGTTATCCCTATAAAAGATTCTGTGCAGGAATATGGTATTAAAGTTAAGCAGGCCCTGGAAGGAAACTTAATACGCACTGAAATAGACAGCCGCAACGAGACTTTGGACAAAAGGATACGTCAGGCAGAGCTAGCGAAGATTCCTTATGTCTTAGTTGTGGGTGAACGCGAAGTAAAACAAGAGGCTGTCTCGGTAAGAAAAAGAGGCGTAGGCGACACGGGGGCTATGCCCATCGGAGAATTTATCAAAAAGATAAAAGAGGAAATAGACAATAAATAGATTATTAATTTAACAGAAAGGGGGGTGGTTCCTATAAAAAAATTTATACGCATAAACGAAAGAATACGCGTACCGGAAGTACGACTTGTCGGCCCAGACGGTAATCAATTAGGGGTAGTGTCTATACAGAAAGCACAGGAGTTAGCTGCTCAGCATGATTTAGATTTAGTAGAGGTTGCTCCTCAGGCAGTGCCGCCTGTATGCCGCATCATAGACTTCAGTAAATTTAAGTACGACCAGGAGAAAAAAGAGCGCGAGGCAAAAAGGCATCAGAAGCAGGTCCACTTGAAAGAAATTAGATTTAAACCCAATATTAATGAACATGATTATCAGACTAAATTGAAACAGGCCATTGGCTTCTTAAAGAAAAAAGATAAGGTCAAGATAAACCTCTTTTTTAGAGGCAGGCAAATGGAGCATCTGGACCTGGGCAGGAAGATTTTAGATAAATTTATCATTGACACTAAGAATGAAGGGCAGATAGAGAAAGAGCCTGCCTTGGAAGGCAGGGTTATATCTCTGATGATAGCCCCAAAAGGCGTAGCCAAAAGATTCAGGTTAACAAAGACAGGAAAAGTAAAATATCATTCTTGCGGCAAGAGGCATCTTGCAAGCGGCAAGGAAACCAAAAGAATCCGGCACCTAAGGAGGACAAGTGTTATCGAAGGCAAAAAAGAAACAAAATACTTAACGAAGATGCTGCCGTATGGTTAATCGATGTAAGGAGAAAATATGACAAAAGTAAAACACAGCGTTGCAACCAGGAAAAGAAAAAAAAGAGTATTAAAGAAGGCGAAGGGTTATTGGGGCGACCGCAGCAAACAATTTCAGCAGGCGCGTCGTGCCCTTATGCATGCCTTGGTCTATGCCTATCGCGATAGGCGCACGAAAAAAAGAGAATTTCGCAGGCTTTGGATTACGCGCCTTAATATTGCCTGTCGCAATTCAGGCATGACCTACAGCCAATTTATACATGCTTTAAAAAAGGCGAAGGTTAATTTAGACAGGAAGGTTCTGGCGGATTTGGCGGTAAGAGATGTAAAGGCGTTTGAGAAGCTAGTGGAAATAGCAAAGGGAAATTCTAAATAGGAGTTTTATATGTATGTAATAATCCTGGGTTGCGGTAGGGTAGGTTCAGAATTGGCAAAACTCTTATCCAGCGAAGGGCATAATGTAGTTGTTATTGATAAGAGCAAGGATTCTTTTGAGCGGCTGGGTGGCGCATTTAATGGCGTGACTCTGGAAGGTAATGGCTTTGATTTAAGTTTATTAAAACAGGCAGGCATAGAAAAAGCAGATACCTTTTGTGCCGTGACTAACGGTGATAATACTAATTTAGTCTCAGCTCAGGTAGCCAAAAGAATATTTAAGGTGCCTAAGGTAATTGCCCGGGTATATGACCCGCAGCGGGCACACATATACGCTGCCCTAGGGTTAGATATTATCAGCGGAACTATTCTTTTTGCGGCGATGATTAGAGACAAGGTTATTGAAAGTCGCTTTTCCAGTTATTTGATAGAAAGTAAAGAGCTGGGCGTAATTGAGATTGAAGTGAAGAATAGCTTGGTGGGTAAAACTATTCAGGACATTAACATACCTGGCGAATTCCTGGTAGTAGCAATAAGAAGGTTAGTGGGCGTAATCCTGCCTGAATCAAGCACGGTTTTAAAAGCAAAAGATATATTAATGGCTGTAGTTAAAGTGGCTAGCCTAAGCAAGATAAAAAAGCAGTTTAATTTATAAAACTTTTATATGATATAAGGGGAGTTTCTCGCTTAAAAAAAGCAAGAAACGCTACGTAAGAACCGAGGTGCTGTAATGTATATTATAATTGTAGGCGCAGGCAAGGTAGGTTATTTTTTATCAAAGAGACTCTGCGAAAGTAAACACACGGTGATTATTGTGGAAAAGGATAAGACGCTATGTGAGCAGATTGCCAGAGAATTAGGGGCTTTAGTGATTCATGGCGACGGCTGTGATCCGCGCATTTTGGATGAGGCAGGGGTAGCCCGAGCGGATGTGTTAGCTGCAGTTACCGGAGAGGATGAGGATAATCTTATTATCTGTCAATTAGCCAAAGAAAGGTTTGGCGTTCAGCGCACAGTGGGCAGGGTAAATAATCCTGATAATGAACATACCTTTTCCGAATTAGGTATTGATGCGCCGGTAGATTCCACCAAGATTATCGCCAAGATCATCGAAGAAGAGGTTTCGTTCTCTGATTTTGTAACCCTCATGAGTTTTAAGCGCGGGAAATTGGCTATTGTGCGCGTAGATCTGCCAAGCGACTCCCCAGTGATAAACAAGTCCATACAAGAGGTTTCATTGCCGGAAAGCTCCGTGTTAGTTTCTATTTTAAGAGGAGAAGATGTAATTATCCCTAAAGGCAACACTATTTTAAAAGCCGGAGATGACGTTATTGCCCTGACATTAATAGGAAACGAACCTCAACTCTTAAATCTACTGGTAGGTAAACTGTGATGCAAATCAAATCCGTCATTAATGCCATTCTGGGTATCTCTACGGAAGTTTTATACACCTTGGTAATAATGTTCGCTGCATATTTAATCTGCCTGGCATTATCCTTTAAGATATGATTCTAAAACCGCAACTAGACGACTTAAAGATTATTGGTTATTATCTAGGTAAGATCATCCTAGGGTTAGCCCTTACTATGATCGTGCCTATGTTGATAGGATTAGCATTTGGAGAAATAAATCCTACTTTAGATTTCTTAATCGGCCTGGGGATATCCCTGATATTCGGCTTAATTTTAACCAAATTATGTTATACACGGAAAGATTTAAATTGGATGCAGGGGATGATTGTTGTTTCTCTGTCGTGGCTGGTAGCAACGTTATTGGGCGCTATACCATTATATTTAAGCGGACACTGGAAATCATACCTGGATACCTGTTTTGATGCCATGTCCGGTTTTGCTACTACAGGCCTTACCCTCGTTCAGGATCTCGATCACTTATCATATACCCATAATATCTGGCGGCACCTGATTATGTTTATCGGAGGCCAGGGTATCGTTATTGTTGCGCTATCGCTTTTTGTGAAGGGGTTTTCCGGCGCATTCAGGATGTATGTGGGTGAGGCGCGCGATGAAAAGGTTTTACCCAACGTTATAAGCACTGCGCGCTTTATATGGCTGGTGAGTATAGCCTATTTGATTTTAGGCACGTTTGCCTTAGGCATAATCGGCATCTTAAACGGCATGAAATCCGTAAATGCCTTTTTCACGGTGCCTGCGTTTTTATGGCCGCTTTTGATACAGGCGGTTTTGCCCCGCAATCACAAAATATACTCTATTACCATAGCCTGCCTTTTGAAATCGCAACTATTACAATAATGATTTTAGGCGCGATTAATTTTAAATTGCATTATTTTCTCTGGACAGGTAAGTTTAAAGAAATAATTAAGGATATCGAAACCCACACGCTCTTTATTACCATTATGCTCACATTTTTTATCACAGCAATAGGCTTAAGTCAGTTAGGCGTATATCCCAAAGCAATAGTTTTATTCCGTAAAGGCTTCTATCAATTGATCTCCGGCCACACAGGCACAGGATATATGACTATATATGCCCGGCAGTTTATTAATGAATGGGGGAATCTGGCCCTGGTTGGTATAATCATCGCTATGGGATTGGGGGGCGCAGTATGTTCCACTACCGGAGCTATCAAAATGTTGCGCGTGGGGATTATCTTTAAGACGCTAAAAGAGGATATAAAACGGATCATTCTTCCGGAAAGAGCGATTGTAGTGCAGAAATTCCACCACATTAAAGACATCTTTTTAGAAGATGAGCAGGCCAGGAGCGCGCTTTTAATTACCTTGGCTTATTTAGGTTTATATGGCTTGGGCGCAATAGTGGGGATGTTATTTGGTTATCCGTTTTTGAATTCTCTGTTTGAATCTACATCTGCTGCGGCCAACGTAGGTTTATCCTGCGGGATTACAGATACTAGTATGCCCGCGGCTTTAAAAGTGACATATATAATTCAGATGTGGGCAGGTAGGTTAGAGTTTATGTCGGTGTTTACATTATTAGGGTTTATGGTAGCAGCAGTTAGAGGGAAATAATGTTTAAGCTAAAAGCTAAAAGCGCAAAGCGCAAAGTTAAAGTTCAAAACTTAAAGTTTTTAGTTTTAAGTTTTAGTTTTACGCTTTTCGCTTTAAACCTCACGCTTATCTCGGTTTCTTCTTATGCGCAATCTATAAGTAGCGCTGAGTTAATTAATAATGCCAAGCAATACGACGGTAAGCAGGTGGTTTATGAAGGCGAGGTTATCGGAGATATAATGGCCCGAGGAGATTACGCATGGATAAATGTTAATGACGGCGCAAATGCAATCGGTATCTGGATAGAGAAGGCACAGACAAAAGATATTTTATATTCTGGTAGTTATAAATCTAAAGGAGATAGGGTAGAGGTTGTAGGTGTTTTTCAACGCGCCTGTCTTCAACACGGAGGAGACTTAGACATTCATGCGCAAAGCCTACGCAAGATAAGCCCGGGCAGAGTTGTGGTTGAAAGGTTAAATCTCGGAAAAAGAAACCTGATTTTTGTATTATTGGGGATTTTATGTCTAGTATGGATATTGAGGTTATTAAAAACGAAATAGATTCTGCGATACAGAATATTAATTCTGCTCTGGCGCTGGAGGCGTTTAAGGTAAAATATTTAGGCAGGAAAGGTATTATTGCGCAGTTAACCGGACTGATTCCTACCCTTTCTCTGGATAAACGCGTCACATACGGCCAGCAGGTAAATAACTTAAAAAATAAACTCCTGTCCATTATTGATGAAAAGCAAAAAAAGCTGAATATCCCGACATTACAGCCTAATGGTCAAACTAAGGCAATAGACATCGATTTGCCCGGGGTTGCCCAAGACTTAGGACGGTTGCATCCCATAACGCAAGTTATGGATGAAATCTGTACTATCTTTGTGCGCATGGGTTTTTCTGTAGTAGAAGGGCCGGAGATAGAGACCGAATATAATAATTTTACAGGACTCAACATTCCCTTAGAGCATCCTTCAAGGGATGTGTTTGATACGTTCTATTTAAAGTTAGGAGTTAGGAGTCAGGAGCCAGGAGTCAAAGCCTCCCAACTCCCAACTCCCAACTCCAAACTATTACTACGCAGTCATACTTCACCGGTACAAATCAGGGTAATGAAATCGCGTAAGCCTCCTTTGGCAGTAGTTGTTCCGGGCAGGGTTTACCGGCCTGATGCTACGGATGCGAGTCACTCTTTTATGTTTCATCAGGTAGAGGGATTTATGGTGGATAAGGATATAAAATTCTCAGATTTAAAAGGAGTATTAGAAATTTTGGCAAAGAATATATTCGGTCAGGATATTAAGATGCGTTTTCGGCCGCACTTTTTTCCTTTTACCGAACCTTCAGCAGAAGTAGATATCTCCTGTATAATCTGTAAGGGGAAAGGCTGCTCGGTTTGCGGCAGGAAAGGGTGGTTGGAGATATTGGGCTCGGGCATGATTCACCCCAATGTTTTTAAGAACGTGGGTTACGACCCTAAAAAATATACCGGCTTTGCATTTGGTATGGGCGTAGAAAGAATCGCGATGCTTAAATACGGTATTGATGACATCAGGTTATTCTTTGAAAATGATTTAAGGTTTTTAAAACAATTCTGATTTTCGTATTGCGTATATTGTATTTAGTATTTCGCAAATACGATATACGCGCTACGCAATACGGATTTAATATGAAAGTTACATATAACTGGCTTAAAGATTTTGTAGATATAAGAATCTCTCCTCGGGAACTGGCTGACAAGCTGACCATGGCAGGCTTAGAGGTTGCGGCATCAGAAGCAAAAAAAGGAGATTTTATTTTTGAGATAGAGGTTACTTCTAACCGGCCGGATTGTTTAAGTGTAGTTGGCATAGCGCGGGAAGTAGCGGCAATCACGGGTAAAAAATTAAAAATAGCTACAAGCTGCAAGCTACAAGCTACAAGAAAAAACCTGCAGCCTGTGGCATGCGGCCTGCAGCCTTTTTCTATTAAGATAGAAGATAATAATGATTGCCCTTTATATATTGCCAGGATTATCAAAGATGTAAAGGTCGGGCCTTCGCCAGATTGGCTTAAAGAACGACTAGAGCTAATAGGCTGCCGTAGCGTAAACAGCGTCGTCGATATTACCAACTATATATTATTCAGCTGGGGAGAGCCTTTACATGCCTTTGATTTGGACAAGCTTCAGTCTAGAGAAATAATTGTGCGCCGGGCGCAAAAGGGCGAAAAGATAATAACTATTGATGGCGAACAAAGAATACTTACCCCGGATATCTTAGTCATTGCCGATAAAGAAAAACCTATCGCCATAGCCGGCATCATGGGCGGTGAAGATACGGAAGTCACTGAAAACACAAAAAATATTCTTTTAGAGGCAGCTGTCTTTAACTCACTTATTATCCGCAGAGAAAGACAGAGGCTGGGCTTGCAGAGTGAGTCTGCGTATAGATTTGAAAGAGGCATAGATTTAGGAATAGTTAATAAGGCTTCATTTGAGGCAGCGAAGTTAATACAAGGGGTGGCAGGGGGCAAGCCAGTTATAGTTAAACATTCCGGGTCACTTTCAATAAAAAGACAAAGCATAAAATTGGAATTATCAAATGTAGAAAAGCTCCTGGGAGTAGATATCGGAAGAGACAAGATAAAAAGAATTCTAAATAACCTTGGGCTTAAGACAAAAACAAAGTCAAGAAACGATTTTAAGTTTGAGGTGCCCTCTCATCGAGCGGATGTAAGTTCAGAGATAGATTTAATTGAAGAGATAGCCAGGATATCCGGTTATGAAAATATACCGAAGAGCTCACCGGCAGTAAGCCCGCAGGTGGGTATAGCGCAAATGCGCGATATGGTTTCTTTGACAAAAAATATACTTGTTGGCTTAGGCCTGAATGAGGTCATCACTTACAGTTTTGTTGATAAGGAGTTATTAAAGGCCTTTGGGATACAGTGCGCAAGCGACACTATAGAGATTGCTAACCCTTTAAACAGGGAACAGAGAATCTTAAGGCCTAATCTTATACCCAGCCTTGCCTCTTGCATAAGCTACAATCTTAATCAAAAGCAGGAGTATATTAATATTTTTGAAATCGCCAAAGTATTCTCGCCGTCTTCACAGCAAGAGAACGAGAATTTAGCGCTCGGCATTGCTATTTGTGGAGTAAAATCATTATTGCTTGAACAGGGCCTAATAAAAGACGCGGCGGGATTTTTGCATTTAAAGGGTATATTGGAAGTGCTCTTTAAGCGGTTGGGCATCAGTGATTATAGTTTTACTATGGATGATACCCGGGGAATGGCCGTTTCTATTAATAGAGAAAAGATCGGCCTAATAAATAGACTAGGAAGAGAGTCGTTAGATCACCTGGATATCAAAAATAAAGATGTGTTTGTCCTGGAGCTTTCTTTGGACAGGCTGCTTGCTTTCGCAAATTTAAGAAGGCAGTTTAAGGGCCTGCCCAAATATCCCGGAATCTCCAGAGATATCAGCGTCGTGCTCAAAGAAGACATTGCAATAGACGCTATATTAAAAGCAATGAGAGATAAAGGATTAGAGTTGCTTAAGGAAGTAGAGGTGGTGGATTATTATAAAGGCAAACAAATTCCTTCTGGTTTCAGGGGGTTAACTATTTCCTGTCTTTATCGCTCAGATGAGCGCACATTGACTGAGGCCGAGGTAAATCCTGTGCACGCTCTGGTTTGCAGGGTTTTAATAGACAGATTCCGCGCTCAGATCAGATAGCCTTGATTTATATTACATGGTGTGTTATACTTTTCTTGCAAATCATGTTCTTTTAAAATATCCCTGCCGTGCGCGTTGGAGTTTTTTGATGATTGTTGAACCAACACCAAT
The DNA here is from genome assembly GCA_026387385.1 of Candidatus Omnitrophota bacterium. Taxonomy (GTDB): domain Bacteria; phylum Omnitrophota; class Gorgyraeia; order Gygaellales; family Profunditerraquicolaceae; genus JAPLLU01. The sequence goes on from JAPLLU010000137.1 coordinate 12,232, forward strand.
ATAAAGGGAGCTTCGCTTCATTGGCACCTTGGTGTCAGTGAGAAAGCACCCACTTGTAACCAAAACGGTTCAGCCCATCAGAATCCAACGGCACATGCGGGGATTCTTTTTATCCAGAATTAAAAACTCAGGAAGCGTAGAGTGCAAAGCTAAAAGCGCAAAACTGGAACTTAAAATTAAAAACTTTAAACTTTTCGTTTTAACTTTACACTTTTCGCTTTAAGCTTTACGCTTTAAAGATGGACCTTTTTGAAGAACAACACAAAAAAGAAAATTATAAAAGCCTTCCTTTGGCCGTACGCATGCGGCCAGCTACTTTAGATGAATTCATAGGCCAGGAGTATATTCTGGGTGAAGGAAAACTACTGCGTAGGGCAATTGAGGCAGACCGTATTAGTTCGTTAATACTCTATGGACCACCAGGGACAGGCAAAACCTCATTAGCCTGGTGTATTTCAAATGTCACCAAATCCAATTATGTAGCGATAAATGCTACTACCTCTAACGTAGAAGAATTAAGAAAGATTATTGCGCAGGCGAAATTAAAAAAATCCAGCACTGCACAAAAGACCATACTTTTTATTGACGAGATACACCGTTTTAATAAAGCCCAGCAGGATGTGCTGCTGCCGGATGTGGAAGAGGGTAACCCGATTTTAATCGGCGCAACAGTTCACAACCCATACTTTTATCTTGTCTCTCCGCTTTTATCGCGCTCTCTTGTCTTTGAGCTAAAGCCTTTGAAGGAAACCGAGATTTTGCGCATACTTTTTTCTGCTTTAAATGATAAGACCAGGGGCTTGGCGAATTTAAAGATAAGAGTAGATAAAAAGGCATTATCTTTCTTAGCCAAGACCTGCGAAGGAGATGCCCGCAGGGCGCTTAATGCCCTTGAGGTAGGCGCGCTCACCACTGCCAAATCCAAAGAGGGGTTTATTAATTTTAATTTGGAAGTTGCCTCTGAGTCCATACAGAAAAAGGCAGTCCTTTATGACAGGGATGAAGACGCTCATTATGATACTGCCTCTGCATTTATAAAATCTATGCGCGGCTCTGACCCGGATGCAGCTTTATACTGGATGGCAAAGATGCTCTATGCAGGAGAGGATCCGCGTTTCATTGCCCGTAGGATTTGCATCTGTGCTGCTGAAGATGTAGGCAATGCTGACCCCCTTGCTATAGTTTTAGCAAATGCGGCATTACAAATATCGGAGTTTGTAGGAATGCCCGAAGCCAGGATTCCTTTGGCACAAGCTGCGATATATGTTGCCTGCGCGCTTAAATCTAATGCCAGCTACTTGGCTATTGATAAGGCCTACGCAGATATCGAAAATAAAAAAGTACAGGAAGTCCCTGACCACCTTAAGGATGCCTCTTACCCGGCTGCAGAAGCCCTGGGCCACGGTAAAGGCTATAAATACAGCCATGACTACGCAGGCCATTATGTAAAACAGAAATATACGAGGAAGAAAGTCCAATACTACGAGCCTACAGATATCGGCTACGAGGCTAAAATCAAACAGAGATTGCAAAAACTTAAAGGTGAGCAAGTATAAAGATTGGTTTTTAGCAGGCGTTTTTACTTGTGTCTTTGCTTAAAGAGTGTTAAAATTTTAACACCTTTAATCTGGTCATTTTCGGAGGAGAAATGATTATTAGCGAACAGAAACCACTGCAGGAAATAATAGATAGTTTAAAAGGGTACACCAAGATATTCCTTGTAGGTTGTGGTGAATGCGCGACTACCTGTAAAAGCGGCGGTAAAGAGGAGCTGCTGAAGATGCAGCAGGAGTTAGAAAAACAAGGTAAGCTGGTTGTCGGCACATGTATTCCGGATGCGCCCTGCGTAGCAAGTCAGATAAAAACCGAATTAGCCAAGAATACCAAGGCCTTGCGTGAAGCAGAAGCTATTTTAATTTTGGCTTGTGGCCTGGGTACGCAGTCAGTAAAGGATAACGATAGATTAGGTTTAGCAGTCTTGCCGGGATGCAATACATTATTTGGCGCGGTAATGGATGCTAAAGGAAACTTTTTTGAGAAATGTTCTCTGTGCGGTGACTGCGTTCTCGAATCTACCGCAGGAATCTGTCCTATCACGCTTTGCCCCAAAGGGCTGCTAAATGGCCCATGCGGAGGCATGGATAAGGGTAAGTGCGAAGTGGATAAGGAATGCGACTGCGCTTGGGTTCTAATCTATAAGGAATTAGAGAAGAGTAAGAAGCTCTTTAAACTTAAAGAGATTCGCACTGCAAAAGATTACAAGAAGGCGATTAAGCCGCATAAGTTAATAATGTCCAAAAGTTAGGAGTAAGGAGTTCGGAGTTAGGAGAAATTACTCAAAACTCACAACTCCCTGCCTGCCGGCAGGCAGGCAAACTCCAAACTAATAATGGCAGAACAACCTTATTCAGAAAAAGTAATGGATCATTTTTTACATCCCCGTAATGTCGGAGAGATACCCGATGCTAGCGGTATCGGTACCGTCGGTAACCCCGTTTGCGGTGACGTGATGAAGATGTATATTAAGGTAGAGAACGATATTATTGTAGATGCAAAGTTTAAGACTTTTGGTTGCGGGGCAGCAATAAGCACGAGTTCCATGATTACTGAGATGGTTAAAGGTAAAACCATTGCTATGGCCTTGGCGATTTCTAACAAAGCTGTGGCTGAGGCATTAGGGGGGCTGCCTGCAATAAAGCTTCATTGTTCGATTTTGGCAGAGCAGGCATTAAGGTCAGCTTTAGCTGATTATTACAAAAAAATAGGTAAGGACTCAAGCGCGTTTGAACCCAAAGAAGATGCGCACGGCCATTAGGTGAGAGTTGATAATGTTGACACATTCGACTTCGCTCAGTGTCAATTCCGAGTTTATTGAAGGATTGACAAAAAAGCAAATCCGTAGTAAAATTCTTTTGAGGTTAAAAACACAGAAGGAGGCAGACCGAGGAAGAAAAAGCAAGATAATAAAAGATAAACTTTTCAGAACTTTAGTTTTTAAGAAAGCAAAGATAGTGATGTTTTATCTTTCGTTTGATGGCGAGGTCAATACGCAAGAGATGATAAAAGAAGCAAAAAAAATAGGTAAGACAGTTACAGTGCCGGTTTGTAAAAGCGATAGAATAATTAGGCCCTGTATTTTGCAACATATGGCAAAGCTTAAAAAAGGTCTTTATGGGATACGCGAACCAGCGATTAAAAGATTTGTTAACTTAGAAGATGTAGACTTAGTGATAGCGCCGGGAGTCGCTTTTGATAAGAAAGGTAATCGCTTAGGACGCGGTAAAGGTTGTTACGACAATTTATTAAAAAAACTTTCCCAAAAGGCAGTTTCTATAGGCCTAGCCTTTGATTTTCAAATCTTACCTTTTGTACCCGCCACCATAACGGATGCAGCTGTTGACAGAGTAATCTTTGCTTAAGGTTCAAAGCTTTGTTTCATCCGTTACCTCTTTTTCATCAGTAGCCAATCGTGATTACAGGATATCTTAAAACGGATAAAATAGCACAAACATTTTAATACTTAAAAACTAGTTCAATTTTAGAATAAAGGAGGGCGATTAACTAATGATAAATATAATTATATTTTTTGTTACTGCTTCAGTTGCAGTGTTCGCCGGATATGCCTTTAGAAGATACATAGCAGAAAGGAAAATCCAGGACGCTGAGGCTAAGGTCAAATACATATTGGAGCAGGCTAAAAAAGAGGCACAGGATAAACATAGAGAAGTAGAATTAGAAGCCAAGGACCTTTTGTATCGTATGCGCCAGGATTTTGAGCGCTCAACACAAGATAGGCGTCAGGAGATAACAAACCTAGAAAGACGCCTGTCACAAAAAGAAGAAAATATTGACCGCAGGCTCGACCTTTTAGAGAAGAAAGAAAAGGAAATAGAGCTAAGACAGGACAATATAAAGAAACAGGAAGAAGCGATAAAAAACAAAGATAATCAACTGCTTTCACTCATTGCTGAAGAAAAGGAAAGATTGCAGAAAATCTCATCCTTATCTGCGGAAGAGGCAAAACAGATATTGCTTAATCGGCTTAACGAGGAATTGAATAACGAAAAAGCGGTGCTGATCAGAAAGCAGGAAGAGGAATTACACGGCATCGAAGAGAAGAGAGCTAGGGAAATTATCAGTTTGGCTATTCAGAGGTGCGCTGCTGACCATACGGTAGAGTCAACTGTGAGCGTAGTCACTTTGCCTAATGACGAAATGAAAGGTAGGGTTATAGGAAGAGAGGGCAGGAACATCCGCGCATTAGAGATGGCAACCGGCGTAGATGTTATCATTGACGATACGCCTGAAGCAGTAACTCTGTCCTGTTTTGATACAGTGCGCAGGGAAATTGCGCGTTTGAGTTTAGAGAAGCTTATTGGCGACGGCAGGATTCATCCGGGAAGAATCGAGGAGATAGTCGAGAAGGTCAAAAAGGAAATGGATGAGAAGATACGCGAAGAGGGAGAACATGCAGCGTTTGAGGCTCAGGTTAATGGATTGCACCCGGAAATAATAAAGCTTTTAGGCCGCTTGAAATACCGCACTAGTTTCGGTCAAAATGCCCTGCAGCACTCTATGGAGGTTTCTTTTTTGTTAGGGGTGATGGCCTCGGAATTAGGATTGGATTTCAAATTGGCAAGGCGCATCGGCCTATTGCATGATATCGGAAAAGCCATTGACCATCAGATTGAAGGCACGCACGCCAAAATAGGGGCAGACTTAGCCAGGAAATTCAACGAGCAGCCCGAGGTCCAGATTGCAATTGAGGCGCATCACGAAGAAGCAGAGTCCAAGAGCCTATATGCAGTGTTGGTGATAGCAGCAGATGCTATAAGTGCAACCCGGCCCGGAGCAAGAAGAGAGACACTAGAAACTTATATAAAGAGATTAGATAAGCTAGAATCCATTGCTAATGTTTTTAAGGGGGTTGAAAAGTCTTATGCCATACAGGCTGGCCGCGAGATACGGATTATTGTCCAGCCGGAAAAAATATCGGATAGCGATGCTATAAATCTATCTCGGGATATCCGCAAGAAAATAGAAGAAGGAATGGAGTATCCGGGACAGATCAAAGTCACTGTCATCAGAGAAACAAGAGCGATAGAATACGCTAAGTAGTCCACAGTCCACTGTCCACTGTTCACAGTTTTATCTGTCGACCGTGGTCTGTTAACCGTTGACTTGTAAGCTATGAATATACTATTTATCGGAGACATAGTAGGCTCGCCCGGCAGGGAGGCAATTAAGGAGCTGTTGCCCGGGTTAAAAAAAGAATTTAAACTCAATTTTGTTATCGCTAATGCGGAGAACGCCGCTGGTGGTTCGGGAATCACTCCTAAAGTAGCAAGGGAGTTGTTTGATGCGGGAATAGATGTGCTTACATCCGGAGACCACGTTTGGAAAAAGAGAGAAATCTTTGAGATTATTGATGAAGAGAAGCGTATTTTAAGGCCTGTAAATTTTCCGCAAGGCGTACCCGGCAGGGGCGCAGAAGTATTTACCGCAGAAGACGGCCTTAAAGTAGGCGTGGTTTGTGTCCAGGGCAGGGTATTTATGGAGGCACTGGAATGTCCTTTTAAGTCTAGCCGTCAGGCAATAGAAGTATTATCTAAGGATACCAAAATAATCATTGTGGACATTCACGCTGAGGCAACCTCGGAAAAAGTTGCCCTGGGTTGGTATTTAGAGGATAAAGTAAGCGCTGTCTTAGGTACCCATACGCACATACAAACTGCCGATGAGAAAATTTTACCGCAAGGCTGCGCTTATATTACAGATGTGGGTATGACCGGACCTATGGATTCGGTTATTGGCAGAAGGGTAGAAGATGTTTTGGAAAGATTTATTACCTGTGTTCCCACCAGATTTGAAGTAGCAGAGGGAAATATCCAGCTACAGGGCGCGGTATTAGATATTGACGAGTTAACGGGTAAGGCGAGGTCCATCAAAAGAATACAGAGAAAATTATTAAATGAATAAACCCCAAGCTCCAAGCTCCAAGCTCCAAGCTCAAACAAAAAATTGCAAGCTTCATAGCTTAATTTTTATTCTTTTAACTTGTGTCCTTGTGTCCTGGTGTCCTGGTGTCCTGTTTTCCCAGCAGGCCGACGATCTTGAATTTACTTTAGACATCAATTCTGCTACCGTCCCATTACCAAAAATTTTCAAGCCCGCAGTGGATTTAAGCGGACGGGGCTTCCATTATAATCCTTTTTGGCCGCAAGGGATAGCAGCATCCGAAGTATTAAATACCTGGCAGAACGATATCGGTTTTAACAACTTATATCGTATGCAATATAATCTCTGGGAGATAAATCAACTCTCAAAGAACAAAGATTTACAGGATAAGTTATTGATTAATTACGAAAATATCATTAAGAAAATAAGCGAGGCTGGCGGGGTAGTTATTCTGGATATATTTGGCACGCCGGCAGGCCTGGGTAAGGTCTTAGACAGAAAGAGCCCGGTGGTAAATCTTAAGGCTTTCAAGGAGCTCATAAAGAAACACATTAAAAATTTAAGTTGCGATAAAAGATATAATATCTGGTATGAAGTCTGGAGCGCGCCTGATCTTGATGATTTCTTCTTAGGCAGGGAACAGGATTACCTCAATATATATAGGGTAATTGCCGAGAGCATCAATGAGCTGAGCGCGGAAACAAAGATACATATACCGTTAGGCGGACCGGCAGTGAGTTGGTGGTTTCAGAACTTTGATAGCAATTCAATAGCTACTCCCGAAAGAAGCCTTATCTACGAATTAATTAAATTTTGTTCCCATTATCATCTGCCCCTGGATTTTATTACCTGGCATGCTTACTCAACCAGCCCTAAAACAGAGAAAGACTCAACTATCTATAAGAAAACCGGCGTGGCACTTATACGGGATTGGCTTTTTTATTTTAATTTCGATAGAAATATACCTCTGATCGTAGACGAATGGAATTATGATAGCGGCGCTAATGTGTTGTTTGAAAGACAGGAACGGGCTTTTGTGGGCGCAAGTTATATCCCAAGCCGCATAAAGAATATGTATGAAGCAGGCATTGATTATCAGCTCTACTTCTGCCTGGAAGACTTTAAAGGTAACAAAGATGGGGTAGTAAGGAATGTAGGTGTGTTTGGATTTGATTCAGTAGCCCCGGAATATCAAGGCGCGCCAAAGTGCATTTATAACACATTCAGAATGTTATCTAACTTAGGGAATAATATGTTTGTGTCTTCTTCAAAGTTTAACGATGAATTTGTGGGTGTAATTGCCACAAAAGCAGCCGATGATATTACTATACTCATTTACAATTACATTGACCCCGAGTCAGGTAAAAACTATTTATCGAGTAATATAGTCACTATGAATAACGCAGAAAGAAAGATGTTAATTAATCTTAGTGCCCATGACAAATTAACAAAAATTATGCAGCGCCAGCTGGATATTTCCGGTATCCGTGCTAATAAAAGGCTAAAAAACCTGTTAAGGAAAGCCCTGGAGTTAAACGATAAATCCGAAAAATTTAAGTCTCTCACGCGTAATATAAAAATTGATATTAAAAATATAAAAGAGAATTATTTATATCAATTATATACTATAGATTCAACCTGTAGCATAAACTGTATATTTAAACCGGTAGTAGAAAGAGAAATAGGTTCCGTTGAGCTATATCAGGAGATATTAGACTTAAGCCCTTATTCTGTGAATATGATTGTTTTAAAGAAGAAACCCAAAGAACCCGAAAGTATTGTGCCGGCCGCAATGGAGCAGCCTGTTAACCAGACTGTAGGCAATACCACAACAGATTAGAAGCTTTTATATAGGGATAGCGAATAATGCTTGAGAAAACCGACCTTTTTGCACAATCACAAAATCTAAAGAAACCCAAGCACATATATACTGTCTCTGAGGTTACCCAGGATATAAAATTAATTTTGGAGAATACCTTTGCTGAGGTTTGGGTTGAGGGAGAAATTTCTAATTTTAAGGCAGCTACTTCAGGACATTTTTATTTTTCTCTTAAAGACAAAGACGCAGTTTTAGCCGCGGCAATGTTTAGCCGGGCGAATAAAGAGGTTAAATTTAAAATCGAAGACGGACTTAAGGTTATTTGTTTTGGCAAAATCGATGTTTATCCTCCCCGGGGCCAGTATCAGCTTATCGTGGAAGAAATCGAGCCTAAAGGCATAGGCGCTCAACAATTAGCTTTTGAGCAACTTAAGAAAAAATTGGCTAAAGAAGGGTTGTTTGACCCTGCCCACAAAAAGGAATTACCGCTAATGCCTTTTACGGTAGGTATAGTTACTTCTGTAGCAGGCGCAGCGGTTAGAGACATTCTGCAAATACTTAAGAAAGGCTCAAGTTGCACAGATATAGTAATTCGTTCTACCCGCGTTCAAGGAGAAGGGGCTGCTACTGAGATAGCCGAGGGTATAGCGGACCTTAATAAATTTAAGAAAGTAGACGCGATTATTATTAGCCGCGGAGGAGGCAGCGTTGAAGACCTCTGGGCATTCAATGAAGAAGTTGTTGCCCGGGCAATATATAATTCAGCTATACCTATAATTTCGGCAGTAGGACATCAGATCAATCTTACTCTCTCAGATTTAGTAGCGGACTGTTTTGTTGAGACTCCTTCAGCAGCGGCCAAGATTATTGTGGATAAGAAAAATAATTTGCTATCTGAACTAGAAAACTTAAGACATGAGTTGAATTTTTCTTTCCAAGAAAAGATTAATAATTTGAATAATACCCTGATTACTTTACGCCATACTCTGAAGAGCCCTCAGGACAGATTATTCGAAAAACAACAGTTGCTCGACGAACTGAGCTCCAGTTTAAATAATAATACCCAGAATTATTTAAAGATTTTTGGTGAGAGGATGAGTTCTTTTATCAAAAGCCTTAAGGCATTAAGTCCCTTGGCAGTATTGTCGCGGGGATATAGCTTAACTATGATTATGCCCGAAGGGATAATTATCAAAGACGCAACCAAGTTAAAAATCGGAGATAAGGTCAAAACAATTTTAGATAAAGGCGGTTTTGTGGGTTCGGTTGAGGAGGTAATGGATGAAAGAGAAACATACATTTGAGGAGGACATTAAACGTTTACAGAAAATTGTCGAAGAGCTGTCTAGCGGAAAGCTTACGCTGGGGGAATCTTTAAAAAAATATGAGGAAGGGGTAAAATTGGCACAGGATTGTTCGGCAATGCTTAGGGATGCACAGCGTAAAGTAGAATTGCTGATGAAAAAAGAAGGGAAGTTCTCGCTAGATAAATTTGATGATGAGGCGGATAAAGGAGATTAGATTTAATGCTTTTGGAGAATATTAGTGGTCCGCAGGACTTAAAGAAATTACGCCTTGACCAACTCCCTGGCCTTGCTTCGGAAATTCGCCAGAGGATTATTGAAGTAGTCTCTTCTTGCGGAGGGCACCTTGCATCAAGCTTAGGGGCAGTAGAGTTATCAATTGCCTTGCATTATTGTCTGGATACGCCCAGGGATAAGATTATATGGGACGTAGGGCACCAGTCTTATGCGCACAAGATTTTAACCGGCAGGAATAAAGACTTTGCTAGTCTTCGCAAATACCAGGGCATAAGCGGATTCCCTTCGCAGAAAGAATCTCCATACGACGCATTTACCACTGGGCACAGTTCAACTGCGGTGTCGCTGGCCACTGGCCTTGCCTGCGCCAGGGACTGCCTGAGCGAAGAATCATATTTTAATGTCGCGGCAGTAATCGGGGATGGTTCTTTAAGCGGGGGATTATGTTTTGAAGGCCTAAATAACGCCGGGCACCTTAAAAAGGATATACTGATTATCCTGAATACAAATGAGTTAAGCATAGCTCCTAACGTGGGGGCGATCAGCACATACCTGAATAAAATTATATCACTACCCATATACAATCGTTTTAAGAATTCATTGGATAATTTTGTTAATTCGCGGATTCCCAAAGGAAGCCGTCTCTTGAAGATTGCTGAAAAGTTTGAAGAAGGCCTAAAAGGGCTCTTCATTCCGGGGATTTTGTTTGAAGAATTGGGCTTCCGTTATTTTGGACCTTTAGACGGGCATGACCTGCATATTTTAATTCCAACTATAAAAAATATCCTTAAGATTAAAGGCCCGCTCGTGCTCCATGTAATTACCAAAAAGGGCAAAGGTTATGAGCCAGCAGAGACTGATCCCGTAAGATTCCATAGCGCCAGCCCATTTGATATTACTACTGGTAAGGCAAAACAGCCTGAAGATTTCCCTAGTCTCAAGACTTATACTGAAGTGTTTAGCGAAAAATTGGTTGAGTTAGCAGGAGTTAACAAAAAAATCGTGGCTATAACTGCTGCCATGCCAGAAGGAACAGGCCTGGATAAATTCCGGGATGCATATCCGGAGAGATTTTTTGATGTGGGCATTGCTGAAGGGCATGCAGTCTGTTTTGCTGCAGGTTTAGCCAAAGAAGGGCTCAAGC
>JAPLLU010000001.1 GCA_026387385.1 Candidatus Omnitrophota bacterium
CAAGATTATCTATGGGCTGCATTGTTTATTATGGTCGCGGCCTTTTTTATGTTCCGTGGGTTATTAACAAAGGGATAGAGATAGTTTTCAACTACTGACAGCGACTTATAGCCCATGTCCGGACAAAGATAGGTGGATAAATCTATCTTCTGATTCCTCAAAGAGCTAGAGAATTTTAGGCCAAAAAATCCCGGACAAAACGGACATAAAATCTATCTCTAATAAGCCATAATTTCTGGAAATTCGGCATTTTTGTACTATAATAGGCTTGTCTGCGTTAAGAGATATAGTTATTACCTATACCAATGCGCGCAGCCAATTAAATTTCTCAAAATCTAGAATGAGAGATAACTCAAGCCCTGATTACTAACACTAGTCAGGGTATTTTTTATGTGTCGATGTGTCAAAAAGTTAGGGCATTATTTTTATCATCAACCCCTTACTAATTATTTCAATTTTTAATTCTTTCCCTGGTTTTCAAAAATAAGCCCAATAAATCTCCCCATCTTATCTCTTTATCTCTAAATCGCCACTTAGTTAATGCCCCCTAGTTAATGGTATTATCTTCGATATCTTGCGTGATTAGAGTGCGAGTTTAAGGCATTAACTAGGAAATTGCGACAGAACAAACAGAGAGTCTTTTTGCTCACTAAATTGCTTGCAATTTTGAAAGAACAGAGGTATAAATAGAAAAAAAGGGTAAATTTCCGTTAGGTCTAGCAGTTTTTCTTATATTGCTATAGTGGCTATCTTGGTAAGGAAGTTTCTAATCGAGTGATTGTTGCGCCAGAAAAATAAAGAGACTAGATTCTTCTATGAAGAAAAGATATTGTGCGTTTGGTGTACAAGAAAATTCCAACTGTAAGTATGAATTGCGCTTAGCCCGTTATGTAGATATTGCCCGCACGATTCGTGAAGAGCAAAAGAAGAAAGATCACCTCTACCTGTTGGATATTGGCTGCGGGGTTGGTCGCCTGATCCAATATGGGGGAACAAAAGAGATCGAATGGTTTGGAGTGGATTTCAACCCGAAAGATTTGATTTGTGCCAGCCGTAGAGGACCGTACCGTCTTGTCCAGAATAACATTTGCGAAGGAATTCCTTTTCACAGCGGGCAGTTTGACGTCGCAATTCTCAGTCACGTATTGGAACACTTATACGACCCGCAAAAAGTGGTTGAGGAAGCAAAACGCGTTTTAAAATCTAAAGGGATAATTGTAGTTGGCGTTCCAATGCATACTTGGTTTACCTACTGGGTTCAAAAGCATATCGTTCCGCTGTTTGATCGCCTGACTAGACACCCGCACCGAAGTCACGTTTTCCACTTTACTATTGCGTCCCTTAAGAAGATGCTTAAGGATTTTGAGATTGAAGACATCCGTGGTTTTCGCTTATTTTCGGCAAGCAAAGTATTACCACTAGAGAATTACTATTTTTTTTACAGATTAAGCACATGGTGGGGGCGTCACTTTCCTCAACTTACTGCGGAAGTGAATTGTACTGCCCGCAAAAGTTAGAATACCATTGGGCTCGTTTTTTTCCAGAGCCGGGCATTGCAATTTTTCCAACATATTGAAATTACTCTAACTAAAAACTCCGTAAGGCACTTATTGAGTTTTTTATTTTAATAGCCACTAATAGATTTTAGCCGTTTTTAATTACAGGTGGACACTTTTTGGACACCAGTGGGAGGTGGGGCAAACTTAACCCCTCTATAAATAACAATCCTTATTCTCAACCAATTTTCCCTACCCCAATGTTACCCCCAGCACTACCGTCTTCTTAATTTGAAACCCGCTCACTAAATTGCAAGCAATTTTGGAATGTAACGCAATATAGTAATATCCATTGACAAATCACCTATCAGGAGTATAACTTGAAGAAAAAGGTATTTTAGATGTCTTTAAAGCAAATCTCGCCTGGAAGGGGGGTGATGTTGCAAGAGGCATGCTTATAGATTATTTATCTGTAAAAGAAAAATAACTTTGGCAAGAGTTTAAAAGGAGACCAGATGAAAAAAATAATTCTTTTAAGTTTAATAACTCTTCTGTGTTTGCCTTTGGCAGTCTATGCAGCAAGCATAGGCGGGGCAGAAACACAAGGTAAGGGCAAGTTAGCTATTGGTTTGGACCAGGAGTTTGTGTTTGACCGGGATATGAAGGATACAGGTGCAACTGTAGAAGGAGGAGAGGACGTTACCATAGCCGGCACAGCAAAGACCGAAATTGATAACATGTATCGCACAATGGTAAAAGCAAGTTATGGTCTGTTTGAGAATTTAGATATTTATGTTAAATTAGGTACCGCTGATTTTAAAGCCACAAGCAAACAAAGTGGAACCTGGGACGATGGGGAGGATACTGGCACATGGAATGCAAGTGAGGAGTTTAATAGTAACAATGCCCTTGCTTATGGATTTGGCATGAAAGGCACATATTCTCTAGAAAATGACTGGATTATTGGTTGTGAGGCTCAATATTTAAGACATAAACATGATAAAATGAAAATGGCAGGGTCGATGAATGTATATGATGATGTTGGAGACTTGATTGCGGATGAATCAGGTACAGATTCCTGGGAAGCGGATACGACCATACAGGAATGGCAAGTCGCACCTTATATTGCTAAAAAAATAGGTGATTTTATACCTTATCTTGGCGTAAAGTATTCAGACTTAAGAGCGAACTATAAAGATGAAGATGGAAAGTTGAAGCTTAAAGCCGATGACAACTTTGGCGTGTTTGTAGGCACAGATTACAAGATTGGTGAAAACTGGAAATTAAACCTTGAAGGCAGATTTGTTGATGAAACCGCGATGAGTGTTGGGGCTACTTATAAATTCTAATTTTATAATAGTTAGAAGAAGTTAAATAGTTTAATATAATTTCACTAATCAAAAAAGGGCTGAACTAAACCGTTCAGCCCTTTTTTGTGCCCAAAATGTGCCATCCAAGTGGAAAACGGACATAAAATCTATCTCTAATAAGCCATAATTTCTGGAAATTCGGCATTTTTGTTATATAATAACCTTGCCTGTGCGACATATTTTTTGCACCCTGCGGATAAAATACTTAATTCCAAGACCTATGAATACAAAAGTCCTGCTTTTTAATTTGCCTCCTTTGGGAGGCGATCTTTTTCCTATATCGCTCGGCTATATTGCCGCAAGCCTGGCCAA
>JAPLLU010000028.1 GCA_026387385.1 Candidatus Omnitrophota bacterium
CTCGAAGTAGAAGCCGATAAGATAAAATCAAAAACAGGCCGAGTGAGAGCAAAGGCGTTTGTAAACGGTAAAATAGTAGCTGAAGCGGATTTAATGTTCGCCCTGGTTGATTCTTGATAAACCTCGTTTTTATTTAAGTTAAAATGGCAAAAATACATTCTACTGCAATAGTATCTAAAAAAGCAAAATTGGCCGATGAAATTCAGGTTGGCCCTTATACTATTATAGGAGATAGCGCCACTATAGGAGCAAAGACGATTATCGGCGCTCATTGCGTAATAGAGGGTAATACTGCTATCGGTAAGTCTTGCCAGATATTTACAGGTGCGGTTATAGGAAGCTGTCCGCAGGATTTAAAATATAAAGGTGAAAAAAGTTTCTTAGAGATAGGGGACAATAATATTATCCGAGAATATTGCACTTTTAATCCCGGCACGGATGATGGTTCAAAGACTATTGTGGGCAGCCATAATCTTTTTATGGCCTATGCGCATATTGCCCATGATTGCAGGGTGGGTAATAATTGCATCATTGCTAATAACGGAACGCTCGCCGGACATGTGACTATTGAAGATAAGGCAGTAATCGGAGGGCTGGTTGCTATACACCAGTTTGTCAGGGTAGGCCTGCTTTCGATTATCGGCGGCTGCTCCAAGGTAGTCCAGGATATCCCGCCTTATTCCACATGCGATGGGCATCCGGCTTTAGTCTATGGGCTAAACCTGGTTGGCTTAAGGCGTAATAATGTCGCCAAAGAATCTATGCAAGAGCTCAACCGGGCATTTAAGATATTGTTTAACTCCGGGCTCTCAATTAAACATGCCGCAGATAAAGCAGAAAAAGAAATTGGCCCTTGCAAAGAAATTTCTTATTTAATTAGTTTTGTCAGAAATTCTCAAAGAGGCATAGCTCACTCCTGCCGCTTACGAACATAGCGTCCCTTTTAAAGAGTCAGGCTTAAGGGATACTAATAATCCGTTTACATAACAATAAAAATTATGGAAAAAATCGGGTTGATTGCCGGGAACAGAAGGTTTCCTATCCTGTTTTCTGAAGCTGCAAAGAAAAAGAATTATTACATTGTAGCAATTGCCATAAAAGGTGATACCTCTTTTAGATTAAAGAAATCTGTAGATAAGATGTATTGGATAGGCCTGAATGAATTCCGCAGGATATCTGAAATATTAAAGAGAGAAGGGATAACTAAGATTGTTATGGCGGGCCAAATAAGCCCTCACCGGCTATTCAGTAAAGAGCTAGCTAAAGACGAAGAAGTTAAAAACCTGCTGGAGAGCTTAAAAGATAAAAAAGCAGACACTATATTTGGTGCGGTAGCGGAAAAATTAAAAGGGTTGGGTTTTGAATTGATGGAATCCACGGCTTTCATGGAAGACTTTTTACCTAAACAGGGCACGTTGACAAAAAGGGAACCCGATTTTAACGAATGGGAAAACATATATTTCGGACTAGATTTAGCCAAGGCAATCGCTTATTTAGATATCGGCCAGACAGTAGCAGTTAAGTATAAGGCCATAGTGGCTGTTGAGGCGCTTGAAGGTACGGATAATCTTATCAGACGCGCAGGCAGAATTACAAGAGGCGGTTTTACTGTGGTTAAGGTAAGCAAGCCCAAACAGGACTTGCGGTTTGACATACCTGTGGTGGGGTTAAATACAATAAAAAATCTTATTAAAACGCATGCCGGCTGCTTAGTTTTTGAGGCAGAAAAGACGCTTTTCTTAGACAAAGAAGAAAGTATAAAATTAGCTGATAAGAACGGCATTTCTATTGTAGCGGTGAAGAATGGGTGATGGGGTTTAAGTTGCTTTTTATCAACATTATTTTCCGGTTGATGCAATAAAATCCTTGACAGTAACCAAACTATTGTGTATAAATATAGTTAATAAACAAGGAGGTTGTGATGGCAAGAATATCCAAGTCAAGACCTGCAGAATTCAAGATTCATGCGCCAGAGGCAAAGAAAGTCAGCCTTGCCGGGAGTTTTAATAATTGGAATACAAAAAAACTTTCTGCAATAAAGGACTCTCAAGGTAACTGGAAAGTAAACATTGATTTAAAGCCCGGTAAATATGAATATAAATTCTTTGTAGATGGAACCTGGGCTAATGATCCTCATTGCACTTATTGCATACCTAACAGTTTTGGAACTAATAACTGTGTTGTAGAAATAAAATAGAAATATTGCCCCCACCTTATTAGGTTTTAGGTAATTTAGGAAAAGCAAAGACCTAAGGCCAAACACCAAGAAACTAAAAAGGTGGGGGATTTTATTTGCCCCGCCATTCCTTTTTGTGATGAGCTTTATTGAAGGAAGGGCGGGGTTTATGGTATAATAGTGCCATGAAATACATTTACGGTCCGGTAAAATCGCGAAGACTGGGTTTATCCCTGGGTGTAACCCTAACACCTTATAAAATATGCAGTTTTAACTGTGTTTATTGCCAGTTGGGTAAGACCGAAGCGCAGACTAGAGAAAGAAAAGAATACGTCCAGGTCGAAGAAATAATTAGTGAATTACGCTTGTGGTTACAAAATAATGAGCAAGAGACAGAGAAGCTGGATTATATAACTTTCTCTGGCTCAGGAGAGCCCACCCTAAATATTAAAATAGGTGAATTAATTGCCGAAATAAAAAAGATTACCTCTATCCCCCTAGCAGTTATTACCAACGCCTCTCTATTGAACGACCCTTTAGTGCGCAAAGAATTGTTAGGTGCAGATTTGATAGTCCCTTCTTTAAATGCAATAACCCTTCCCATTTTTCAAAGTATAAACAGGCCCCAAAACAGCATAGATATTAAGGATATAATAAATGGCTTAATGAATTTAAGGAGAGAATTTTTGGGGAAAATCTGGCTTGAGATTATGCTAGTTAAGGGCTTAAATGATGGTTTAGGACATATTAGAAAAATAAAAGAATTTGTCGATAAGATAAACCCGGATAAGATACAACTTAATTCTCCGGTTCGTAGTACCACAGAGAGCGATGTCTTTAGCGTAGATAAAAAGAGGCTTGAAAAATTTAGAGAGATACTCGGAGATAGGTGTGAGGTAATATAGACTGCGCCCGTAGCCTAATGGATAGGGCACCAGTCTTCGGAACTGGCTATTGGTGGTTCGACTCCACTCGGGCGCGTAGAAGATAATTTTGTAACTTGAACTGGATACCTGCCTGCCGGTAGGCAGGCAACTCCTGCTGGGCGCATTTTCGTTAATCGTTATTTGTTAATAGTTAATAGTTTCTCGCATGAATAAGAAATGGACAGCTAAGGCATCGTTTTGAATAAAAATAACCGAATCAAAATTCCTTTCCGAGAGAAAATAATTGTTGTTATATTCGGACTATTCCTTACTCTCATTATCCTTGAAATAGGATTACGGCTCGGTGGATTTATCATTTTATCCCTCCAAGAACGCAGGAACCAGCTTTCCATAAGGCAAAGAGGCGAATGCCGAATTTTGTGCCTGGGTGAGTCTACTACCCAAAATCAATACCCCGCTTTCTTAGAAGAGATACTAAACCGTGAAAATATCGGAATAAAATTCAGTGTGATAGATAAAGGTATCATTGGCACTAACACAGGATTTATACTATCGCAACTAGAGGCTAATCTTGATAAGTGTCAGCCTGATTTGGTAGTTACGATGATAGGGATAAATGATTCCGGAGACTACACGCCTTACGAAGTAGATTCGACTAGTAAAATCAGGCTACTTTTTAAGTCTTTTAGAACGTATAAACTAGCAAGACTCCTTTTGGTACATATTATAACGAAAGCTAAAGAAATGGAGTTCTATAAGCTACAAAAAAATAACTTACTTACTCAAGAACCTGAAATCGAATCAAAAGCTCCTTATACTGAAGAAGATAATCTTACTCAGCAGGAAACAAATTTGAAGAAGTTCCTTGAACTCAACCCTCAGGACGACCGGGCATATTCAGAATTAGGCTCGCTTTACTTGGAGCAAGGAAAACCTGTCGAGGCAGAGCGAGTATTCAAGAAGGCTCTTGAACTCAACCCCCAGAACGACCAGGCATATATGGAATTAAGCTCGTTTTATATAAGACAAGGAAAACCTGTCGAGGCAGAGCGGTTATTAAAGAAGGCCCTTGAACTCAACCCTCAGGACGACCGGATATATAGAAGATTAGCGGCAGTATATGGCGAGACAGGTAATTATATCCTACGCAAGGAATATGAGGAGAAAGCAAAACAAATGTCCGAAAGATTTTATAACCCTGTAACAGTTAATAACTACCGGAGATTCAAACAAATTCTAGATAGAAGGAAAGTAAAATGGATTTGTGTGCAATATCCAGTGCGTAGCATAAAGCCGCTGAAGAAGATATTTGAAGGAGAACAAGGAATATTCTTCGTGGACAATGAAGAAATATTTAAGACTGCCGTACTGAGAGAAGGTTACAGCAAATATTTTGTCGATGTCTTTAGCGGAGATTTTGGACACTGCACAGAAAAAGGCAATAAACTATTAGCAGGAAATATAGCAAAGGTCTTATTAAAAGAGGTTTACAAGTAAAACATGCAGGTTATAATATTATAGTTACCACAGCGAGGTGGTAAGATTATTAAATAGGGCCATTAGCTCATACCCTAACGGGTATTTCGCTAATGGTTGGTATAAAATCTAAATCTTGGGGCCATTAGATCAATAGGCAGAGCAGGACACTCTTAAACCGTCCAGAGCAATTTTCTTAACTTCTTGCAATTGCTTTAAATACAATCTCCCTCAATAAGTTACAGAGATTTTTTATTTTAATAGACTTTAATAGATTTTAACTGTTCTTAATGATAGATGGACACTTTTTGGACACCAAGGGTGTCCTTCAGCACCTGCCTTAATCCTCTACTAAATAGCATTTTTGTTCCTACATTTCATTATACTTTATAAAGCTTTATTTAGGATGTTATTAAAATCAGTGAAAGCAGGCAGGAAAATGCAAAAGGCTAAAATTTAAGGCTCAAATTACTTGCTATTCTGAGAAAAAGTGGTATAGTAACATGGTTAATCACTTCGGTTTTTTAATGTTTAGCTAACACATTTTAAATATAATTTAGTTAAGAATTTAAAAGGAGGTAATAATATGAAGGGAATAGCTCTTTTATTGTTTACTACTGCATTTGTGAGTTCTTTATGTTTTGCCCAGCAACCTCAAGTCCCAGTTAATCCAACCGTTACACAGACAGCTACCACTAATGTTATTACAGGTAGGATTGAAGATGTGGGTTTTGGTGATTCTACAAAGGGGATAAAGCCAGGGATCCTGTTGGTTGAAGCCGATGGGAGAAAAAAGTCTTTTGTAGTTAAGTCTACCACTACTATTTACGACGTAGATTTGAAAATAATAAAGTTAGAAAATATAAAGAAAGACGTTAAAGCCAAAGTAACATATATAATCAATAAAAATGGTGATTACGACATTGTTTCTATTAATCTGTTAAAATAATAATTAAAATTATTTTCAAACACGGCAGGCACGAAGAAATCTGCTGTTCTTTGTGCTGAGATAAATAGATGATACTTATTCGGTTAAATTTGCCCTGTCAAATTAGTTTCGACATAATTATTTGAAGAGGTAATCAAAGGGTCTGGCCTCATACGATAAATTTTAATTATAGTGAGGTATAGATAAATCTCACCGCAAAATCCCCGTTAGATTTCCCTATTTTTTCCGGCTATTGATAATGAACAGCAAAACGCTTCTTGCAAAAGGTCATATTTTAAGCTAAAATAGTAAAACTTAAAGAAATTAATTATAAGAAATAGGGCCATTAGCTCATACCCTAACGGGTATTTCGCTAATGGTTGGTATAAAACCTAAATCTTGGGGCCATTAGCTCAATAGGCAGAGCAGGACACTCTTAATGTCAAGGTCGAAGGTTCGACTCCTTCATGGCCCACTTGTAAAACTTAGGTTAAGTTTAAGGTTAAGGTTGAGTAAAGTATGTCCATTTTTTCTTAGCCTTAGCCTTAATCTAAACCTTTATGAAAAAGAACTACGAATTAATCGAACACACCGCAGATATAAGCATCAAGGTAAAAGGCAAGGACCTAAGCGAACTATTCAAGAATTCCGCCTTGGCGATGTTCGATATTATCGCTGAAAAGAAAGAACCGAACCTCAAGAAAAAAATAAAAATAAGAATAGAGCAAAAGGCAGATGATGTAGAAGAGCTCTTTGTAAATTGGCTGAATGAGCTACTTTCTTTATCCGCAATAAAAGAGCTGATATTTTCCGACTTCCAAATAAAAAAAATAGACAATAATACCCTTAAGGCACAAGTAGCGGGCGAAGATATTAAGAACTATAGAGTAAATACAGAGATTAGAGCAGCTACTTATTATGAGTTAAAAATTGAAGAGGTTGAGTCCGGATGGCAGGCGCAGCTGATATTTGATGTGTGAGGAAGAGAAATGGCAGATTTATGGCAAGGGCCGTTAGAAAAAATTGACGATTATCGCTTTCGTATACCTAAATCTTATAAGCCCGGCATGCGCGTGCCGGGTATTATATATACCGATGAGAAATTATTAAAGGATATTCGTCAGGATAAGGCAATGGAACAGGTGGCCAATGTAGCATTTTTGCCCGGGATTGTAAAAGCCTCCCTGGCTATGCCTGATATACATTGGGGATACGGCTTTAGCATTGGCGGAGTGGCAGCAACTGATCCCGAAGCAGGAGGAGTTATTTCTCCTGGGGGAGTAGGTTATGATATAAACTGTGGCGTCAGGCTGCTAAAAACTAATTTTCAATACGAAGAGATAAAAGATAAAATTAAAGATTTAGTTTATGCATTGTTCTCAGATGTACCTTCAGGCCTGGGTTCAAAGGGCGATATAAGGGTGAGTGCAAGGGAGGAAAGAGAAATTCTGGTAAAGGGCGCTAAATGGGCGGTGGAAAAAGGATACGGGGTAGAGGAAGATTTAGAATGCACTGAAGAGTACGGCGCAATACAAGGCGCAGACCATTTGGCAGTTTCTGAGCGGGCATATGAACGAGGAAAAGCGCAATCCGGCACTTTAGGTTCGGGAAATCATTTTTTAGAAATACAGGTCATTGATCAGCTTTTTGATAGAGATCTTTGTGATGAATTCGGCCTTAATCTTGGACAGGTAACCGTAATGATACACTCCGGTTCGCGCGGTTTAGGCTATCAGGTATGCGACGATTATGTTAAAAGCATGGTTCATTGTTTGCAGAAATACAATATCAATGTCCCTGACAGGCAGCTGGCCTGTGCGCCGGTGCATTCTACAGAGGGGAAGGATTATTTAGGAGCGATGAAATGTGCTGCTAACTATGCCTGGGCAAACCGGCAGTGTCTTATGTATCTTACTCGTAAGAGTTTTGAAAGGATATTTGCTATGTCTTGGCAGAAGATGGGCATGCATTTGATTTATGACGTTGCCCATAATATTGCTAAAATAGAGAAACACACTGTTGGCTCAGAAGAAAAAACCTTATGCGTGCATCGTAAAGGTGCAACGCGCGCCTTTGGTCCTGGGCATCCTGCCTTGCCGGATAGATACAAAAAAACAGGACAGCCCGTAATCATCCCCGGAGACATGGGAAGAAATTCATATCTTTTAGTCGGGACACAGAAAGCTATGGAAGAGACATTCGGCTCTACATGTCACGGCGCAGGTAGATTAAAATCACGCACTGCTGCCACTAAATCCATTAATGTAGATGCGCTATTGAAAGAATTAGAATCTAAGGGTATAATAGTTAAGGCTTCCGGTCGCGGTACAATCGCTGAAGAAGCTCCTCAGGCATATAAAGATGTAAACGAGGTAGTAGATGTAGTGCATAATGCCGGGATCTCAAAGCGCGTCTGCAGGATGCGGCCGCTTGGCGTTATAAAAGGCTAAAAGGGAGTCCGCCGTAGCCAGTCGGGTCTCTCTCGCATCGAATTTCGAGAACGAAGGCGGAAGGCCGTTAGGAGTGATTAAAGGATAAGGGGACCCCGAGCTAGCTGAGGGACGGCCTTTGGGCGCGATAAAAGCCTACCTCAACCGGTCGAGGCAGGGATAATGATATGTTAGATATAAAATTTATTCGGGATAATTTGGATTTAGTGAAGAAGTCTCTTAAAGACCGCGGGTTGAAGCTGGATTTAGATGCTTTAATTAAACTTGATGATGAGCGCCGTAAGACTTTAATGGAACTGGAAGACTTAAGAGCCGAGAAAAATAAAGCCAATCAAGAAATAACTGCTCTATTGAAGGCAAAAAAAGATTCCAAAGATAAGATTGTTTCCATGAAAACAATAGCAGAAAGAATCGACCTCCTGGAGGGTCAATTAAAAGAGTTAGGTTCTGAATTAGATAAAATATTATTAACCATCCCTAATATAGTCCACCAATCTATTCCAGTGGGCGATGCCTCCTGCAAAAAGACTGTTCGCAGTTGGGGCAAGATGCCAGAATTTGATTTTAAGCCTGTAACCCACATTGAATTAAGCCAGCATCTGGATATTATTGATTTTAGCCGTGCTGCAAAGATTACCGGTTCAAATTTTATACTTTACAAGGGCTGGGGAGCCAGATTAGAGCGCGCCCTAATAAATTTTATGCTCGATTTACATACTAAAAAACACGGATATACTGAGGTCTTTCCGCCTTTCTTGGTTAACCGTGCTTCGATGACCGGTACAGGTCAACTACCGAAATTAGAAGAAGATATGTATCGGCTAAAAGATGATGACCTTTTTCTTGTTCCTACGGCAGAGGTTCCCGTAACAAATATATTTCGTGACGAGTTATTAGATGAAAAGGATCTACCAATTTATTACACTGCCTACACAGCATGTTTTAGAAGAGAGGCAGGTTCTTACGGAAAAGATACAAAGGGCCTTATCCGAGTACATCAGTTTGATAAAGTAGAGATGGTTAAATTTGTAAAACCAGAAGACTCATACGACGAACTGGAAAAGTTAGTGGCGAATGCCGAGGCGGTTTTGCAGGCTTTAAGTTTGCCGTACCGGGTAATCTTATTACCTACGCAAGATATTAGTTTTGCAGCCAGCAAGTGTTATGACCTGGAGGCCTATGCTTCGGGCATAGATAATTGGCTTGAGGTGTCTAGCTGTAGCAATTTTGAGGGTTTCCAGGCCCGCAGGGCGAATATCAGGTTTAGACGGCCGACGGTCGACGGCCGACGGTCGACGGAATATGTGCACACCTTAAACGGTTCCGGTATTGCCTTGGCGCGGACCGTAGTTGCGATATTGGAAAACTATCAGCAGAAAGATGGTTCGGTGGTAATCCCGCAAGTTTTAAGACCATATCTGGATGGACAAGAAAGAATCTCTTAGCAAAGAAATTAATTTCTCGCCTAAAATGCCAGGTTTTTCTAACCGTATTTTCGGCATTATCAAACTTATTATGGGTTTGTGCCTCTTACCTGTTGTTTATTCTACCACGATAGCTTTTTTAAAAGAATGTGCAATATTGGACAAGGAAATTACTAATTATTTTTCTTTTGGCATCATCGGTTTTCTCGTTCTTTATCTTTTTATATATGAGCCTCTTGCTATATATAATAAAGGACAGAAGATTTTAGAGGTTGTCTTCCGTTTTTTCACTCCTTTGGTACGAGTCGCGCCTTATGTTTTGCCAATATATACTATAATAATTTCCGTTATTTACCTCTTGTATGCTTTGATTAGCAAGTCTACTGATTCGGTCAAATACTTTGTTTTATTATTGGGTTTTAGCATTGCCTTGCATCTGGTGTTTAGCGCAAGGTCGCTACGTTTACGCCAGAGCGATTTTCTGAAATCAAATTATATCTTCGGTTTCTCTTTTATTTATATTATAAATCTTGTTATCCTTGGTTTTGTATTTAGTCTTATATTTGAAACCTGTTCCTTTGTAAATTTCTGCAATCATTCCTACCAGATTACAAGAGACATTCTTAACGCTATATTCAAACAGCTATTTCTTTAAAAAAGATATCCCCTAAAAGCCTAAAATAACTTTTGATGAATGGGTACTTAATTGACAACGCTTAGATTTGATGTTATTATTTAGAAAATAATAACAGGTAGAGTTCGGGAGTGGTTTAATTGCGTCTGTAAATAAATTATCGTGACGGGACTTATCGCCGGCCTGTATTGCGACTAAAGCGAAGCAAGGGAGTACCGGTCTATTTAAAAATTGTTATTTCGGGAAAAACTGGTGGGGTGCCAGAGTGGTCGAATGGGCCTGTCTTGAAAACAGGTGTCCTTCACGGGACCCTGGGTTCGAATCCCAGCCCCACCGCCAAAATTTGGAGGGGTACCGAAGTGGTCATAACGGGCCGCTCTCTTTGATATATCCTGATAAGATGTGCAGAATACAATCGGTCTCAATAATAACTTGCACAAGTTTACTGCTGGGTTGCGTTATTTTGCCTATTTTATTACTGGCAGAGTCCGCTGATGAGATGTCGACAGATGTGCGGGAGGGGATTGTATATTTTGCAAAAGGAGAGTTAGATAACGCTATCGCTAAATTTACGTCTGCAATAGAGATCAATCCAAAAGATTATCTGGCGTATTATCAACGGGCAAAACTGTACGAATTCAGAAATGAACCTGAGAAGGCAATCTCAGATTATAGCCTGTTGATAAATTCCGATGCAAAGCCTTTATTAGTCAATTTTTCATATTACTACCGCGCAGTGTTTTATCAGCAGAATAATTTTCTCGATGAGGCTATTGCCGATTACACTAAGATAATCGATGTAAACTTCGATAAGGTGCCTATTCTTGCGAATGCCTATAATAACCGGGGGCTCGCATACGATAGAAAAGGCAGGTTTGATTTGGCTGTTAGCGATTTCGGCAAGGCAATCGAGCTGATGCCCAAATTAATCAATGCCCATTATAACCGGGGAGCAAGTTATGTTAATATGGGAGTGACAGGATATAAGCTTGCCCTAGCTGATTTTATGCAAGAATTGGGACTTAATCCCCGTTCATTTGGCGCAAAACATTACCGCTGGGCAATAATTTTCTTAAATCAGAAAGATTACTATAAGAGTTGGAATGAAGTCTTAACTTTAATGAGGGGCGGAGAAAGGGTAAGCACAACCCTCATGGGGGATTTGAAAAAATTAAAGGCGGGACAGAGGTTCCAATTCATCGGTAAAATTAGTAATTAATACGTAAAATCTGAAAGTAAGATAGCATAATGTGGAGAGGTGGCTGAGCGGTTGAAAGCGCACGCTTGGAGAGCGTGTGACCTGAAAGGGTTCCAGGGTTCGAATCCCTGCCTCTCCGAATTAATTTTTAATATTCCGCAACGTAATATCTATCAACAAGTTATACCAACTCCTTAATAAATAATCCTACCTTGTGCCCAAATTGTGCCTATTTACGAATAAGTTTCTAAAAACCTTACCATTTAGAAATAGAAGTGGTATAATTAATTTTTTAGGAAAGGTAAATAAATAATGGAACAAAGGATTAGGGCAATACTTTTTTATTTAAGCTTAATTTTATTTTTTATATTGGTGCCTGTCATATTACTTTATTCTTTTGGGTATAAATTAGATGTAAATAGGTTACGCATTATTAAGACAGGTTTAATTTATCTCAAATCTATACCTGATGGGGCAAAGGTATATTTAGACGGCATGTATATAAAAAATACTACACCTGTCAACATAGAGGGACTTACGCCCGGCGAATACAAGCTTTCCTTGGAACTGGAAAACTATTATACTTGGTTTCAAAAAGTTTTGGTTGAGTCAGGAAAGTCTACCGTGTTAGATCGTATCATCCTTTGTCCAAAAAAACAGCATTTAGATAAAATTAATATTTCTGAGGTTGAAGACTTTTTTGTGTTTCCTGCCGATAGAGACTACGCTTATTGTATATCCGAGAATAAAACTTCTATTTTCAGAATCAAACTGAATCCTAAAGAAAAGGAGAAAGAATTAGTTTGTAATCAGCTTCAATTAACGGACAATATCCAAGATCTTTCTCTTTCTCCTGACAAAAAAAAGCTCGCCTATTTTTACAACAACAGATTAGATATTGTGTATCTGTCCCGTGGAAAAGATAATTATCAACAGCCAGAAAATAGTAATTTCTTTATTATTGCAAATCATAGGATAATAAATGCTTTTTGGTACTCAGACAGTGAGCACATAGTTATTGTTACTGATAAAAATATAAAAATATACGAACTGACCAGTAAGGGCAAAGATAACATAGTTACAGTTTTGAATATAAATGATAAACACCCTAAGGTATTTTATGATGTCACAGAAGATGCAATGTATATTACTGATATACAAGAAGGCTCAGACGGTAAGCTGCATAGAGGATTGTATCGTTTGGATCTGAGTAAAAGATTTCTCTTCGATTTTATAAAAGAT
>JAPLLU010000040.1 GCA_026387385.1 Candidatus Omnitrophota bacterium
CAGCTTAGTCAATGACGAGGAAAGGCGCAAAGAATTTTCCATAAAAATAGAAAGCCAGGATGATATTGCAACTCTGGCAAGGTTTATCTCTGCCTTAACTGAAGAAAAGAAGAATATCGGGATTGAACGCGTGCAGGTAAAAGCGCAAGGCCAGGAAGAATTACCCAGGATAAGCCTTTGGCTTAACGCGTCAACCTTTAAGGATTAATGCATGAGAGTATTAACTAAACTCAATACGCTTCAGCTTTTTAGCGCAGGGATACTGGTAATTTACCTTTTTTTAAATATAAAAAATACTTATCATCCCCAAATGCAGGCACTGAGGCACAGGGAGATTAAATTTCCGCAATTGTTGCCGGAGGTATCTTTGGCCAGACAGGAGCTTTTTAAAAGCAAGCCGCTATTCAAGATATATGTGAATAAGTCCCAGCTGAGAGAAAAAGAAAATTTTATTTTACTGGGAGTTTCTGTGGGCAAAAAAAATCTCGCCATGATCAGGGATACTGTGGGAAATAAAGATTATTATTGCACTGAGGGGGATAGTGTTGCAGATTTTAAAGTGAAAAGTATCCTTAGTGATAAGGTAATCCTGGAATCAGATAAGGATTCATTAATATTAACCCCATGAAAAAAATATTAACAGCCATACTCTTTGTTTTTATTCTTTCTGTATCCATAGGCGCAGAGGAAGTCAAAACAATCACCATTGATGTCAAGGATATGGAAATTGTCGATGTTCTAAGGATGATTGGTGACCAAAGCGGATTAAATATCATTGCTTCCAAAAACGTAAAAGGCCTAGTCGCTATTAATCTACAGGACGTGTCGGTAGAAACAGCGCTGGACTCTATTTTAAAAGTTAACAACTGCGTTTATATCAAGGCAGGCGATATTATACAGGTTTATACGCTGCCGGAATTCAGCCAGATGGAACAGTTCACTAAACTAAAAACAAAGGTTTTCCGCCTGCAGTTTGTAAAAGCTATGGATTTGAAGCAGGCAATTTCCAGCCTGAAATCTGCTCGTGGTGTAGTGGAGGTAGAGTCAAAAACAAACAGCTTGATTGTAACCGATACCGAGCAAAGTATCCGTTCAGTAGAAGAAGCAATTAAAGAGATGGACCATAAATTAGAAACTAAGTACTATAGGTTAAGTTATGCCAAGCCGCAGGACTTACAAAAGGTTCTTCAGGCAGTTATTCCGCCTGCAGAAGGCGATATGCTCATAGATGAACGCACAAATAGCCTTATTGTTACGGCGCCTCCCATGTTACTCAGCAAAATTGATACTTTAATAAATAACTGGGATAAGCAGATTCCTCAGGTGTTAATCGAAGCTAAAATTCTGCAGGTAACCCTGGGTAAAACCGGATTCATGGGTGTAGACTGGCAATATCAGAACCCTAAAAAGCATACTATGACCGTGGGCATGCATAACCTGCCTATACCAACGGGAGTATCTTACATTGATGCTTTAAAAATCGGAGTCCTGGCAGCTGATGATTATCAGGTTACTTTACGTGCTCTCGAAGGCTCAAGTGACACTGACCTGATTTCAAATCCTAGCATCGTAGCTTTAGATAATGAAGAGGCAAGAATTTTAATCGGTTCGAGCGAACCTTATGAGGTCTTCCGTTATGACCCGGAAGGAAATATAACCGGAAAGGAACTAAAATTTATAGAAGTCGGTATAAAACTTGTAGTTACTCCTAAAATTTCTGAAGATGGTTATATAACGATGAGCATCAATCCCCAGGTGAGTTCTCCGCGTACCGGGACTGTAGCCACTACTGCCCTGGCTATTGATACCACAGAAGCCAGTACTGTTATGACAGTGAAAGACGGTAATACCGTTGTGCTGGGCGGACTGATCAAGGATGATAAAGAGAAGAATATTGCCAAGATACCTTTTTTGGGAGATATCCCTTTAATCAAATACTTCTTCCGCAACACCTATTACACTACCACTAAGAAAGAAATCATCATCTTCATTACCACTAAGATCATTTATCCTGCCAAACTTTCTTCGGTAGATGTTCATAAATTCAGGGACAAGAGAAAAGATAAGCAAGAGCTTTTGACAGAGATGCAGGATTTGATGAAGGAATTGGAGAACAAGGAGGAGAAGAAGTAATTTTAATGCGTATACAAAAAAAAGATTTTCTCTGGATAGTTCCACTATTCCTTTCGATTGCACTTTTAGCTAATATAGCAATACAGGAGTTTTTTTCAAAAGAGACGGAGATAATTTTACCGCAAGCCACGCTATCTTATTCTTCACCTGCTATTCCCCCGGCACCCCCATTAAATCCTGCACCTGAAGAAGAGGTCGTATCCCAGCTTCCGCTTGAATTACGCGGCACAATCATTGGAATAAAACCATCGGCGTTTATTGTTAATACTGAAACCGATAAAAAAGGCTTTTATAAATTGAACGATCTCTTGGAAGGTTATAAAATCGCCGTTATTTCTTCCGGTAGGGTTTTATTGGAGAAAAACGGCACGATGCAAGAACTTGTACTAGCGGGCCATAAAAGAAAAGTAGATAGTGAAGCTGCAGTCTATATTGATGAAAGCGGAACCACGGTGGTTACCAGGCTGCATTTACTTAAACAGCTGCCTAAAGCTAATGAGTTGCTGGCAAAACTGAAGATACTGCCTATGCCGGCAGCTGACAATAACGGGTTATTAGGTTTTCGCGTGGAAAACGTCCCTCCCGGAAGCATAGTTGATGAGGTAGGCATAAAAAGCGGAGATATTATTCATTCTGTAGAAGGCAAAGAATTGAGAAGTGTCCGCGATGCCTGGCAGGCATTTAATGCCGTGAAAAAACAATCCCAGTTTGAAGTAGGTTTATTAAGAAACGACCAGCCTTTAATATTAAGATATTTAATAAAAAACTAAGACGTGAACAGAAAAGCCAGCTTAGAACAAATGCTGAAGGATTACGGCCTGCCCCCGGAGCAATGGAGGGATTGTTTAGCCGAGCATAAGAAGACTTCTGTTTCTTTGGTGCGCCTACTGACAGCAAAAGGCATAATCGTAGAAGATGATTTGTTGGCAATACTTTCTAAGCACCTGGACATTCCCTACATAAAAATCAAACCCGAAGATATTGATACTGAACTTACCGGAAAGATACCTTCAAGGTTGGTTACGCACTATAATTTTATGCCTATTAAGATGCAGGGAGATAAGATTCAAATCGCCATAAATGACCCGCTTGAGATTTCGGTTTTGGACGAAATCAGGTTGTTTTTAAATCAAGACATCTTGCCTGTAATCGCAAGTGAGAAGGATATCCTGGAATCAATTAAGAAATTTTATGGTGTGGGTGCTGAAACATTGGAGGCAATGTCCAAAGAATCGGTTTCAGATTTAACGCTGTTGAAAGTTGAGACAAATAAAGACATCCATGATGAGACAATTGACCCGTCAGTGATTAAATTTTTAAAC
>JAPLLU010000136.1 GCA_026387385.1 Candidatus Omnitrophota bacterium
GCTACAACCCTAGAGACCGCGCCTTCTTTTGCGATAAGGGAAGGAGGTATTTTCAAAACAGATGTTTTGGCTCTATTACTGTAGGCGACTATACCCAAGAGAAAGTAGTTGGAACTTCCGGAAGGCAGAGTAAGGAGGTTAGAGGTAAGTCCGCCTGTGCAAGATTCGGCTACTGCAACGGTTTTGTGGCTTTTTATCAGAAGCTTATGTATTTTAATTATAATGGGTTCCATAAATCAATATTATAAATCATTTTAATTATATTGACAAGCTAAGATTTTCTGGTATAATTCATTCATTAATCTTCGGGGTAAGGCGTAAGTCCTAACCGGCGGTTAAGCCCGCGAGTCCCCGCCGTTTTGCTTCGCAAAGCGAAGCTGCTGGGGCAGATCTGGTAATATTCCAGAGCCGATGGTTAACCCAGTCCTTCAATGAAAACAATAAAGCGTTGAATGCAGGGCGGGGTGAAAGTCCAGATGGAAGAAGATTAATCATCCATACCCGAAGATCATCTTCGGGTTTTTTAATGAGGACACAACTTATGGAGCGCCTGCCTGCCGGCAGGCAGGTAAGCGAACATAAGTTGTTAGTCCGAATTATCCCACACCTCAGGAAATTTTTTTATTAGTATAGGGTGTGGGATGAGCAGTGCGTAGAATGAAGGAAGAAAACTTTATGTTCAATACGATCCCGGAAATATTGGAAGATTTAAAGTCTGGGAAGATGGTGGTTGTCGTTGACGATGAGGACCGCGAAAACGAAGGGGACCTGATCATGCCAGCGTCTTTCGTCAGGCCGGAAGATATAAATTTTATGGCTAAATTCGGCCGTGGGCTCATCTGTGTACCCATGGAAGAAGAAAGATTAAAAAAAATAGGCCTTACTCCGATGTTAGATAATGCCTATTCATCCGCAGGCGAGAGAAAAGACCCTTTTTCTACTGCATGGATGATTTCTGTGGATGCCCGCTTAGGTATAACCACGGGTATATCTGCCTATGACCGCAGCCGTACTATAGAAGTACTCATCAACCGCGAGACTGAACCTGAAGACCTGATTAAGCCGGGACACATCTTTCCTCTAATGGCGCTTAAAGGCGGGGTTCTGGTGAGGGCAGGGCATACCGAGTCCTCGATAGATCTGATGAGATTAGCAGGGCTTTATCCTGCAGGCGTCATCTGCGAAATTATGAACGACGACGGTTCAATGGCAAGGCTGCCAGAGTTACTTGAGTTTGTGAAGAAGCATAATTTGAAAATCTCTTCTATCGCCGGACTAATCGAATACCGCAGGCGTTTTGAAAAATTGGTCGAGAGGGTCTCAGAGACATCTTTACCCGCAGAATCCGGTAAATATAATTTAATCTTATACCGGGATTTAATCAATAATCACTTTCATATAGCACTGACTATGGGGGCATTGAATGAACAGCCGGTGCTGGTCAGGGTGCATTCTGAGTGCCTTACCGGAGATGTGTTTGGTTCTTTGCGTTGTGATTGCGGAAAGCAGCTTAAAAAAGCAATGCAGATTATCGGAACAGAAAAGAATGGCGTTGTTCTTTATATGAGCCAGGAAGGTAGGGGGATAGGTTTAGCAGATAAGATACGCGCTTATAACCTGCAAGATAAAGGATTGGATACTGTTCAGGCAAATGAGGCATTAGGGCATAAGGCAGACCTGAGAGACTACGGAATAGGCGCGCAGATTTTGGCGGACCTGGGGCTTAAACATATCAGGCTCCTGACGAATAATCCGCGTAAGATAGTCGGCTTAGAAGGATACGGACTTAAGGTTATTGAGCGCCTGCCGTTAGAAATAGAGCCCAATCCTTCAAACTACAGTTATCTAAAAACAAAAAAAGAGAAGTTAGGGCACGATTTGACGATATAGAATTATTAAATTATAGGTAAGGTTGACTGGTAAAGGTTAAGAAGTTAGTTTGGAAGTTGGGCAATGGTAAAGTGAATACTAACAACAAGAAGGAGGGGAAGATGGCAAAAGTTATAGAAGGCAATTTAATTGCCAAGGGAAAGAAATTCGGTATTGTTGCATCGCGTTTTAACGACTTCATCACCAAAGAGTTAGTTTCCGGATGCCTGGATACATTGATAAGGCACGGTGCTGAGGATTCAAATTTATTAGTCACCTGGGTTCCGGGCACATTTGAGGTGCCTGTTGTGGCACAGAAGTTAGCTAAATCAAAAGTATATGATGCAATCATCTGCCTTGGGACAATCATTCGCGGTTCGACACCTCATTTTGAGTATGTTGCCGCAGAGGCAGCCAAGGGAATAGCAAAAGTTTCGCAGGATACGGGATTGCCGGTAATCTTTGGCGTTATTACCGCCGATACTATTGAACAGGCGATTGAGCGCGGAGGAACAAAAGACGGCAATAAAGGCAGGGATGCAGCTGTTTTTGCTATAGAGATGGTAAACGTATTAGCACAGATTAAGTAATTAAACATGGCTCTCCCGAACAGCTGAGGTAAAATATAGGATGTTCGGGATAATCCCTGTTCGCTTAGGCTCACAGGGATTTCGCACAGTAAGCGCGCACTTGCCAATCCTATATGGCAAGGTGCGCTAAACCAAAGCTTTAGGTGCTCAATTCGCGCAAACAACTTGCGTCCATTATAGTTCCGCAAGTTATGTGCTCATTTAATGCGTAAACGTACTCGCGCACGAGAATATAGCCTTCAGGTTCTTTATCGGATGGATATCACTACCGATAATTATGAAGTGTCGTTAAATAACCTCTGGCAGTTAAACGTCGAAGGTGAAATAGAGGAAGAAGTAAAGAATTTTGCCTCTGAACTTGTCAAAGGCGTAGCGGAGAATTTAGAGACAATAGATGCCGAGATCGCCAGGTACGCTGCCAATTGGCAGTTAAAACGCATGGCAGTCGTAGATAGGAATATCTTGCGCTTGGGTTGTTTTGAGCTTATGTTTAGAGAAGATATTCCTCCCAAGGTTACGATTAACGAAGCGGTAGAACTTGCCAAAAAATATTCTGACCCCGAAGCTGCCAAATTTGTTAACGGCATACTGGACAAGATACAGTCTGAAAAAAAATAAATGAGGTTTGCTGACCTGCACTTACACACTTGTTTTTCCGATAGCACATATACTCCTTTAGAGCTTATATTGGGGGTAGCCAAAGCAGGGCTATCTACAATCGCGGTAGTAGACCATGACACCACCGAAGGCATTGCTCAGACTATAGAAATAGCAAGATTAAAGGACATAGAGGTCTTGCCGGGAGTCGAACTTAGCGCAGAACATGAGGGTATAGAGATACACATGCTGGGGTATTTGATTGATTATGAAAGTAAAGTTTTGCAAGAGAAATTAGACTATTTAAAGCAAAACCGTATTGAGCGCATCTTTAAAATAGTAGATAAACTAAAAGAGGTAGGGGTACCGCTTGAGCCTGAGAGCGTATTCGATATCGCAAAACAAGGCACGGTTGGAAGGCTACATATTGCCCGCGCAATGGTAAAAGAAGGGCTCGTGAGTTCTACATCGGAGGCTTTTCAAAAATACATAGGAGATAAATGCCCTGCTTACGTCTGCGGTTTTAAATTCACTCCGATAGAGGCAATAAAGCTGATCAAAGACTCAAAAGGCATCCCGGTCCTGGCGCATCCTTATACCCTTCATAAAGATGAATTGATAACCGAATTTGCCGAAAAAGGGCTCATGGGTTTAGAGGTGTATTATCCTGAGCACAGCCAGTCAATGGTTAATTTTTATCTGAACTTAGCTAAAAAATTTAATCTGTTGGTTACCGGAGGTTCTGATTGCCACGGTAACGCTAAGTCAGGAATTAAAATAGGTGCGATAAAAATACCTTATGAGTTAGTGGAGAAATTAAAAGATGCGAAAAGAAATAAATAATATGAACATCCGTGAAAAATATATGAATCTGGCCCTGAGGCTTGCCTTAAAGGCGCAAGGTAAAACCAGCCCCAACCCCATGGTAGGGGCATTGGTGGTAAAAAACGGAAAGATCGTAGGCAAAGGTTATCATGAAAAAGCTGGTTCCTCCCATGCAGAAGTAATTGCCCTGGATGAAGCAGAAAAAAAGTCAAGAGGCGCCTGTCTCTATGTAACGCTTGAGCCCTGTGCACATTTTGGCAAGACCCCGCCCTGCGTGGACAGGATAATTAAAAGCGGGATAAAAGAAGTTATGGTGGGGATGCTAGACCCCAATCCTTTAAATAACGGGGAAGGCATCCGTATCCTTAAACAAAACAAAATAAAAGTACAGGTGGGTTTCCTGGAGAATAGGTTGAGGAAAATAAACGAGGTCTTCATAAAGTATATTACAAAAAGGATGCCTTTTGTTACGGTAAAGGTAGGTCAATCTTTAGACGGCAAGATCGCTACTAAGAGCGGTGATTCTAAATGGATAACCTCCGATAAATCGCGCGTTTATGCCCATCGCCTACGGCGCAATTACGACGCTATAATGGTAGGCGTCAACACCATCTTGAGAGATAACCCTATGCTTGATACCTGGTTTTACTATAGGTATCCGATAAAAGTTGTAGTGGATAGCCAATTAAGTACTCCGGAGGATGCAAACATATTTTCTAAGAATAGACCCGTAATAATCGCTACTCTGTATAACCAGCCCGGGCAGGAAACAGATAACAGGAGAATTTTAGCTGCTAAAGCAAGGATTTTAGAAATAAAAGAGAAAGAGGGCCAGATAAATTTAAAAGATATGCTCAAGAAGCTAGCGCAGCTTGGAATAGCAAATATCCTGGTTGAGGGCGGAGGCACATTAATCGGCTCTTTCTTTGATGAAGGATTAGTGGATAAGGTTTTGTTTTTTATCAGCCCGAAGATTATCGGCGGGAAAGAAGCGCTTAGTTCTATTATGGGCAGGGGTATATCTCGGATAGACAAGGCGGTTAAGTTAAAAGACGTTAAATTAAAAAAAATAGGTGAGGATTTTTTAGTAGAGGGATACGTTAAATAAAGCCCAAACTTACGGAACAATAGTGAACGTAAGTTTGATGGCTGAATTTGACCCCACACCCAGCAGTAATAAACAGGTCTATTGATTTCTGGGTGTGGGGTTAGTTCGTGCAGACAATTTATGTTCACTTCGTTCCATAAATTGTGCACTCACTAAGATGTTCACCGGTATAATCGAAGAATTAGGGGAAGTTAAAAGCATATCCAGGCGCGGCAGGATTACTTTACTGGAAGTCAAAGCTGATAAGGTATCAGAGGATACCAAGATAGGTGATAGCATATCCGTTAATGGCGTATGCCTTACGGTAATAAAAAAGGACTGCGGGTTTTTAAGTTTTGAAGTTATGCCCCAGACTCTTTCCGGTACAAACTTAAGGTTTATGGGCACAAAAGATAAGGTAAACTTAGAGCGTGCCTTAAGGTTAGGAGAGAGGATTTCAGGCCATTTCGTTACGGGACACATTGATTGTATAGGTATTATCCGCGGGAAGAATTACTCAGGCGACAATCTGATTTTTGAGATAACTGCGCCTGATAAATTCATGAAGTATATTTTAGACAAGGGCTCTGTGGCACTAGACGGAATAAGCCTGACTATTGCAAGCAGAAAATCTAATACTTTCAGCGTATACATTATACCCCACACCCTTAAAAACACCACTTTAGGCTTTAAGGGACCATCTGATAAAGTTAATATCGAATTCGATATCCTCACCAAAAGAACAGGCTCTAATTAATCAGCTCATTTAGTATCTTTTAGTTCTAAATTTTCTTCTGCTATAGCTTACAAAAGAATTGCGGCTTGTATATTTTGTTGTTATAATAATTTATTTAGGGCAATAATATTTCTTCGTCCTTCGTTAAGAGGAAAAGCATATGTTTTTCGAATCGTTTAAGATCGCTGGCCTCGCCGTTACCCAGATTTTTATCTTAGGGGCAATAGGGTATTTTTTAGTCAAAAAAGATATCTTGGGGCAATCCGGATTGGATTCTTTGAGCCGTTTAGTCGTTGAAATTACCTTACCGGTCCTGATATTCTGCCAGTTAATCAAGGACTTTAGTTTTACGCTCTACCCTAATTGGTGGGTTTTCCCTCTCGTAAGTATCGCCATAACTATTTTAGGTTTGACCGTAGGGTTTTTCTTCAGCGGCTTTGTAAAAGGACAGCCAGCAAGAATGCAGTTCTTAAGCCTGATTGCTTTTCAGAATTCAGGGTATCTACCGCTTGCGCTGGTTGCGGCTTTGTTGCCCAAAGGTAAAATAGAGCCCATGTTTATTTATTTGTTTCTCTTTCTTCTGGGTTTCAATCTTATTGTCTGGTCATTCGGGGTGTATATGCTTTCTTTCTCAAGGAATAATAAATTTGCGCTGTCAAGTTTATTCAGCCCCCCCGTTGTGGCGACATTGATTAGCCTGATATTGGTTTCTCTGGGTATAAATAAATTAATCCCGGATTTTATCTTTATGCCTCTAAAATCAGTGGGTGATTGCACATTGCCTTTAGCCATGTTTGTAGTAGGAGGGTGCCTTGCGCAAATAAAATTAGACAAGATAGACATAAAGGCGATACTTTTGATGTTTTTAGCAAAACTGATAATCTTACCGGCACTGGGCCTAGCATTAATTATAAAATTCAGGCTGCCGGATTTAATAGGGTTATTGATTATTATGCAATTAGCCATGCCTCCGGCAACGAGCCTCTCGGTTATTATCAGAAACTACAACAAAGAAGACCTGCTTATAAGCCAGGGTGTATTCTGGGGGCATATCTTAAGCATTATCTCTATACCAATATTTTTGAGTTTGTATTTTACGCTTAGCATGATAGAATGAGTAATACTATTGTGACTAATCGAAAGGCCTACCGGGACTACGCAGTATTAGAGACTTTTGAATGCGGTATAGAATTAAAGGGCAGCGAGGTAAAATCAATAAGGGCAGGCAGGATAAACCTGGAAGATAGTTTCGCACGTATTGAGAAGAACGAAGTTATATTGTATAATACGCACATAAGTGCATACGAGCAAGCAAGTTACTTAAACGTCGAACCTGCCAGGCCCCGGAGGTTATTGCTTCACAAAAGCCAGATAAGAAAACTAATCGGGCAGGTTTCGCAAAGAGGACTGACGCTTGTGCCTCTTAAAGCTTATTTCAGTACAAAAGGTTTTGCTAAAATAGAACTTGCTCTCTGTAAAGGTAAAAAACTCTACGATAAGAGAGAATCTATAAAACGCCGCGAATCGGAACTGGCAATGCGCAGGATTTTGAAAAGCAGAAGAAAATAATTGACTACAGGCTTCAAGCTGCCTGCCTGCCGGTAGGCAGGCAGGCTACAGGCGTTTGTTTGGAATTTGGAAATTGGGATTCCTGCCTACCGGCAGGCAGGTATTTGGTAGTATTGGTAGTATTGGAAATTGGGATTTTTCCCTATTATTTTGAACTTTGTAAATTGGGGGTGAAAAGGGCTCGATTTAGGTAAATCGGGTAAAAGTAGCATGCCGCGGAGGCAAGGTTGGCCGCGTTAACAATCCTTGCAAAATATAAACGCAAACACGCAAGTGTCACGTTTAGGAATGGCGTTTGCCTCGCCAGTAATGGCAAGACCAATGTCGTTCATTCCAGCCTTCGGGCTTAATTAAGTCCGGAGCCTCTATCTATCCTGCCTGTGGGATAAAATAGAGCGGCTAACAGGCTAGTCTGGGCGAATTAGCCTTTGGTGTCCAGGCAAAATTCAAAAAGGATGCTG
>JAPLLU010000044.1 GCA_026387385.1 Candidatus Omnitrophota bacterium
CGGCGTATCGCCAATTTTCGCGACAAGCACAAAGCAAGACGCGGGTAGACCCATAGGCACTTCTTTGTTAAAAAAGATACGCAAGGAGGTTTCAATCCCAATAGTCGCTATCGGCGGAATAAACCTTTTATACGCGCGCGCAGTTATTGACGCCGGAGCTAGTGGATTGTGCGCGATATCCGCAGTTGTTACGAAACGCGATGTCAAAAGAGAGATAGAAAAATTCCAGGATTTGTTCAAGATTAGCGGTTCATAATAACTGCTAAAATTTTAATTTATACCTTAAGAATTTATATATTGTTATAACACAGTTTATTCTAAAAGGAGAGCGCCGTTAAATGCAAAGAATAGCAGAAGATATTACAAAGCTTATTGGGAATACGCCTTTAGTGCGTTTAAACCGAATAACCAAAGATTGCCTTGCAACTGTCGTGGCAAAATTAGAGTTTTTTAATCCCTGTAGTTCGGTTATAAAAGGCTATAAGTTAGTCTTGACCATGCCTGAGACCATGAGTTTAGAGCGCCGGCAACTCTTGACAGCTTTTGGCGCAGAGATTGTTCTGACGCCTGGCTCAGAAGGGATGTCCGGGGCAGTAAGAAAGGCAGAAGAAATAGTCAAAAGCAATAGGCGTTATTTCATGCCTCAGCAGTTTAAGAATCCGGCAAATCCGGAAATCCACCGTCTTACCACTGCCAAGGAGATTTGGGAAGATACAGCAGGAAAAATAGATATTTTGGTTGCAGGTATCGGAACCGGTGGTACAATTACTGGGATAGCAGAAGTCATCAAGAAAAAGAAAGCGGATTTTAAGGCAATTGCTGTTGAGCCGAAGGATTCGTCAGTGTTGTCTGGAGGTAAGCCCGGTGCGCATAAGATTCAAGGTATAGGGGCCGGTTTTATCCCTAAGGTCTTAAACACCAAGATTATCGACGAAGTGATCCTGGTTTCTAATGAAGATGCTATAGAAACTGCAAGAAGACTATCCAAAGAGGAAGGTATCTTAGCGGGTATTTCTTCGGGTGCGGCTGTTTTTGCAGCGGTTAATGTAGCCAGGCGCAAAGAGAATAAAGACAAACTCATTGTGGTAATATTACCGGATACAGGCGAAAGGTATTTAAGTACAGAATTATTTAAGGGTTAAAATATGGATAAGAAGATTTGGCAGGATTATGCCCGGACCTTAAAAGAACTCTTGAATTTAGAATATAGCCCCGTAGCATTGAATTGCGTAAAAGGTCATTCAGGTAATACTTCTGAGAAGAAAGTGCGTATATGCAGGGCAATCTTAGACGCTGGAAAAGGAGAAAGTTTTTTGGTTGATAAACAAAACAACGCCTGCTTTGGCGCCAGTTGGCATCTAGGTTTTCATAAAATCAGCGACCCCAAGATAATAAATATGATAAAGAAGTTTGTGGTGGAAGGAGAAAAATTATTCAGTTCTTATGAAGCGCTGGATAAGCTAATGTCGCAGATGGAAGAGGCTCCGGATAATTCAGGTTCATATTTTCTTTTATCTCCTCTGGAGAACGTTGGGGCTGCTCCGGATTTAGTAATTTTTATATGTAATGCAGAAGCAGCCTGCAGGTTGCTTACCCTGGTCACTTTTTTAGACGGAATAATGCCTAAAATTAAAATCGGCGGGCCTACTTGTAGGATGAGTATTATTTCTCCTTTATTAACCGGCGAGGTGAATTTATCGTTTTATGACTATACGGCAAGAAAGATGTGTAATGTGGAAAAAGACAAATTAATCATTAGTATTCCTTATAAGAAAATGCCTTTGATTATAGAAAGCATAGAGAAATGTTCTGCTGGAACGGCGAAGATAGAATGCCCCCTTGAGTTCCGTGAGTTTTTGCAAAGCAGGTTGACTTCAAAACAGGCGATTGGATAACATATTTAGTTTAAAAAGGAGATAATCATGAAAGAAAAAGTGGAAGAGGCTTTAAATAAGATTCGGCCCATGCTTCAGGCAGATGGCGGAAATGTGGATTTGGTAGAAGTTACTCCTGATGGCATAGTAAAACTGAAACTTACCGGAAGTTGCGGTTGTTGCCCTATGAGCCAGATGACTTTAAAGATGGGGATTGAGAGATTGTTAAAAGAAGAGGTACCGGAAGTAAAAGAAGTAGTTGCAATATAAAACACTAAAGTCAGATACAAAAAGTAATAGATCCGATCTTTAAGTTTGAGGCTTTTTGGAGGTGTTAAAGTAATGAAGACCATAAAAGAGATAAACGAAAAGATTAAAAAGGGCGAAGTTGTAGTAGTTACTGCAGAAGAGATCATTGACCTGGTGGATAAAAAGGGTGCTAAAAAAGTAGCACAGGAGGTGGATGTAGTTACTACCGGCACTTTTGGTCCGATGTGTTCATCAGGAGCTTATTTTAACATTGGACATTCTAAGCCCAGGATAAAATTAGGCGGCGGTATCTGCAAACTCAACGACGTGCCTGTTTATACCGGTTTTGCAGCGGTAGATTTTTATCTGGGTGCAACAGCGATACCTGATGATGACCCGCGTAATAAAGTCTTTCCTGGTGAATTCAAGTATGGTGGCGGGCACGTGATCCAAGAAATAGTTGGAGGCAAGGATGTGCGTTTAGAAGCCACTGCCTACGGTACGGATTGTTATCCGCGTAAGAAGCTGGAAACCCTGATTAATATAAAAGATTTAAATGAGGCAGTGCTTTTTAACATCCGTAATTGTTATCAGAATTATAATGTGGCAGTAAATTTGTCTGATAAAATTATCTATACCTATATGGGCGTACTAAAACCCAAATTAGGTAATGCCAATTATTGTTCCGCAGGCCAGCTTTCGCCGCTTTTAAAAGACCCTTATTATAAGACCATAGGCATTGGTACAAAGATTTTCTTGGGTGGCGGAATAGGTTATGTTGCCTGGCAAGGCACTCAACATAATCCTGCAGTCAAAAGAAAAGATAACGGCGTGCCTGGCGCACCAGCAGGTACACTTGCTGTAATCGGCGATTTAAAACAGATGAAGCCAGAGTGGTTATTAGGAACTAGCATGTTGGGTTATGGGGCGACCCTAACTATAGGTATAGGCGTTCCCATACCGATATTAGACGAAGAAATAGTCAAATACGCGGCCATTCGTGACGAAAGGCTTTTTACTCAGGTAGTAGACTATAGTCAGGCCTATCCGCAGATGGTTCCCGGAAGTTTAGGCGAAGTAAATTATGCGCAGTTAAAATCAGGAGAAATTACGGTACAGGGGAAAGAGGTAGCTACGGGTAATCTTTCCAGCTATTCTAAGGCACGCGAGATTGCCGAGGAATTAAAATCCTGGATTAAGAAAGGCGATTTTCTTTTAACCGAAGCCGTTAAAGCTTTACCCGGAGCAGAATCGGGTTATACATTTAAGCCACTAAGGGAAAGATTAAAATAATTAATTAGGAGGTAGAAGAATAATATGGCTTCTAAAAAAATCGTATTGCATTTTCCACACAGATTAGTCAATCAACCTATTGTTTATAAGCTGGTTAAAGACTATGACCTTCAGTTTAATATCTTAAAGGCCTATGTCACGCCGCAAGAAGAAGGCCTGATGATATTAGAACTAACCGGCGAGGATATTAATTTTAATAAAGGAATTGAATATTTAACTTCCTGTGGCGTAAAGATTCAGCCTCTAAGCCAGGATGTAATCCGCAATGAAATTAAGTGCACTGATTGCGGCGTATGCGTCCCGATATGCCCCACAGGTGCCTTAGTTGTTGATCCTATTACGCGCAAGGTTAATTTTTACGACAATAAATGTATTGCCTGCGAACTCTGCGTTAAAGCATGCCCCACCCGCGCCATGGAAGTACGCTTTTAATATGACTCTAAATAAAAAATTAGTCCTGCTTAAAAAGATACTTACTGATATGGGCTCTGTATTAGTTGCTTTTTCAGGGGGTTTAGATAGTACTTTTTTGTTGAAGGCGGCTTCGCTTGTATTGCCAAGGAATAAAATACTTGCTGTTACTCAAGACTCACCTACATACCCTAAAGAGGAGTTATTGTTTGCGAAAGGCATAGCTTGCTTATTCGGGGTAAGGCATAAGATAATTAAGACAGGAGAATTAAAAAATAAAAGGTTTTACTCTAACCCTGTTAATCGCTGCTATTTTTGCAAAAAAGAACTTTTTAGTCGCTTAAAGGATATAGCTAAAAGAAAAAAGATAGATTTTGTTATCGACGCAAGTAATGTTTCCGATAAAAATGATTTTAGGCCAGGTAATAAGGCAAAAGACTCACTCGGTATTCGTTCTCCGTTAGAGGAGGCGTATCTTACAAAGAAGGATATCAGGATTTTAAGTAAGCAATTGGGTTTAAAAAGTTGGGATAAACCCGCTTTGGCCTGTCTTGCTTCCCGGGTACCATATGGCACAAAGATATCAGATAAGCTTTTATCACGGATAAATAGAGCTGAAGGATTTTTAAGGCAATTAGGTTTCAGGCAGGTAAGACTAAGGCATTACAACGGCCTTTGTCGTATAGAGGTATTAAAACAGGATATACCTAAGCTTATTAATAAACGTAGCTTTATAACACATAAGTTAAAAAAACTGGGCTATAGCTATGTTACCGTAGATTTAGAGGGTTATCGTACAGGAAGCATGAACGAGGTGATCAAATGATGAAAAGGGTATATTTAGATTACGCGGCTACTACACCTACTGACCCAGAAGTAATAAAGGCAATGCAACCGTATTTTTTTGATAAATTTGGTAATCCTTCCAGTATCCATGCCTTTGGACAGGAAGCCAAAAAAGCAATTGAAGATTCGCGGGAAAAAGTCGCCTCATTTTTAGGTGCAAAACCAGAAGAGATTATTTTTACTTCAGGAGGGACTGAGTCCAATAATTCTGCGGTAGAAGGCGTGGCTTATGCTTTAGAAGGCAGAGGTAATCATATTATTACTACCGTAATTGAGCATCATGCTATAACCGAGCCTTGTAAATTCTTAGAAAAAAAGGGTTTCAAAGTTACTTATGTAGGCGTAGATAAAAACGGTTTAGTTTCTCCGGAAGATGTCAAGAAGGCAATCACGGCCAAGACAGTTCTTATTTCCGTAATGCATGCTAATAATGAGATCGGTACAATTGAGCCTGTTGGCGAAATCGGTAAGATTGCTAAAGAAAAAGGCATATATTTTCATACAGATGCAGTTCAGACAACAGGGCATATTTCGGTAAACGTCGATGAATTAAACGTAAACCTCCTGTCGCTATCCGCACATAAATTCTACGGACCAAAGGGCGTCGGTGTCTTATATATTAGGAAAGGTACGCGCGTAGAAAGATTCCTGCACGGCGGTGACCAGGAGAAAGGCAGGCGCGCCTCAACACATAATACGCCTGCTATTGTAGGTTTAGGTAAGGCAATAGAGCTCTGTCAGAATAAGATGGAGGCAGAAGCAAAATTTCAAATTTACTTGCGCGATAAAATCATTAAACAGATTACAGATAAAATCCCCGAAGTTTATCTCAACGGCCACCCAAACTTAAGACTTCCCAATAATGTTAATATTTCTATAAAATATATTGAAGGGGAATCTATTATTCTTAATTTAGATATGTTGGGAATTGCTGTTTCTACTGGCTCTGCCTGTACCTCGACATCTTTGGAGCCCTCACATGTGCTTTTAGCTATCGGATTATCGCATGAAATTGCTCACGGTTCATTGAGGGTTACCTTAGGCAGATGGACCAAGGAAGAAGAGATAGATTATCTATTAGAACACCTGCCTAATATTGTTGAGAAGCTGCGTGCGATGTCCCCGCTCTACGAAAAGAAAAATGGAAAATAAGATTCTTGATTTCTTAAAGAAGAAGCAAGACTATATCTCTGGAGACCATATAGCCCAGCGCCTCGGCATAAGCCGGCAGGCATTATGGAAGCATATCCAGGCACTAAAAGATTCAGGTTATGATATAGAAGCCGTACCGCATTTAGGCTATAAGCTTATATCTAGCCCGGATAGGCTATTTCCTTCTGAGATATCCAGACATTTAAATACAAAATTTATAGGGGAAAAAATATACTATTTTGATTCAGTACCATCCACTATGGATATTGCCCAGCAATTGAGTATGAAAGGTGCAGCTGAAGGGACACTAGTTTTAGCGGAAACGCAGACAAAAGGCAGAGGCAGATTGGGCAGAGAATGGAATTCGCCAAAATGCAAAGGCATATATATGTCTCTTATTTTACGACCACAGATTCAGCCGGGTTTGGCTCCTATGCTTACCTTGCTTTCTGCGGTAAGTGTTTGCGAGGCAATAAGAGAAATCGCCGGCTTAGATATTCAGATAAAATGGCCGAATGATATAGTAATGCATAGTAAAAAATTAGGAGGGATTTTAACCGAGTTAAGCGCGGAGATGGATGAGGTGCGTTTTGTTATTATCGGCATCGGCTTAAACGTAAACAATGATAAGAAGGCGCTCCTGCCTTCTGCCGCATCATTGAAAGATATCAAAAAAGAAGAAATAAACCGCATTGAATTACTGCAGGAGATACTGAGGAGACTGGAAACAAATTATTTAATTTTTCAAAAGAAAGATAGCCAACCCATTATTGAAAAATGGAGAGATTACAATATTACCCTGGGCAGGAGGATAAAGGTACTTTATCATAGAAAACATATAGAAGCAGAGGCAGTGGATATTGACAATGACGGCGGGCTTCTAATAAGAAATGACTCTGGGTTAATCCAAAAAATTACAGCAGGGGATATAGTGCATTGCAGGTAAACCCCGCTCTTCCTTCAAGACTCTTGGGGATTTTAAGGAAGGGCGGGGTAAATGTAAACCGGAATAAATAATTTGGTTGACGATTAACCGCTCCTACTTTACAATATTGGCATGCAGAATAAAAAAAGGCGCGGTTTATTTTTTATAATTATTATATTATTCAGTTGTTATGGCTTGGCATTTTGCAGCGAAAAGCCCTCTGTTGATTTGGAATCCATAGTTATTACTAAAAGTAAAACCCATCTTTTTAATTCCTATTGTTTAGTATCCGATAGTTTAAAAACCCTCTCCTTTAGCTCACTGATTGAATCGTTTAGCAATCTACCTTTAGATTTACAGAGCCGTTCTCTGAAAGGGGGCATACAGACAGATTTTTCATTAAGGGGCTCTAATTTTCAGGGGGTTTTATTACTGATTGACGGCCAGCGCATCAATGACCCGCAGACCGCACATCATAATTCGGATATCCCTGTGACCAGCGAAGATATCGAAAGGGTCGAGGTGATTCCGGGACTCGGTTCTTCGTTATTCGGGCCGGATGCCATTGGCGGGGCAGTAAACATCATTCTTAAAAAACCAAAAGGCAAAAAAAGGATTTTACAAATCGGTTTAGGTCAATATGAGACGAAAT
The DNA here is from genome assembly GCA_026387385.1 of Candidatus Omnitrophota bacterium. Lineage (GTDB taxonomy): Bacteria > Omnitrophota > Gorgyraeia > Gygaellales > Profunditerraquicolaceae > JAPLLU01. Next base: position 7,403 of record JAPLLU010000044.1, read on the forward strand.
CAGGGCTCCTTAGTATTAGCGAGAAAATAGATGATTTGGCAGTAAGGTTTTCGTTTGAGAATCAGGAATCCGGGGGATTTTATGAAGATACAGATTTTAAGAAGTTTACATCCACCTTAAATTCCTCGCTGGATATTCCAGATGGAGAATTTGTTCTTAATATGGGTTATCTTGAGAAAGAGTTCGGGGCCTATGATTTCTATACGCCTGGCTTAGGTTATCCCTCTAAGGAATGGACTAAGACCTATCTAGTCAGCACCGGATTTAATTTGGATAACGACGGCCTTATTATCAAGCCGAATTTTTTATGGCGCAGACACTATGATAAATTTATGTTGGACGAGACGCAGTTACGCAGTAAATATCTCAGCCATCACCGCACTGATTTATTTACTCCTAATATTTATTTTCAAAAGGAAACTGAGATTTTAGGAAGAATTGGCTTAGGCTTGGAATATTCTGATGAAGGGATTAGCTCTACAACGTTAGGTAATCATAACCGCCAGCATAAAAGTATCTTTATGGATGACAGCAAAGATTTGAATGAGAAGCTTTCTTTAGGTGTATCTTTTAGGACGGATAATTTCGATGCTTTTAATGAGGTTTATACCGGCTCATTCGGGGTAGGCTACAAATTTTCTCAAAAAGATTCAGTACGCTTTGGCCTATCAAGAAGTATGCGCATCCCTTCATTTACTGAGCTTTATTATAACGACCCCACTACGGTAGGTAATTCCGGACTTTCTGAAGAAAAGTCATTTAATTTTCAGGCTGGTTACGATCACAAAAGAGAAGGGCTAGCAGCAGGAATTACCTTTTTCTTGAGGCAAGAAACTGATTTCATTGATTGGGTGAAAGAGGATTTGGCTCAGGTAAAATGGCAGGCAGAGAATATCATTGAAGCAAGGGTGTTCGGTATAGAAAATTATTCAAGATTACAGGTAAATAATAATATTAGCTTAGATTCTAATTATACCTATATCGATAAACGCATAGATGACCGCGGTTACCTTTATAAATACGGGCCAAATTATATACGGCATCTGGTCAACATAGTGTTGAATTTTAATTTACCATTCGGTGTTCAGACTGTAGGATTTACTTATAAGAAAAAGCCTGTTCGCGATGGTTGGTTTCTTTTGAATACGGGTTTTTCTTATAACGTAAACAAAACCTCTCAATTATTTTTTAAAATTACCAACCTCCTTAATGTGGAATACCAAGAAATAGAAGGCATACCCCAACCCGGCCGCTGGATAGAATCCGGCTTTCGATTTGAATGGTAGCCCGAGGGCGCCTCTTGTAGTCTAATCGTACAGTGTCTCCTGAAAGGTAACACCCTGCATGCTGGTAGGTAGGTTTCACTTTGTGTTAGTAACCTTCCCTGATATAATAGTGTTATGAAAGAAAGAGTTGTTGTAGCAATGAGCGGAGGCGTGGATTCCGCTGTAAGCGCTGCTTTATTAAAAAAACAAGGCTATGAGGTTATTGGGATAACTATGTGTTTTAATTTGCCCGACTCCAATACAAAAAGGCCTACTTGCTGCGGCATTCAGGGGATAATAGATGCCAGGAGAGTTGCGCATAAATTAGGCATTAAGCATTATGCTTTAAATTTCAGTAAGGACTTGAAGGAAAAGGTAATCGCTGATTTCTGTCAGGAGTATTTAAAAGGAAGGACTCCAAATCCCTGCGTCCGATGTAACCAGTATATAAAATTCGATGCCCTATTAAAGAAGGCATTATCACTTAATGCAAAATACCTTGCTACAGGTCACTACGCTAGAACAGAAGAAGCTCCAAGCTCCAAGCTCCAAGCTCCAAGCTATTTACTGAAGAAAGGGAAAGATAGGTTAAAGGATCAATCTTATTTTTTATACCGCTTAAACCAGGGTCAGCTTAAGCACGTCATTTTCCCCATAGGTAATTTCACCAAAGATAAAGTAAGGGCATTAGCCAGGGAATTTGAGTTGCCCGTAGCAGAAAAATTAGCGAGCCAAGAAATTTGTTTCTTGTCTAATTCAGATTACCGCCAGTTTTTGAAAAATCAAATCAACACTGGGATAAAACCTGGACAGGTTGTTGATGTAAAAGGCAATATATTGGGCCTGCATAAGGGCATTGCTTTATATACAATCGGACAGCGCGAAGGCCTGGGTATTGCCTGGCAGTATCGTCTATATATAAAAAAAATAGACTATAAACATAACCGCATAACCGTAGGCAAAAAAGAGGATGCTTACAGTAGCGAATTTTTGGTCAAAAAACCGCATTTTATCCTAAAATCGATAAAAAAGAAGGTTGCCCTCAATGTGAAGATAAGGTATAATCACAGGGAAATGCTTGCAGAAGTTATGCCGTACGCAGCAGATGAATTAAAAGTTAGCTTTAGAAAATCGCAGTTTGCCATCACACCCGGTCAATCCGCCGTATTCTATGATAAAGATACTGTCATAGGAGGAGGAATTATAGAAACGGTATTAAATTAAAGATGCTTATTAAAAAAGAACTTAAGAATCTGGAAGAAAAAATTAAAGATCTCAAAAATAAACGGAAGGCCGTAATCCTGGTGCATAACTATCAGCTTCCTGAGGTCCAGGATATTGCGGATTATAGAGGGGATTCTTTAGAGTTAAGCCGCGCCGCAGCCAAAACAGATGCTAAAGTTATTGTTTTCTGCGGAGTGCATTTTATGGCTGAAACAGCATCTATTCTTTGTCCTGAAAAGAAAGTAATTATGCCGGATATTCATGCGGGTTGTCCGATGGCGAATATGATGACTGCTGAGGACGTAAGGAAACTGAAAGAAAAGCATCCTAAGGCAGCGGTAGTAGGTTACGTGAACACCTCGGCAGAGGTTAAGGCAGAATTGGATGTGTGCTGCACTTCAACCAACGCCGTATCCGTGGTTAATGCCTTACAGGATAAAGAAGAGGTTATCTTTGTGCCCGATAAATACCTGGCAGATTTTGTAGAAAAAAAAACAGGAAGAAAGCTTATTAAATGGAGCGGTTTTTGTCCGACACACGTCAAGATATTGCCCGAAGACATAATAAGAGAAAAGAGATTCCATCCTTTTGCCAAGGTTATAGTGCATCCGGAATGTCTGCCTTCGGTTGTATCCTTAGCTGATGCTGCGCTCTCCACAAGCCAGATGGCTAAGTTTGCCAAAGAAAGCGACGCAAAGGAATTTATTGTGGGCACAGAAGTAGGCCTCATTTATCGGCTAAAGAAAGATAATCCTGACAAGGAATTCTATGCGGCATCAGAGGCAGCGGTATGCCCAAATATGAAACGCACCACGCAGGATAAGATTCTTTGGGCGTTAGAAGAACTCAAGGAAGAAGTCAGGGTTTCCGAAAAGATACGGCTGCGTGCCAAGAAGGCAATAGACAAGATGCTTGAGATTGTTTGAAAATGGGTCAATACAAAGAAGACCTTTTTGAAGCTGCTTACGGCAAATCGCAACATCCTTATCAAAAAGAGAATGCGCCAAAATTAATCAGCCTTTCTCCTTCAAGCCTAAACCTGTTCCTCCAATGTCCGCGTTGTTTTTGGCTTTATTTAAATAAAAAAATCAAGCGTCCCGGCCCTCCCGTTGCTACGATTGCCATGGGATTAGACAGGGTAATTAAGAACTATTTTGACCAGTACCGTAGTAAGAATATCCTTCCTCCTTTTTTAAACGGCAAGATTCCTGGGAAGTTAATTACCAATCTACCCCGGAAAGGCTGGTTGGATTTTATAGAT
>JAPLLU010000070.1 GCA_026387385.1 Candidatus Omnitrophota bacterium
GATGTTGGAACACGATAAAAAGACCATTATTGCGCTTGGATTAGCAGTTGGGATTATTCCCTGCGCGCCTCTTTTAGCCGTACTTTCTTACATAGGCCTGGTCTCTAAAGCCTGGGTGAATAGTTTATTATACGGCCTTTCTTTTGGCTTAGGTACGTTATTATCGCCTTTAATATTATTAGTTATTTTGGCAGGATTGATCCCGCGCTGGCTGAAAGATAAAACTTCAGTTTATAATCATGCATTCAATTTTATCTGCGGTTTGATTATCGTAATTCTAGGTAGCCGGTTACTAATAAGGGCTTTTTAAATCAAAATGCATAGATTCTATTCTCCCTCTCAAAATATAACCTCTAAACAAATAATCATTGATGATAAAAGCGAGCTCCATCATCTTAAAGATGTCTTGCGTCTTGAAAGCAATGACAAAGTTATAGTATTTGATGATGAGGGCAACGAATATGATTGTCTGGTCAAAAACATTTTTAAAAAAAAGGTTGTTTTAGAAATAAAATCTAAGCAGGCACCTTCTGGGAAAGAAAGAATGGCACTGACTGTTGCCTGTGCTATCCCTAAGAAGCTCAAGATGGATGAGATCATAGATAAATTGACTCAATTAGGAGTAGCAAGAATCATCCCCCTATTGACTGAACGCGTGATTGTAAGGCTGGATAAAGCGAAAGAGTCTCTTAAGACGGTGCGCTGGCAGAAAATCGCAATGGCTTCTGCAAAACAGAGCCATAGATCTAAGCTGCCTATTATCGATTCAGTAAGAGATATGAAAGAATTGTTGCTTATAGCTAAAGACAGTTTTGACTTAAAATTAATTCCTACATTATTGGATTCCAAGCGCAAGTCTCTTAAAGAAATTTTCTGCCATTCTAATTACAGGAACGTATTAGTGTTTATCGGGCCAGAAGGAGACTTTACTCAAGAAGAGATAGATTTAGCTATAAGCTCAGGATGTATCCCGGTTTCCTTAGGAAAATTAGTATTACGTGTAGAAACCGCTTGTATCGCCGTGGCAAGTTTTATCAGATTATATGAAAACAGTTAACCTTGAGGTTTCGTGCAAAACTGATGGCATGCAAAAACAAACCATTAACCCTTCGACTCTGCTCAGGGTTAACGGTGAGCCTTTCGACAAGCTCAGGATGCCTCGAAGGGTGCCGAGCAAGGTCGAGGCACGAGGTCGAACTATTAAATTCTTTACTCTTGGCTGTAAGGTGAATCAGTATGACACCCAGGCTATGAGAGAACGTTTTATCCGCGCCGGCTTCAGGGACATAAAAAACGGCAAAAAATCAGATATCTATGTTATAAACACCTGTACGGTGACTCAAGGCGCAGATAGAGAATCACGTTATCTCATCCGTTACGTCCGTCGCAATAATCCTCAGGCAGCAATTGCTGTAACCGGCTGTTATGCGCAATCAGATAGCGATGAGATTAAAAAAATTCCCGGGGTAACTTACGTGGTAAAAAACGATGAGAAAAACAGGATTATTGAGTTATTGAGTAAAGAACAACATTATAAAGAAATAAACTGGCATAACGGCCTGGGTAAGATAAGCAATTTCCCAGGGCATACCCGCGCTTTTTTAAAAATCCAGGATGGCTGTAGTAATTTCTGTTCTTATTGTAAAGTGCCTTTAGTAAGGGGAAGCCCGCGGAGTAAACCATTAAAGAATATTATCCAGGAGGCAGAGCAACTCGTGAGGAAGGGTTTTAAAGAAATTGTGCTCTGCGGGATTTGTCTGGGGCAGTATGGCAGAGATTTAGATAGTAGGATAAACCTCGTTAATGTATTAGAAGCCTTAGAGGATTTAACCGGGCTATTACGCGTACGGCTAAGCTCAATAGAAGCAGGCGATGTATCCGATCAATTGATAAATATGATTAGCCGCTCTAATCCAACCTGTCGGCCTAAAGGGAAATTATGCCGGCACCTGCATATTCCCATTCAAAGCGGGGATGACGCAATCCTTGAAAAGATGAATCGTAATTATTGCAGAAAAGATTACCTGAAACTTATTAGAAAAATAAAAAAATACATCCCAGAGGTAGCTATTACTACAGATGTTCTGGTGGGTTTTCCCGGGGAAAGCGATAAGGCCTTTGAAAATTCTGTAAATTTAGTTAAAAAGATTTCACCGCTTAAAGTGCACATCTTTCCTTTTAGCCCTAGAGAAGGCACCCTAGCTTTTGGTTTCAAAGATAGGATAAGCCAAGAAATAATAAAGAAAAGGATGTTAAGGCTTAGCAATATAGCCGAGTCTTTATCGCTTAGTTATAGAAAGAAATTCTTAAACAAAAACATGGATGTACTTATTGAGCAGCGAAATAAGAAAAGCCGTCTTTTTTGGTCAGGGCATACCGATAATTATATTGAGGTTATAGTAAAATCCAGTACAAATTTAAAAAATCAAATGATGTCTTTAAGATTAGGCAGAATATTTGAAGATTGTGTAATAGCTAATTTTAGTTGACTTATGTCTTTTGTTTGATATTGTTATACCTAACCATATATTATGGAGGGAGGTAAAATGAAAGAGCATTTTAGGATAAACATACCGAGTATAATTGTAATTACGGTAATTTTTGTCTTAGCCGTTTATTCTTTAATTGTTGCAGAAGAGACCCTGACCGTTACCACTTATTATCCCTCACCTTACGGAAGCTATTATCAGTTAACTACTACAGACAACACAACCTTGGCTACTAATGCGGGCGGCGTTGTTACAATAGGTAACGTTGCTAGTCCGGGTACTGCTAAGCTTGCGGTAAACGGAACAGTACTAATAAACGGGACAGTACTAATTGATGCTGCTGGAAATGCATCTACAAATATTGTCTGCTGGAAAAGCGATGGTAAAACATTAGGATATTGTAGCGATGGAGTGAATGCGACAAAAGACGGCAATTGTACGTGTAATTGATTAATTTTAAGCCCCTAAGATCTTAGATTACTATATGTGACGAATTAGATTCTGATAAAGCTATATTTTTTAAATATGTAAGTTTTTCGTCTTAATTGATCTCTTAAGTCCTTCCGAAAAAGGAAGCGCTTTCCTTTGCCCCGTTAGAAATGTCTAATCTACACAAAAACTAAAATTTCTAATGGGGTTGACATCCCCTGATTATATGTTATACTTGTAAAAATTCATAAAAATAAGGGCCAATGGCATTATATATCCTAAAGCGATTCAACTGGTTAGATGTTTTTGTTTTAATTATCTTTTTTAGAATAAGTTACATCGCTATAATAAATGGCTTAGCCGTTGAGCTATTTAAGCTCTTAGGCACGCTTTTGGCTGTTTATCTCTCTTTGCATTATTATACGCCGTTAGCTGATTTTATCGGCAACCGCCTCAATTTAATAAGTACGCCCAAAGAATTATTAAGCCTCCTTATTTTTATTACTTTGGCAATCTCAGGTTATTTAGCTTTTGTCATCTTACGTAAGATATTATCTAGGTTTATTATGCTTGAGCCACTGCCTAATTTAAATAAGTGGGGAGGGCTTTTTTTCGGCATAGCCAGGTTTATTCTCTGCATTAGCCTGATAATGTATCTCTTTGTTATATCCCCGTCTGGTTATCTAAGGCATAGTTTTAATAACTCTTTTTCGGGCAGGCACCTATTGAAAGCTGCACCCAGCACATATAGCAGTCTTTGGAAAGGTATCGTCTCTAAGTTTATGACCCGAGAAAAATTTAATCAGGATGTCCTTAGAGTCCAAGATGTTCCAGAGATGATGTTCCAGAGGTAAAGAAATGAAACTTTCACGTCTTTATAGCCAGGTTGTAAGATTAGGGAAGGCATGTGACCCAAGAGGCAAGGCCAAGGTCAGCCATTATGAAGATACTGCCATTTTATACGGCAACACTAATGCCGATATAAAAAAGATTATGGTGGGTATAGATATCGAAGTCGGCGAGCTGATGTTGGCAGATAGCATAAGGAAGAGTCAGGGGTTAGATTTGGTAATTTCTCATCATCCGGAAGGTAGGGCCTGGGCCAGGTTTTATGAGGTAATGCAGCTGCAGGTTGATATGTTGACCAAAGTCGGATTAGAAAGAGAAGTTGCACAGCAGCTTATTGATGAACGTATGCAGGAAGTGGCAAGGAGGGTAATGCCTAATAATCACATGCGTTCCCAGGATGCAGCGCGTCTTTTGAATATGCCATTTATGTGTGTGCACACACCGGCAGATAACCACGCCTATAATTTTATACAGTGCCTTATGGATAAAGAAAAGCCGGATAGATTGCAAGATATACTAGAAATTTTAAAAAGCATTCCTGAATATAAAGAAGCGGACAAAAATCTAGCTGGTCCTCAAATAATCTTAGGCAATCCAAGGCGTGCTGCCGGAAAAATCTCCGTTGAAATGACAGGAGGCACAGAGGGGCCGCGCGATGTGTTTGATAAGATCTATAAGCACGGCATAAGGACGCTTGTCTGTATGCATTTAAGCGAAGAGCATTTTAAAAAGGTTAAAGACGCAAATCTTAATGTGGTTATCGCCGGACACATCTCTTCTGATACCCTGGGATTTAATTTGCTTTTGGATAAGATTGAAAAGGAAGAGAAGTTTGAGACCATCAGCTGTTCGGGGTTCCGCAGGATTCGCCATCATAGTTAAAATACTATAGAGTACAGAGAACAGAGTGCCGATTACAGCGCAAGATGGAAAATAAAGATTCTGGGTTTGATTTTGAGAAATTGAAGGTTTATCAAAAAGCACTCGATTTTATAGATAAGATATTTGAAATTTATAAGAATTTACCTCGTGAATATAAGTATTCTTTAGGAGATAATTTATTAAGAGCAAGTTTATCAATAGCAAATAACTTAGCCGAAGGCAATGGAAAGAAATCTAAAAGAGAAAAACAACGTTATTTCGGAACATCTTTAGATTCTACAAGAGAATGCATTTCGGTATTTAATGTTTTCGAACGGCAGAAGCTAATTACAAGTGATAGGTTTTTAGAAATTCGTTCAGATGGCAGAGAAATTACAGGTATGATTCATAATCTAATTAGTTCTTTAGATCAATCTGTTTTCTGTGCTCCGTTATCTGTAATCAAATAGTCTAGAGGATAATAATGTCAGGGCGTATTGCAGATAATATATTGGAGGATATTTTAAGCCGGGTGGATATTGTTGAGGTGATCTCCGGATATATACCTCTTAAACGCGCGGGTAGAAATTTCAAGGCCCTATGTCCTTTTCATCATGAAAAGACGCCTTCTTTTGTAGTTTCACCGGACCGACAGATCTATCGTTGTTTCGGTTGCGGTGCCGGTGGCAACGCTTTTAATTTTTTAATACAATATGAACGCCTGGAATTTCCGGAAGCCGTTGAGACTCTGGCAAAAAAAGCCGGCGTAGTCTTGCCTCAAGAACAAAAACAAGATCCTAAGACCGCAAGCCTAATTACGCAGCTTTATAAAATAAATGAGTTAGCCACAATATTCTATGAAAGTAACATAAATTCTTCTGCTCATGTGTCGGTAAAAAATTATCTTTTAAAACGCGGCATAAAAGAAGAGACGATAAAGCTCTTTAAATTAGGATTTGCCCCTGATAAATGGGATGCGTTAATCAATCATTTAAGGGCTAAAAATATAAGCCTTGCGCTTCTTGAAAAGGCAGGACTAATACTTGCAAAGGAAAACGGCGGTTACTACGATAGATTTCGTAATCGGGTTATATTTCCTATATTTGATATAAAATCAAGGACTTTAGGTTTTGGCGCAAGGGTGCTGCCTGCCCCGAGCAAGGTCGAGGGGGATGATAGCCTACCTAAATATATTAATTCACCGGAGACAAACATTTATACCAAGGGAAAGAACTTATACGGGTTAAATTTTACTAAGGATGCGATAAGGGAAATTGACCAAGTAGTGATTGTAGAGGGATATTTAGACTTGATCGTACCTTATCAGGAAGGCCTGCATAATATCGTAGCTTCTTTAGGTACCGCACTTACTTATGAACAAGCACGGCTTTTAAAAAGGTACACCCGTAATGTGGTTATGGTTTATGACCCGGACGATGCCGGCAGGCTCGCTACCTTAAGGACTTTGGATATTTTCATTGAAGAAGATATGTTTGTTAGGGTAGTGTCATTGTCTGAAGGTTTTGACCCGGATCTTTTTGTGCGTAAGAACGGCATTAATAGCCTAAAGAGTAAGATTGAAAATGCAGAAAATCTGTTTGACTACCAATTAAGGATTTTAAAATCAAGGCACAATATTAAGAAAGAGGAGGGAAAAAGAAAGATTGCAGATGAAATCCTCCTGACCATTAAAAAAGTTAAGAATGAAATTTCGAGGGCAGAGTATATAAAGAAACTTTCTGAAGAGTTAGAAGTAGAAGAGTGTTATGTCCGCGATGAATTCAATAAGTTAAAAGAAGCTAAATCCTATTCAGATTTAGCTATCCCTACACAAAAAAAGAAATTAAATGTAAGCCCTACAGAAAAATTATTAATAAAGTTGATGTTAGAAGAAAACGCCCTCATTGATGAGATAAGAAATACGCTTGAGCCAGCTGATTTTCAAGACGAAAGGACTTCTAAGATTGTCTCGATACTATTTGATTTGGTTGAGCAGGGGAAAAATGTTGAACCCAGCAAGCTGATAAGCCATTTCAAAGATGACTCTATCACGCAGCTTATTTGTGAGTCGACATTATTGCCCGATATAGCTTTAGATAATAAAGAAGAGGTACTCTGTGATTGTATACAACGTTTAAAAAAAGAGAAAATGAGAGCCAAAAAACAGCGCTTACACGAAGAAATAAAAGCGGTTCAGGATTTAGGAGATGAATCTAGGCTTAAGGGGCTTATGCAGGAGTTTCACCGCTTAGTAAAAGAGCGTTAACATTAGGTAAGGATTCTTATAAGAAGTTAAATATTTAATAAAAAAGATAAGGAAGACATATGGAGAAAAAAGAATACAATAAAAAAGATGTAGAAAAAATTATTACTTTAGGCAGGCAAAAAGGATTTCTTACTTACGATGAGGTAAATGATTTGTTGCCTGAAGGAGTTTCTTCTTCGGAGGCCATCGATAAGATTCTTGATATATTGGGAAGCGAAGATATACAAATTATCGAAACTGAGGAGGAAAAGGCAGCCGAGAAACAGCCTTTGTCCCCTAAAGAGGACATTTTAAGCGAACACCTGAAGATAGAGGAGCGTTTTTTACCTTTGGATGATCCCGTTAAGATGTATCTTAAGCAGATGGGGTCTATATCCTTGCTTTCGCGGGAGAACGAATTAGAGTTGGCTAAAAAGATAGAGGAGGCAGAGAAGAGGTTTAAAATGGCAGCGTTTGCTACCAGATTTGCTTATAATGAGATATTGTCTTTTGTTGACGACATTTTGCAGGATAGGATAAATTTGGAAGACGTCTTAAAAGAGGAAATTAACGCAAAGAAGAATCTTGTCTTACGAAAGATCAAAAATATTGCGCAGCGGTTAAGGTCTACGCGTAGCAAAAATAAGAGCCTTGAGCTATTGATGCGCTTCAATTTCACTACTTCCGTTATCGAGGCGGTCGTACGCAAATTAAATAGCCTGGTTCGCGAATTAGATTATATCAAACGTCAGAAAAAGCGTAACCGCACCAGGGCGCGTGCTATATTACGGAGTATTGGTGAGCCTTACTGCAAAATAAAAGAGCAGATGAAATTAATTAAATCCACGCTTCTAAGATTCAACCATGCTAAGAAGGAACTTGTGGAAGCAAATTTGAGGCTGGTAGTGAGTATTGCTAAGAAATATACGAACAGGGGATTATCCTTCCTGGATTTAATACAGGAAGGTAATATTGGTCTTATGCGCGCCGTAGAGAAATTTGAATATAAAAGAGGCTATAAATTCTCTACCTATGCAACCTGGTGGATAAGACAGGCGATAACGCGCTCTATTGCAGATCAGTCCCGCACCATCAGGATCCCCGTGCATATGACAGAGACGATAAATAAAATTATCAGGTTTTCACGCATTTTTGTCCAAAAAAACGGCAGAGAGCCGATACCGGAAGAAATCAGCTATAAGATGAGGCTGCCTCAGGGGAAGGTGAAGGCGATATTAAAAATCGCCCAGGAGCCTATATCTTTACAGATGCCTATCGGAGACGAAGGTGATACTCATTTCGGAGATTTCATACAGGACAAAAAGGCGGTTTCTCCGGCTAACGCAACCATGCGGCAGATGCTAAAAGAAGAGATGGCCTCTGCTTTAAATACGCTAACCGAAAGGGAAAAGAAGATATTAGTTTTACGCTTTGGTGTAAGCGATGGTTCTCCCCGCACGTTAGAAGAAGTAGGTAATATTTTTAGGGTCACACGCGAAAGGGTACGCCAGATTGAAGCAAAGGCGTTAAAGAAACTCAGGCATCCTACTCGCTCAAGGAGGCTACGCACCTTTCTCGACATGACCGTTGCGCATCAGAGGGAGTATTAAAAGCCGCGTTATATAATAACTGTCATTCAGTCATTCCCATCTTTTGAGCCTCCGTTTAACTTTTTCTTGCCAAAGACATCTTGCATATTATCATTAAAGAAAAATGGCAATTATTAAATCAGAATAGGAGGTTTATAAATGTTGAAGCTTATTATATTGATTTTATCAGCTTGGTTGGTTTGGGTCGGTTACCAATATTTTACCAAATCGCAAACAGCGTATAAGCTTGTTCAGCAAAAAATCAACGAGCTAAATTCTATCGATACTAATTTATTATTGCAAAAAGCAGGAAAAGAGTTTGAAAGCAAAGAAGTTGAAATAGAGGGGAAAAAATATTTTATAAGTTGGATAATTCAAAAATCAAATTCTTCTCTAAATAGCTATAATGATGGCGCAGAATTAATAGAGGTTCGCGGGCGCGTTGATTTTATTGATTTGTTGCCTTTCGGTAATTATAAAGTGGGGTCTCCTTTTAAGCTCATTATAAATATAAAAGAAGAAGAATAAGGTAATTCTGCTCATTAACGTCCTGTTTTTAAAAAAGGCATCTATGAAGAAAGCTCAATTAATACCTGCCTGGTTGTTGACTTCATTTCGATTTCTTAATTTTTATCTTGCCAAAAACATTTAAAATAGTATCATATTATTTGATTATTGGCGGCGTAACTCAGCCCGATAGAGTAGTCGGCTCATACCCGATATGTCGCTGGTTTAAATCCAGCCGCCGCCACCAGCTATAACAAAGTCAGTGGCGTTGCTATAAACGCAGTCCTGCGCAAGCAGGACCAGCCGCCGCCACTAGCTATTTACAAAGTAAGTGGCGAATGCTAAAGAGGCAGTCCTGCGTAGCAGGACCAGCCGCCGCCACCAGCTATTTACGAAGTGAGTGGCGTAAGCTAATAGGGCAGTCCTGCGAAGCCCGCCAAAGCTATTTACGAAGTCTATTAAAGGGCGTAGTAGGGGACACTCTCCGCCACTAGCTATAAGGAATGAGAAAATATGGATTGTCCTAAATGTCCTGGTAAGTTAGAACAGTTAAAAATAGGTAAGAAAGAACCGCTAGTTATTGATAGATGTTTTGCTTGCGGTGGTATATGGTTTGATAAAGATGAATTGTCTGAGGCTATAAATAAAGAAATTTGGGATACAGTTGAATTTGAATTAGAGGAAGAGTCTTTACAAGACGATGAGTTAAAAAAGGAAGTTGATTTTGACAAGATGGAAATCGTTTGTCCTCGTTGTCAAGGAACGGAAAAGATGGTTAAGATGGCAAGCCCTAGGAATAAAAATGTTACCACAGACTATTGTAAGAAGTGCGAAGGTATTTGGTTAGATGCTGGCGAATACGATAAATTGAAGATACGCTCTAATATTGAGTTAAAATTAGAACATGTCATAGATTTTTTTAGATTGCACTTTCCTCATATTTTTAAAGATGAAAGATAGAAAGGAGGAAGGCTAGCGGTAATCACTAAAAGTTGATGGAGTTTTGAGCCATTTCCGTCGGCTCATACCCGCTTGGTCGGTGGTTTGAATCCACTCTCCGCCACCAGCTATAACAAAGTCAGTGGCGATGCTAAAGAGGCAGTCCTGCGAAGCCAGCCAAAGCTATTTACGAAGTCTATTAAAGGGCGTAGTAGGGGACACTCTCCGCCAGGAATGTATCTCTTCTAGAAGCAGTCGAGGATTTATAAGATAGGAGGGAAATATAAAGCTCGCTTTAGTCTTTATGATTTCTTTTTTACTCGCCGGTTGTTTCTTTATTGTTAAAGAGGACGAAAAGGTGAAGATTTACGGTAGTTCAAAAGAGATAGCAATGGATACTCTTAACAAATTGTACGGCATAAAAACAGAAGAGGCAAAAGAGAAAACAGAAGTCAAATTACCCGAAGAGAATATTGAGCGTATAAAATAGTGATTCTTGTGCAATATGAAGGTCGGGGCGGCCTTAAAAAAGTTAACGGAGTTAAGGCTTATTTTTTCCTCTGCCTATACCTACCTGCAAAAAATCAT
>JAPLLU010000146.1 GCA_026387385.1 Candidatus Omnitrophota bacterium
TATGGCTTTTACGCCTGCTTTAGCGGCTTCTATAACCGCATCTGCTTTAGGAAAGAAGGCATCTGAAGACAAATAGGAATTTTTGCTTAATTTTCCTGCTTTTTTCTTGGCAATCATTACTGAATCAACCCTGGACATCTGGCCTGCCCCAATGCCTACGGTCCTTGTCCCTTTGGTCAAGATAATGGCATTAGATTTGACGTGTTTTGCTACTATCCAGCCGAAAATAAGACTCTCCATTTCCTTCTTAGTAGGTTTCTTCTTAGTCACCATTTTTAGGTTCTTTGCGTCCATGGTCAAGGCGTCCTTATCCTGAATCAATAACCCACCGCTAACACGTTTTAGATCAAGCTCATTTATAGGCTCTAAATCTTCAAGCATTAATAAACGCAGGTTCTTTTTATTCTTAAATAAATCCATTGCCTCTTTATCAAAATCAGGCGCAATGACACACTCTAAGAATCCGCTTTTTACAATTAGCTTTGCGGCCTTTGTGTCGACCTTTCGGTTTAAAGCCACAATACCACCAAATGCAGAAAGCGGATCGCACTTCCAGGCATTTATATAGGCCTTGTCCAATGCTTTATCCTCTGCAACTCCGCAAGGATTATTATGTTTAACAATGACCGCTGCCGGATTCTTAAATTCCTTTACTAACTCAAAGGCTGAATTCAAATCCAAGATGTTATTAAAAGATAATTCCTTGCCCTGTAATTGTTTTAAATTAATCAGGCCCTGTGTTTTTCCTTTCTCCTTATAAAATGCCGCCTTCTGATGCGGGTTTTCTCCGTAACGTAAATCCTGGATCTTTTCAAAATTTAGACTCAGTTCCTCAGAAAAACCCGCTCTACCCGGATGGGCTTTAAAGTAACTTTCTAAATATTTGTGTATAACGCCATCATAATGTGAGGTAAGGCCGAATACCTCTATAGCTAAATCGTGCATTAAATCTTCGGATAAGGCATTGTTATTTTTCTTAAGTTCTTCGATGATCTGGCCGTAGCGTTTCGGATTAGAGACTACGGCTACAAAGCGATGGTTCTTTGCTGCAGAACGCAGCATCGAAGGACCTCCGATATCAATATTTTCAATAACCTCCTCTATCTCTACCCCCGGCTTCTGTGTGGTTTTTTCAAAAGGATAAAGATTTACCACTACCATGTCTATAAGCCCGATATTGTGCTCATTTAGGCTTTGCATATGCTTAGGATTGTCCCTTAAGGCAAGGAGCCCAGCGTGTATCTTAGGATGCAAGGTCTTTACCCTTCCGTCAAGCATCTCAGGAAAACCGGTATATTCTGACACTTCTTTTACCGGGACGTTATTCTCTCTGAATAATTTTGCCGTGCCTCCGGTAGAAATAATCTCAACTCCTAACTTATTTAGCTCCTTGGCAAAATCCAAAATTCCAGTTTTGTCTGAAACACTTATTAAGGCTCGCTTAATCTTAACCATGAATTAAATCCTCCTCAAGAAGAAAGTTACTTATTAAACCGAAAGTTTGTCAAATCCCCATCCTGCATGATATAATCTTTTTGCTCAAGGCGTAGCTTCCCTGCCTGTTTGGCCTGCGTTTCTCCCCCCGACTGAATAAAATCGTCAAAGCTAATAATCTCTGCGCGGATAAAGCCCTTCTGTATATCGGAATGAACCGAACCTGCTGCTTCCCAGGCAGTGGTACCTTTTTTTATAAGCCAGGCGCGCGTCTCTTTTTCTCCCGTAGTAAAAAAACTGATGAAGCCGCTTTCTTTAAGCACTCTAAATAATAAACCATCTATATCATCCAGGTCTTTTTTTTCAGCTAAAACAATACTTTTAGCCGTTAATAATCCGTAACGAGAAATGGCTTTTTTTTCTTCATCGTTTATTCCGGCATCAGAAATAAATTGTTCCTTCTCTAAAATGCCTTTTAATTTATTCAATAGCATTTTTTCCGGTTCCTCTTCACAGCGGCCAAGGCGCGTTTCCACAAATTCTAAATCTTTCAAAACCATATCAGCGCGCGAATCTTTCAGGGTTAAGATCAAATCTGCTTCCAAAACAGCATCCTCATTCACTAATTCAACCTGGGCATATGTCTTTTTCTTTGCTTTTGAAATCTTATCCACTTGGTCAAGGCGTGCATCTTTAATGCTGTATTTACCCGAATTTATTTCCGGGATAAAAAAAACACTTATCTTCACCCCGACCTTCCTTTCCAATTTACATCCCAACTCTTCCCTGTATTATTTGTTCTAATATTTCTATGGAGGGCGGGGTTCATTGTTTGATTATGGAAAAGGTTATAATTATTACTGTTCTTCTTCTTGTTTTTTTAAGGCCTGATACTGGCTTATAATACCAGATGCAATTTTATGGGGAACCTCTTCGTAATGAGAAAAACGCATTGTGTAAGAACCCCTGCCGCCGGTAAGAGAACGCAGGTCATTGGCATAGGTAAACATATCCGCTAAAGGGGCTGTCGCTTTTACAATCTGGGATTTACCTCTGATATCCATACCTATAATCCGGCCGCGACGGGAATTTATATCTCCGGAGATAGCCCCTAGATATTCCTCGGGTATAACTACCTCGACATTCATTATAGGCTCAAGCAAAACTGCCCCTGCTACCATTACTGCCTTTCTTAAAGCCATGGATCCGGCAATCTGAAAGGCCATATCGGAGGAGTCAACCTCATGATAAGAGCCGTCATATAGAATAACACGGATATCTACTATCGGGTAGCCAGCGACTGCGCCTTCTGAACAAGCCTGCACTATGCCTTTTTCTGCCGATGGAATGAAATTCCTGGGGATGGCGCCACCAAAAATTTTGTCCACAAATTCAACCCCCTTGCCTCTTTCTTGGGGCTGAACCTCAATCCATACATCACCGTATTGACCCCTACCGCCTGACTGACGCTTAAATTTACCTTGAACCTTGGCAGATTTGGTAATTGTCTCTTTATAAGAGACTTTGGGGGTGCCTAATTCTACCTCTACATTAAATCTTTTCTTCATGCGCTCCACCATTATAGATAGATGCAAATCGCCCAAACCTGAAATTATCAGCTCTTTGGTCTGCGGGTCATGCGTTGCTTTAAAGGTGGAGTCTTCTGCTGCAAGTTTAGCTAAAGCACCGGAAATCTTATCTTCATCCTGGCGGGATTTTGGTTTTACGGATGCGGAAATAGCCGGTTCCGGAAATACAATCTGGTCAAATAAAAATTGCTCTTTACCTTCGGATAGCGAATCAGAACTCGTTGTCTCTTTTAATTTAGCAATGGCCACGATATCGCCGCAGGAAGCAGAGTCAACTGTCCTCTGCTCTTTGCCCTGTAAGATATAAATAGGCCCGATTCTTTCTTTTGCCTTTTTGTTTACATTATAAAAACCTGTATTGGCTAATAAAGACCCGGAGCAAACACGCAGCAAACTAAGCTGTCCGACATAAGGGTCGACTATGCTCTTAAAAACAAAGGCACTAAAAGCGCCTTCCTCTATAGGAACAACCTCTTTTTTCTCCTCCGGATTCAAAGGATTACTGGCCTTTATGGGCGTCCGCTGCAAAGGAGATGGTAAATATTGAATAATCGCATCTAGTAATTCGGGTATCCCTTTATCGGTTAAGGCAGAACCTGCCAAAACAGGAAATACCTTGCGTTTAGCTACCGCTTGCGCGAGGCCACTGGCTAATTCCTCGGGAGAGAGTTTCTGCCCCTCTAGATATTTTTCTAAGAGCTTATCGTCGCTCTCAGCCACAACTTCAATCAAATCCGGAGCATCTTGCGATGTTATCATCATGGCGTTCTTGGAAAGCCTGTTTTGTATATCCAGCAAAATCTTATTAACATCTGCTCCTTCCTTGTCGGACTTATTTATAAATATAAGGCAGGGCAGGTTAGACTCTTCTAACATCTGCCAGGAGCGCTCAGTCCCTACCTCTACTCCGCTAGTAGTATCAACAATAATAATACCACTATCTACTGCCCGCAGGCCACAGATAACCTCTCCGAAGAAATCTGCATAACCGGGTGAGTCGACAATCTGCATGCGGTTACCCTTGTAATCGCAATAGAGCAGGCTTAAGTTAATCGAACTCTTCCTTTCTATTTCATCAAAACTGTAGTCGCTTACGGTTGTGCCATCGGCAATTGTGCCTTTCCGGGTGGTAGCTTTACATGAATAAAGCATGCTTTCCGCAAGGGTAGTCTTGCCTGACTGCGCATGTCCTAAAAGAATGAGGCTTCGTTTATTTTTGGCATCCATATTGTTCTTTAAGCTCCTCAAACTTAATCCAAATTGAAGCTGTATTATATGATAACAAGAAGGAGAGGTCAAGAATAAAAAATGAGATTCTAATCTCTTTAACCTAATGGGTTAGGCTTATGTTACTTAAGGAAGGCTGCTTAAAAAAAGAAGGGATTACCAAATATATTTAAGTATAAAAGAAGGGCCATAAATCTCGCTATTAGCGTTTCTGATGATATCTTCATCGTAATATTCATAATGGGAGGGAACCTCCATAACTCCGGATTCTTTAAGTTTCTTCTGTCGGCAATAAAGATAATTAAAGCCCACACCTATAGAGAAGGAGCGGAAAAATGAATAATCCACCTCAAGACCAGTATCTATACCATAGCCTCTTGTCCCTGACTGCCAGAAAGAATACTCTCGCATATTCCACCAGCCATACGCCTTTGTCTCTAACCAGGCATAAGCAAACCTAAGCTTTGTAGTAAACTTACCCCTGGAACCCTGAGTCCTTATCCCCAGCCTTGGCCCTTTATATTCGATTTTATAGAATGAATCTAAGCCAATGTCAGCAGGTAGTAAGTCTTCATAAGAATACCATATACCCCCATCAAATATTAAATACTCTCTCCATGGGTCTATCATACTATAACGACCCTTTTGTTGTTGATATCCAACAAAGATGTCGAAGGACAATTTATCTACCATCAAATTCTCAAATATTTTCATTTTTCCAGAAGAGAGGCCTTCTTGTTTCGCTTTGTCCTTATCTAAATCCAGAAGGCGGTAGTAAAGGTTAACATCAAAGATTTCTACTTTAGGTTTAGAATCTTGCCTGGTTATCTGATAGTCAAGATTATCTCCAAAGAGTGGATCGGGAGGGTCAATGGGAAGATTCCAATCTTCATCCGAACAAATCTTTTTGCTAAATTGACTATTCCCATACCTTCCGCTTAGAAAAAACTTATTTCGGAAACCCGCCTCTGCCTTAAGAATTAACATCTGGCCCTCATTAGGAAATGTCAGGCGCGAAATTAGTCCTCCTTGGCTATCAACAACCTCGAAAACCTGTTTGCCCTGTGCAGCAAACATATATTCTAAAGCTAATTCAATAGTTATGTCACGTAGGCTTTTTTCTACGACCTTGTTCTTTTTTACATTCATTTTTTTATCAGCGGCGTACGTCTTAGGCCGCACTACTGGCTCTGGAACATAATATCGTTGTATATCTTGCGTAGGGATTTTTTGACTTTCGATAGGGAGATTTTTCATCTGCGCTCCCATTCCTGCTAATGCCTGTTCCATCATGGTTGCTCTTACAATAGGATAGCTTTGCGCATACGCTATTGACGGAACAACTATCAGGATAATAGACAAGAACTTGACTTTCATATGGGACTTTTTATTCCAGATAAGTATAAATCTTCCCTTTGTAGTTACGCAGGACATATTTGCCTTTTGCCTGGGAAAGGATGTAGTTCGGGCCGATGGGGATTTTTCCTCCGCCGCCAGGACCGTCTATAACATAGGTAGGCACCGCATAACCTGAGGTATGTCCTCTAAGTTTCTCCATAATATTTATACCTACGGCTACGGGTGTTCTGAAATGCTGGGTGCCTCTTACCGGGTCACACTGGTATATATAATAAGGCCTCACCCTTATTTTTAAGAGTTCTTGCATAAGACGCCTCATAATATAAGGTCGGTCATTGATGCCCTTTAAAAGGACTGTCTGACTACCTAAAGGGATTCCGGCATCCGTTAACATATCACAAGCATTCTTAGAGCGCTTGGTAATCTCTTTAGGGTGATTAAAATGCACGCTCATCCAAATAGGTGAGTATTTTTTTAACATGGTCACTAAATTCTCGGTAACGCGCTGCGGTAATGTAACCGGAACCCGCGTGCCAATCCTCAAGAATTCTATATGCGAGACCGAACGAACCTTCTGGATTAAGCTTTCGATCTCTTCATCTTCTAATAAAAGAGGGTCTCCTCCCGAAATAAGCACATCTCTTATTTTTCTATTTGCTTTTAGATATTCTATAGCTGCATCAAATCTAGAGGAAGAACTGCCTTCCTCATGCTCACCTACTAATCTCCTTCTTGTACAATGCCGGCAATACATGGCGCAATGCTCTGTAGCTAACAATAAAACTCTGTCGGGATACCTATGCACCAGGTGGGGGACGGGGGAGTCTCTATCTTCAGCGCAAGGGTCAATCATTTCATGCGGTCCGACTGCGAACTCAAAAGCAACTGGCACAGCCTGACGCCTTAAAGGACAATTGGGATCCTCAGGATCGATTAATGTTGCCCAGTAAGGTGTTATTGCCATAGACAATCGCCCGCTTGCCTTCTTTATACCTTGCTCTTCTTCGGGTGTTAATTTTATGACCTGCTCCAGCTCTTCCTTCGTGCGGATTCTATGTTTTATCTGCCAACGCCAATCTTCCCAATCCAAGGGATTCACGTCTTTGTATAGACTTATCTGTTGATAATCGCGAGGCCTCTTTGTAGAACGGGGCTGCGTTGTTATCTCTTGTTGTAATTTTTGATTTTCTATTACTACTAAATTATTATTCAATTTGCTCCTTCCATTCTAACTTTGCTCCCTATTCCTCCTATATGCACTCATTAATATTTCATCGATGATGTCCTCATACTTCATCCCCGCAGCATAAGCCATACGGGGAAAGTTTGATTCACGGGGGTTAAGGCCAGGTAAAGGATTTATCTCCAAGACGTAAGGGATATTATCTTTACTTAGGCGTATATCTGTGCGTGAGATATCAAAACAGCCTAAGGCCTGATGCGTCTTTAAGGCCACTTCCTTTATGCGCACTTCTTCTTCTTTATCGAGGCGCGCCGGACAATGAAAAGTAGGCACTAAGCCCAACTCAGCGTCGCCTTGATACTCTTTCATCCTCCAGGAATAAAAATATTCACCGCTCTTGGCGCAGTTAGAGAAATCTATCTCTAAAATAGGAAGTATGTTAACCCTGCCGTTCTCTAATATCCCCACTGTCAGCTCTTTTCCCTCGATAAACTCCTCTACTATTACTTCCTGCCTATATCTTACCAGCGTTTCTTTTACTTTACTAAAAAGAGACTCTTTATTATTTACAACGCTGGACAAATTTATTCCCTTAGCCGAACCCTCGCAATTGGGTTTTACTATAAGCGGGAACCTCAGATCAGAATTTAATTCTTCATCTCCCTTTGTAAAAACTTGAAAAGCAGGAGTGGGAATATTTTCCGCGGTTAATATTTTTTTTGTAAGTGCTTTATTCAAAGCCAAAGCCAAAGAAAAAGTATTTGAGCCGGTATAAGGAATTTTTAGATAATCTAATACAGCCGGTATTTCTGCCTCACGGAACTTGCCACATTTGCCTTCTGCTATATTAAAAACCATATCTGCCTGATTGTTTTTAAAATAAGAGAACAGGTCACAGTCTCCGACATCAATTGGGTTCACAACATGGCCATTTTTCTTAAGTGCTTCTTCCTTTCTAATCTATTCTATACCCCGCTAGCTCTTCCTCATATTTTTAGGAAGGGCGGGGTTCATCTAATTTAAATTATACCTTTTAATTGCACAATATAATATCTTACCGATTATCTCTTCGTAAGAAATTCCCACCTCTTTAGCTACCAACATAAAT
>JAPLLU010000148.1 GCA_026387385.1 Candidatus Omnitrophota bacterium
GACTACTTCTGCATCCACATCCGCTGAGAGACGATGCAACTTATGTTCCTCTTCGTAATATTTAATCAGCGGAAAAGATTCTTTAAGATAAACCTTAAGGCGCTCTTTTATTGTTTCCTCTTTATCATCTGTCCTTTGATAGAGCTTACCTTGGCAATTATCACAAATCATATCTTGCTTTGGTGGCATATTTTTGACATGAAAATTTGCGCTGCAACGGCTGCACACCAGGCGTCCTGACAGCCGCTGTATAATCACCGGCTCGCTTGTCTCAAGATAAACTACCAAGTCTATCTCCTTCTTTGTTTGTTTAAGTGCTCCATCTAACGCTCCTGCCTGATTTATATTACGGGGGTAGCCGTCTAAGATAAAACCATTTTTCGTATCAGACTGATTGATTCTTTGAATTAACATCTGAGTAACCAGCTCATCTGGCACGAGCGCTCCCTGATCCATAAAACTTTTTGCCTGTTTTCCTAATTCTGTATTTTGTGAAACATTAAGTCTTAACAAATCTCCTGTAGATATGTGGGGCAGGTTGAGTTTCTTTGCCAATACCTTTGCCTGCGTTCCCTTACCTGCACCCGGAGGACCCAACAGTATAATTCTCATAACTAATTATTTAAAATCCCAATTTCCAAATTCCAAACATAAGTTTTGGATTTGGGATTTGGGGTTTGGGGTTTATTTGGGATTTGGTAGTATTTGGATTTTGGATTTTTCATGTCTAAAAACTTAATTTCTATTATCTTCTTCCTTTAATTCTTCCGGCTTTAACAAAACCTTCATAATTATGCATCAGAAGATGCGATTCTATTTGTTTTACGGTATCTAACATTACGCCGACCACGATCAAAATTCCTGTGCCGCCAAAAAAAGAAGCTACCAGATACGGAACCTTAAGCCAGGCCATAATAAAATCAGGGAATATAGCTATAAATGCAATAAACAAAGCGCCTGCCAGAGTTATTCTGGTCATTACAAAATCCAGGAATTCTGCCGTAGAAGTTCCCGGACGGATACCCGGTATAAACCCGCCGTACTTCTTCATATTCTCTGAGAGCTCAGCAGGATTAAATACAATAGCGGTATAAAAATAGCAAAAGAATATTATCATTAACGCATATACAACGGTATAAAGTAAGTGCCCCCTAACTAACCCTTGCGCAAATCTCTGGAATGTGGGATTAGGAATGAATGATGCCAGGGTAGCCGGAAACAGGATTATGGACTGGGCAAAAATAATAGCGATGACTCCCGAAGTATCGACTTTCAAAGGTATGTATGTACTCTGCCCGCCAAAAATCTTCCTTCCTACAATCCTGCGCGCATACTGAACAGGAATTTTCCTTTGCCCCTGAGTTACCAGGATTACTGCGAATACCACCCCTACGAAAAATGCTGCCATAACTAATAACGTAATAGGCTGGATTTGTCTGCGCGCTGGCGAAAAAGGAGAAATCAAAACAAATAGCTGGTTTATTGCTGAAGGAATTCTGGAAATGATTCCGGCGGTGATAACCAAAGAAATACCGTTGCCGATACCTCTTTCCTGAATCTGTTCACCCAGCCACATAATAAATATGGTGCCTGTGGTTAAAGTAAGTACGGTGAGTATCCGAAAACCTACTCCCGGATACATGACTATCTTTAATCCTTCAAAGCGTGCCGGATTCTCAAGCCAAAGGGCGATAAAAAATGATTGGACTATAGCCAGGGCCACTGTACCATAACGGGTATACTGATTTATCTTTTCATAGCCTGCCTTGCCTTCCTTGGATAATTTCTCTAAGGCGGGAATCACTGCTGTCAAGAGTTGCAGGATAATTGAGCTTGATATGTAAGGCATTATCCCTAACGCAAAGATAGTCAGTCTTTCCATTGCGCCTCCGGAGAACATATTGATTATCCCAAATATAGTTCCGCCCTGGGTTTTAGCCATACGGCTGAAGAATTCTGCTAACGCACTACCGTCAATGCCAGGCGTAGGCAGATAGCAGCCTATTCGGTATACCGCAATAAGCGAAAGAGTTACAATAAGGCGTTTTTTTAAGTCAGGGATCTTAAATGAATTAACTAATGCACTAAACATTTACTATTTCTATCTTTCCCCCGGCATTTTTAATTTTCTCTTCTGCCTTCTTTGAAAAAGCGTGGGCACTAACGGTAATGGGATTCTTAATTTCCCCGTCTCCGAGTATTTTAACTAACCTCTCTTTATCTTTAATTAAACCTCTTTCCTCCAATAAGCTAAGGTTTATCGTTGATTCGTTGATTCTATTTAAACCCTCTAAATTGACAATCTGATACTCTTTCTTAAATTTACTGACAAAGCCGCGTTTAGGAATCCTGCGGATTAAAGGCGTCTGACCGCCTTCAAATCCTAGATAAAAATCTCGTCCAGAGCGCGAGGTCTGGCCTTTACTACCCCTTGTAGAGGTCTTACCGTGTCCTGAGCTTGACCCCCGTCCTAAAATCTTCCTTCTTTTATGGGCTCCCTTGGGAGTTTTTAAGTTATGCAACCCCACCCTCTCTAAAACAGCCGAAGTTTGTTTTTTTGTCTTTGACGCCCGAGCAGTTTTAGGGGCTTTTTTTGTCTTAAAATTAGCCTGCGATACTCTTTTTTGTTTTAATGCTTTTTTTTCCATTTTATATGTTTATTTGGCTAGGCCGGTTGGACCTGCTTTTAAATTCTTAAGGCCCGCAACAGTTGCCTTGATAACGTTTATGGGGTTATTAGAGTTAAGGCATTTGGTTAAAATGTCCTTGATCCCTGCTGCTTCGCATATCGCTCTTACTGGTCCGGCAGCGATAATACCCGTACCTTCTGAGGCCGGCTTAAGAAGTACCCTGCCTGCTCCGAATCTGCCGATAATCTCATGTGGAATAGTCGAACCTTCTAATGGCACCGTAAAGAGTTCTTTCTTAGCCTTAGACAGTCCTTTACGAATCGCATCTGCTACTTCATTGGCTTTGCCTAAGGCAAAACCCACGCGGCCCTTTGTGTCTCCTACCACTACCAAAGCGCTAAAAGACATCTTCCTGCCGCCTTTGGTTACTTTTGATACACGGTTAATGGCAATAATCTTTTCTATGAATTCCTGCTGCTGATTAATATTTGATTCACGCATCCTCTTAAAACTCCAATCCGCCTTTTCTTAAGGCTTCGGCAAAGGCCTTTATCCTGCCATGATACATATATCCCGCGCGGTCGAATACAATCCTTGTAATCCCTTTTTCTTTGGCTTTACTGGAAAAAACCTCGCCAAAATATGCTGCTGCTTTTATATTTCCTGCATAAGCACATTTTTGTTTTATTTCTTTATTCACCGTAGACAGAGAAATTAATGTTTGCCTTTTTGTATCATCTATGATTTGGGCATGGAGATTTTTTAGGCTGCGGTGTACTACAAGCCGCGGCCTTTCCTGTGTGCCGAATATCCTTAAACGTAGAGTCTTGTGTCTTTTTAAACGCAGTAATTCTCTTTTGTCTTTCATGTTATTTGGTTGCGGCTTGCGATTTTCCTATTTTCTTTTTTACATATTCTCCCGCATAACGGATACCCTTACCCTTATACGGTTCAGGCGGGCATACCGCGCGTATCTCTGAAGCTATCTCCCCGACCTTCTGTTTATCTATGCCTTTTACGATAATCTGCGTATTCTTCGGCGTCTCTATATTTATGCCTTCGGGAATGGAAAAATTTACAGGATGAGAAAATCCTAACTGCATATTAAGTTTATTACCCTGTACCTGCGCTTTGAATCCTACCCCTATTATTTCCAGTTTTTTAGTATAACCTTCGGTAGTTCCTTTAATCATATTAAAAATTAAGGCGCGGGTAAGGCCATGAGTAGATTTATTCAACTTTGTATCCGATAACCGTTTTACAAAGATTTGCCCGTCTTTTACTTCTACGCTGACACCGTAAGGCAGGCGAAATTCCAGCTTTCCTTTAGAACCCTCTACAAAAACGCAGCTATCTTTGATATCGATATTTACGTCTTTGGGTATAGCTATAGATTTCTTCCCTATTCTAGACATAATTAATGAGCGCATAACTTACGGAAACACTACAAGTGTAACGTAAGTTATTGCGCGAATTAACCCCACACTCAGAAAGCAATAGATTTGATTATTACTGCTGGGTGTGGGGTAAGTTCGGACATATAAGTTATGTCGAGTAGCTGATGAATAGCTTTCTCCATAACTTATGTCCTTACTTACCAAACATAGCCGATAACTTCACCGCCCAAGCCCTGTTCTCTTGCCTGTGCATCCGTCACAATCCCCTTAGAAGTAGAAATAA
>JAPLLU010000039.1 GCA_026387385.1 Candidatus Omnitrophota bacterium
ACGATATCTTGCGGCAATAAAAAACATAACTATGCTGGATGAAACTGCAATGAGAAAAATATAAAGCAACGCACTGTCTTTAAATCTTCTTACACCTATCAGCATTCCTAATAAACCAAAGGGAAGCAGGAAACTTAAATCCTTAAACATTATCTTAGGAATCCCGATTTTACCTGCAATAAGCTGATATTCGATATCATGAATAAACTCGTACTGGCTTAAACAATAGGTTATTTTTTTAAATAGTAATTTTAGATATCCTACCCGGTCTTCCCGGATAAACTCGATAGCTTTGTTAAACCAGAAATTGGAAACGCCGGAAGTCTTTAGATCTTTTCCTGTCTCGTACCTTGCAATAATGCCTGAATCACGGAACATGTCTTCCTGATTTAATGTAATATCTGCGGGGCAAAAAAAAGTGCCGGTTGCCCGTGGGTTGTTCCCTGAATAGAAGTTTATTCCTATGTTACCAGCGATTAATACAAAATCTTTTTCCGCTAAATAATTCCTTAATGTTACGCCGCCTATTACCATAAACAAGCCCAATATAAAAAAGGAGAAATTAATTAACGTTTTAATGGGAGTTAACTTCTTTAACTGAATAATCCAGCCAATAGCCAGAATACCAAATATAGCTATACTCGCCTGGGCAATAGTACAAATACCTAAGAAAATTCCAATCCAAAATAAATTTTTTCTGCCAGGATTATCCTTTATATTTAAAATAAATAAAAATAAAAGTGAATTGAGAAATAAAGATAAACCTGTATAAATCAAAAGGCCTTCGTAGAATACAAATAGACCATACCAGGCACAAAGCAATCCGGCAACAAAACCAATCCTTCTATCAAATATTTCTCTTGCGATAATATATATAAAGATACAATTAAGCGCCCCAAGAATGAATTGCAAGCTATAGATAAGCAATATATTTTCACCAAAAAGTTGGAATAAGAAAGCCAGGAAATATGCATAGAGCGGCCATTTCATAAATGCCTTGCTGCCAAAATCCCCGCTTACGATATCCTTAGCCCAGACAAGATAAGAATAGCTATCAGAATGCGCCAACACAGGATAGGCTTTTGTATTTTTATAATCCTTTAAATACATCACCCGGAATGAAAACGCAATAAACAAAATGATAAATATTAAAGATAAATCTTTTTTATTAATCTGGAACATTTGCCTTTGTATGGCGATTATAAGTCTCGATTTTCTCCGAAAAACGGTGATTGGAATTAATCATTATGTTTTAGGGGAATATCTTTGTAGGGTAGCCTTTGGAAGACAGCTTATTTTTTAACTGCTCTGCCTCTTTACGCAATTTTAATTTACCGACTCTTACACGATAAATCTTTTTTTCGTTCATTCCTGATTCCTCGATGTACGCATCATAGCCTTCATTAATTAATTTATTGCAGAAGTTTTTGGCATTAATCGGCTTAGTAAAAGAGCCTACTTGCACCGTATAAAAGATATCTGTAAGCGAATACAAATCGTTATTTATTCTTGCCTCAAGGTTAGCGGGGAAATCTTTTTTAAGTCCATCCAGATACTTTTTTGCTCTCTCGGTATCGCCCTCCTTAAGTAAGGCTTGGCTAATCCGGTAATAAATCGCTGGCTTTAATTTGGTTTTAGGGTTTGAATCTAATAACTCTTTATAGTAAATTTGCGCCTCATCATAATAGCCCCTTAGAAAATAGGTATCCCCTAAACCTAATTTGGCTTCCTCTTTAAATGCGCTGTCATCAAACTCTTTTATTATTATTTCAAAAATATCTGAGGCGCGCAGGTAATTGCCATCTTTTAAGTAACACAGGCCTAAAACATAATATAATTCATCTGATTCAGGCAAGCTATCGTTATTAGCTAAGATCTTTTCGCCTTCCAATATGGCAGACTGGTAGTCTCCTTCTAAGAAATTAATTTTGACTTTGTCTATATTGAGAGCATAGGCATAAGTTAGAAGCGCAAAACTTAAAGCGTAAAGCGAAAAACTGAAACTTAAAACTAAAAACTTTTTCAAGTCTATTATTTTTACATTCATATTAAAATTTATACCTTAGCTTTACGGTCTTAGCTTTAAACTTTACGCTTCTTCGAGATTTCTTTCTGTAACTCTAATATAATCTTGTGCCTCTTCTCTTTCTCTTTAAGAGGCACGTCATCTTGCATTCTGGCTGCTTCTGTATTTGGCCTGGGAGAATATTTGAATATATAAGCTGCGTTAAACTGGATATCCTTTACTAAATTATACGTATCCTGAAAGTCTTCTTCGCTTTCTGTGGGGAAACCTACAATTATATCGGTTGTCAATACTGCGCCTTTTACAATTTTACGATACTTATCTACCAAATCCAAATAGAATTTTCTCGTATAGCTGCGGTTCATAGCTTTAAGTATCCTATCCGAACCTGATTGTATTGGAAGATGGAGATATTTCTTTAACTTATCCAAATCCCTCATAGCCTGAAATAATTCTATTGATGTATCTTTGGGATGCGAAGTAATAAAAATGAATTCTTTTAGTCCTTTGATGTTGTTTACCATCTCCAATAACTTTATAAAGTTGACTGTCTCAGGCTGCAGGCTGCCTGCCTGTCCGGCAGGCAGGCAGGCTGCATGCGAATTGCAACTTACATCCTGTGTCCTGTGGCTTGTGGCTTGATACGCATTCACATTCTGCCCTAAAAGCGTAATTTTACTTAAACCCTTATCAACAGCTTCTTCAATTTCTTTTAATATATCTTGGTGGCTACGATTATGCAATGATCCACGCACATAAGGCACTACGCAATAAGAACAATAATTCGAGCATCCCTCTGATATTACCACATACGCATGCTCTTTATCTTCATAATAACCTGTATGATAAATTTCTTCGGGCCGGACCTCGCCATCCGTCTCCCAGATTTTATGTTCAAATAAATTTGGAGCTGCAGGCTGCAGGCTACAGGATTCATGCTCCATGGCGACTGAGGCCTGAAGCTTGCCTGCCTGCCGGACAGGCAGGTAGCTTGAAGTCAACCTTTTTATGATTTCCGGTATTTTATGAATATCTGAAGGTCCCACCACAAAATCAACCTGAGGCGCACGCTGGAAGATCGCATCTTTGTAATTCTGAGCCATACAGCCGACGATGCCCACAATCGGCTTTCGGTCGACAGTCGACCGTCCACAGTCCGTGGACCGTGGACCGTGGACCGTGGACTTATTTATTCTTCCCACCTCACTCCAAACCTTATCCTCAGCATGCTGACGGACAGAACAGGTATTAAAAATAACCACGTCAGCCTCATCAGGATTAGTTATCAGCTCATAGTTCATAGCTCTCAGCAAGCCGCTGATAACTTCTGAATCGCGCACGTTCATCTGACAGCCAAAATTTTTAATGAAAACTTTTTTCTTATCTTCTTTCATTTTTCCGCGACAACGAGCATTTCAAAATCATCGGTCGTAAGCTTGTCTTGCCTGGAAAAGGCGCCAAGCTTCGCTCCGAAGATGTCGATCTTTTTGAACCCGAGCGTCTTTAAAAGCCAAGTGATCTCGCTGGGCACGTAATAACGCTCGTTACACTTAAGATCCCTTTTATTGCCGGAATCGTCCTCAAAAACAACGGTGTTTTGATCACGAAAAGTCATCAGATCAAAGGAGCACTCCTTACACTGGGACTGGCCTTCTTTCTGCGCCGACTCATAGAAGTCATTGACAGAATGAAACAGCGGGAACAATCCGTTTAATGCGGTGAAAATGAGCTTGCCTTTACTTTTAAGCGCTTTTGTTGCGTTCTTGAGAATCTCGAAATTCATCTCATCTGTTTCCATGAGAGAAAACCCGCCCTCGCAGAGCATGATCGCCAGATCAAATTCGCTGTCAAAAGGAAGATTGCGCGCGTCTTGTATTTGGAAGTCGATCGTCACCCCGGCCTCTTTGGCCTTTTCACTTGCCCTTTTGATCTGATCCTCGGAAAGGTCAACACCGGTCACGTTATATCCCCTTTTCGTTAGCTCTATCGCGTGACGTCCGGTACCGCAACCGATATCTAGTATCTTTAGGGATTTATCCTGTTTTATTTCTTGTACGATAAAATCGCATTCGCCCACGGTTCCCTGGACAAAACATTCTTTGTCGTATTTGTAGGCGTAATTTTCATATAATAATTCATACCACTGTTTCATAATTTCTCCTTTTTACGTCTTCTACTAATAATATTCGCATTATAATCTTTCAGTTATAGATATACAATTTTTGCATAACTCATTATTATTCAAGCTGTAAGATAGCTTCGGCTATCTTTTCCATAGTCCCCCTATAGCGCAACCATCGGTCAGCCAAAATTTTTAATAAAAACTTTCATTAATAAGCTTTGACAACTTTTTGATATTGTTATAATTGTGTTTTCTAAAGAGTTTTATTTAAATGCGTGAAAAACTACTCTATCTTCGTGAATTATTTCAGAAAATGGCCTTCTCTCGCTTTTCCTTCTATATGTTTTACAATAAACAGCTCTTCCTAACCTATAAATAAATCTCCAACGTGAAACTATTTCAACTCTTTTAAATCCTACATCTCTAAGCATAGCCTGAACGGCCGCTACATTAGGTCCCCACCAATTCGATGGGTCATTATTATTTTCACTGCCCGGGTAAAATCTCATAACTGGTTGTTTAATAAAATTCATGGATACATGTGTTTCTAAGATCAATTGATTTGCAGTAACACTAGAAACTTTTTCGAGGGCTAATAGCGGATGGCGCATATGATAAAGCACGCCCAAGAAAAGAACTAAATCGAAAGTGCCTATTTTTTGTGGAGAAATTTCTAACACATCAATTTCTTTACACTCTACTTTGGAATTAAGAATTTTTTGAGCAAGATCAAAACCAGCTTTCGTACCACATCCATCCCCACCCCAACAAAACCAATCAGTTGCAAGCACGCGTTTTGCCCCACGGCGTTCTGCCTCAAAGGAGAAAAAACCATCCCAGGCGCCTATATCTAGGATAGTCATGTCCTCTAAATTTTCAGGCATCATAAGTGTTTTTAATTTTTTTGGAGAATTATCAACGCCAGGAGTTATTACACCATTTCCCAGATCAATAGTATGCCACCACTTAATTTTTGCTACCTCTTTTTTTAAATCGCATGCGTCCATGTTATTCCTCCAATCACTACAAATTTTAGTTTATTTATTTTAAAAAATATAGCACATATCTTTATAGCCACTTAATCATTTCATTAGCCCAAAACATTTCCCCCTGCAACCAATGATCGCTCTAGACTGATTAACGCCTCCGCTATCTTTTCCCCCGCCAAATTCATTTAATGAATTTATGCGGAGGGGCAGTCATAGTCCCTCTATAGCGCAGTCCTGCCTACCGGTGAGGCAGGCATCGGCCAGCCGAAAATTTTAAGATACGCTTTCTTCATAATCGTAGTCTTAGTTTGGAGTTAAATCTAAAATATTTACTTATTCCGTAGCTATAAGCCCTTTTCATAAGCTTCTTAGAGTACAATCTGATTACTTGTAATAAATCTTATTTATCGTATCAGCTCTTAAATAACACCCAATTTATCCTTTAATCCTCGCGAACGATAAATACACATTATAAAATTTAAGGCCGTGGGTAAAAATCCTTTTAAATTTAGACCGAATACCGTACCGCAGGAGTTATTATTGGCCATGGGAATGATATAACCAAAATCTATCGGAGTATATTTCTTAAGCTTACACCCTTTTATTGAATTTATTATATTAGCAGCTACGCACCTACCTTGAAATATCACAAATTGCACTCACCATACGCAAAAAGTGGTTATTATAACAAAATTTTCATTCTAATTCTTTCTTGCAAAAACAAAATTAGCAAAACCCATTAAATCCCAAAAAGCAACTGCAGGGGGTAATCTCTTTATATATTTAAGATACAAAAACGTAAAAGGGGTT
>JAPLLU010000123.1 GCA_026387385.1 Candidatus Omnitrophota bacterium
GAGGGCATGTCTAAGGATGAAGTTTTAATAGGAGCCAAAGTTACGCTTAAGGACCTTGACTCACAGGAGATTTTGGAATATACGTTGGTTTCAGAGGTAGAGGCAGACTATGCAGAAGGCAAGATTTCCGTTACTTCTCCCATAGGAGCATCCTTATTGAATCACAAGAAAAAAGAGTTAGTAGAAATTAAGGTTCCAGCAGGTATTTTAAGATACGAGATAGTAGAGATTACAAGATAAACAGCGTTCTAAAGACCAAAAGCGCAGGGAGGCAGGATGCTTATCTTAATTATCGTTGTTACGCTGTCCGCAATAATTATTCTTTTGTTCAATCGCTTTGTGCGGTATAGATTTCTTGTGCGTGAGGCTTTAAGCGGCATTGATGTCCAGCTTAAAAGGCGGCACGACCTTATTCCTAACATAGTGGAGGCGGTTAAAGGTTACACCCAGTATGAGAGTAAGACATTAGAGGATATAACTAATATCCGCGCAAGCCTTCTTAAAGCCACAACTGTAAAAGAAAAATCCGAAAAAGAGAATAAGCTTTCTGGTGTTTTTAAAAGCATCTTTGCGCTGGCGGAAAATTACCCTGATCTTAAAGCAAGCAAAACGTTCTTAGAGCTTCAGAAAAACCTCATAGAGGCAGAAGATCAGATACAGTTGGCACGCAGGTACTATAACGGGACCGTCAGAAATTACAATATCCTGGTAGAATCTTTTCCCAATAATATGCTGGCAGCCATTTTTAACTTTAGGCCAGAAGATTTCTTTGAGATAGAATATGCAACTGAACGCGCTGTCCCTGATGTTAAGTTCGGTAGTTGAAGAATGGAACCAATAATGAAAAGAAAAATAATCTTGCCTTTAGCGTCTTTGTTTATCTTGACTTCGGCCCTGGCATATGCACAGAGATACATCCCCGAAAAGATACTTCTTTTCCGCAGTCAAATAGAAATTCACCAGGACGGCTCAATGACAGTAACAGAAACCATTAAGGTAAATTCTAGCGGTAATCAGATAAAACGCGGGATCTACCGCGATTTCCCCACTAAATATAAAGATAGGCTAGGTAATAATTATGTGGTTGATTTTGACGTGACAGAGGTTCTAAGGGGTGGACTTCGGGAACCACATCATTTCAAAAACTTAAATAACGGCAGGAGATTATATATAGGTAAAGAAGATTTTCTATTACCTGCTGGCGAGTATACCTATACCATTACCTATAAGACAAACCGCCAACTAGGATTTTTTAAGGATTTTGACGAGCTTTATTGGAATGTCACAGGTAATGGTTGGTCTTTTACCATAGAAGAAGCTGAGGCAGTTGTTGAATTACCTGAGGGCGCAAGAGAAAAAGTGATTGCAATCGATGGGTATACCGGTTACTTCGGAGCCAAAGGAAAAGACTTTAGCAGCTCAACTGATATTTACGGCAATGTGGTTTTTACTACCACCAGGATTCTTAAGCCACAGGAAGGATTGACTATTGTCGTTTCCTGGCCCAAAGGCTTTGTGCAGGAGCCGAATATCCAGATGAGACTGTGGTACTTTATGCGAGATAACAGGATTGTAGTAGTTGGATTGTTGGGTTTATTGTTTCTCTTGGCTTACTATCTTATTATCTGGAATCGTGTCGGCAGAGACCCTGTCAAAGGAACGATTATACCGCTGTATAATCCGCCTGACAATCTTTCGCCTCAGGATGTGCGGTATATTATGAAGATGGGGTTTGATAATAAGGCCTTTTGTGCCTGTATTATCAATATGGCAGTGAAGGGTTATCTTTCGATAAGTGAAGAGAAAGGCGTTTATACTATTAAAAAAACAGGGATAGACAATTCGGTTTTAACCGAAGAAGAAATGGAAGTTTCCCGTAAATTGCTGACTGGTTATGATGAAATAGAGCTGAAAAATGAGAACCATGCCGAAATAAGTAAAGCTATTTTAAATTTGAAGTATACGCTGAAGAAAAATTTTGAAAAGGAATATTTCTTCACCAACACCCAGTATTTTATTCCGGGATTATTTTTTTCAGGGCTGATAATGATCGCATGCGTTGCTTCACAACCAACGGAAAAGATGATAATTACGATGTTCATCAGTTTTTGGCTTACTATCTGGACTATTGGTGTTGCAGCTTTGCTGCATACTTTAATTTCTCTTTGGAAGGGTTTTATTAGGGCCGGTGCTAATAAGCCGTTTTTACTGGGCGGGGCAATGATGTTGAGCATATTCTCCGTTCCTTTTGTTTTAGGGGAAATATTAGGCCTGGGTGTTTTTACTTATTTTACTTCAATAACTACTATCCCCGTGCTCGCACTCATTGTTTTTATAAATATCCTGTTTTACAATCTGCTTAAAGCGCCCACGTTTTCCGGCAGGAAAATCATGGATAAAATCGAAGGGTTTAAGATGTATCTTGCTACGGCAGAGAAAGAACGGCTTAATATTTTGAATCCACCCGAAAAAACTCCTGAACTTTTTGAGAAATATTTACCTTATGCCTTAGCGCTTGACGTAGAACAGGCCTGGTCTGAACAATTTTCCGATTGTTTAAGTAGGGTAAGTGCATCAGGTGAACACTATTCTCCTGGTTGGTATTCTGGCAGAGGCTGGAATACCTTAGGAGCTGTTGGTTTTGTCTCTGGCTTTGGGAGTTCATTTTCCAATTCAATTTCTTCTGCTTCTGTGGCGCCGGGTTCAAGTTCTGGCGGTGGTTTTGGTGGAGGCGGTGGCGGAGGTTCTTCGGGTGGCGGCGGTGGCGGTGGCGGTGGCGGCGGATGGTAATTCTTAATAGTCCTTAAGCACCGTTTTGCTCAATACACAATACTTAATACACAATACTCAATACTTTAAAATAGTTGGCATCTTTTGTTATATTAAGGTATACTATTTAAATAAGGAGATATGATGGATTTCGAGACAATAAAGAATTCAGTAAAATATATTAACCTGGACAGTACGCGACTTGATTGCGCTAATCAGTTTGAAGCAGTAGTTATCAAGGAGGAGATCGATAAACTAGTTAGCAGGCTTGATAGTTTGTTCGGGCCACCCGCATTCCCTTCAAAAAATAGATTATCCTTACAGATGCGCCAGACCGTTGATGCTTTCGGCGGGCTTATGGCCGGGCAGACACTGTATTATTCATCCCAAGGCAATGATGTTATTTTTGCCATGCTTTGGCCCTGGAAGGACGAAGAGCATACCACCGTTAAAATAATAAAAAAGATAATCTAAGCGTCTAGCGCTTTTAGCTTTACGCCTTACCTGCCTCACCGGCAGGCAGGCGCTTTAAGCTCTACGCTAATGCTCAAGCCGGCAAAAAATATTGCTAATTCATTTTTTAGCGCTATAATCTTTGTAAATGCAATAAGCAAAACCAACAGGCCTGTAGTCCGTAGCTTGAAGTAAAGGAGGAAGTAATGAGAAATATTTTAATAGCATTGTTGTTTTTATTTTTTCTCGGCAGCACTATACAAGGAGCTCCTAATATGGATAAGACAATAGCAGTTTTAGAGACAAGCCAAGGTACAATAGAAATACGGCTTATGCCGGAGATGGCACCTCGTGCCTGCGAGAATTTCTCGAAGCTTATAGAAAAGGGTTATTATAACGGTATTATCTTTCACCGAGTAATAAAAAATTTTATGATTCAAAGCGGAGACCCTACGGGAACAGGTAGGGGTGGTGAGTCAATTTGGGGTGCGCCATTCCAAGATGAAGTAACAGCCGATGTGCAATTTAACAAGCCAGGGATTGTAGCTATGGCAAACGCAGGACCTAACACAAACGGCAGTCAGTTTTTCATTACTACTGTTGTTACACCCTGGTTAAATATGCGGCATACGATTTTTGGTGAGGTCATTTCAGGATACGAAATGGTGCAAAAAATAGAAAACACAGCTACGGATTTATCCAATAAGCCGACTGCAGAACAAAAAATTATAAAGGCATATTTAAAATAGTGGTTTAACAAAGCTGTCAGTTAATAATTTATTTTAAAAAAAAGAGGCGATACAAATGGTTTCTCTGGAAACGATTAAGAGTGAAGCAAAAAGCATTTTAAAATCAGGCATTATAAAACATGACGTTAGTCTTGATGATTATTTAGACCCAAAACACAGAAGTAGGTTAAATGCATATCTAGAAAAGATTTTAGTCCGCCTTGCTGAAAAAAACAGATTGCATATAGGGCACGATGAGCTTAAAAAAATTGAAGATGAGATTATCAATGCTGTTTTCGGCTTTGGAATCATAGAGGACCTGCTGCAGGATCCTGAAGTAACCGACATTTTGGTTAATAATCCAGATCAGATATATGTGGAGAAAAATGGAAAATTAGAAAAGATTGATTTGAAGTTTGAAGATGAAGAGGGTATTTTTTATTTAATTCAGAGAATGCTTCAGGGCAGCGGTAGAAGGCTGGATATGTCTAGTCCGTTCGCTGATTTTAGGGTTAAGGATGGGATGAGGGTAACGGCAGTTATATCTCCGGTTTCCGCGGCAAGCCCGTTTTTTTGCATCAGAAAAGCATGCAAAGAAATTTTGAGTTTAGAGGATTTGAGGAGAATGGGTACATTGAACCAAAAGCTTTTGGATTTTTTGAAATTCTGCGTAAAGGCGAGGCTCAATATATTAGTTGCCGGCTCAACCGGAGTAGGCAAGACCACGCTTATGCATCTTTTAATAAATGAGCTTGTCCCTAAGGATGAAAGGATTATACTTGTTGAGGACACCGAAGAGATATTGACGCAAGAAGCACAGCATGTAATAAGGCTTATCACTAAGTCGCCCAATATAGAAGGAAAAGGCGAGATAACCTTACGGGATTTAGTAAAGCTTTCTTTGCATTTAAGGCCGGATAGGATTGTAATCGGAGAAGTAAGAGGAGAAGAGGCATTCCATTTTTTACATATTATTAATACCGGACACGAGGGCTCAATGTGTACAATCCATGCCAGCAATCCGGAAGACGCATTGAACCGGCTGGAAGTGCTTTCTTTAATGGACCGCACCAATATTACGCCCGGCGTTATCCGTCGTTTTTTAAAATTAGGTATAGACCTCATCGTGCAGATGATAAGATTACCCACAGGGCAAAGGATCGTTTCGCAAGTTTCAGAGTTTGATTATGAGGGAGATGCCTGCGTGACAAAAGACATTTTTTCTTTAAAGAAAAGTTTTAAAGACGGCAATGAGATGCTTGATATCAAGTTCACCGGATACATTCCGTCTTTTATGGAGAAATTGAAGGCAAGGACAGAGATCCCCGCAGATTTTTTTGGCGTAGAAAGTTAAATGTATAATAATTAAGAGAGCGTAACAATATCCAAAGCGCTTAAAAAATGTCAGATGCATATTTTAAGCCAAGACAAAGAAAATAAAAATGGAGATCAAAATTCAGAAATTGACGCAGGATGAACTAAAGAAGCTGGGCGTATTTAATTGGCCTATATGGGAGAAGGAGAAATCAATATTTTCTTGGGTTTATGACAGTATTGAAGAGTGTTATTTTTTAGAAGGAGAGGTAATAATCGAGACTGAGGGTGCAAAGCCAGAAAAATTCGGTAAAGGCGATTTTGTCTCTTTCCCTAAAGGGTTAACTTGCACCTGGGCTATAAAAAAACCGGTTAAGAAACACTATAATTTCAAATAATAACTCATGAGTCCCATCCGTAAGTGTAGCAGTTATTATGCCAGCCTAAACAATCCCGACCTGAAGCAAAGAAAGTAGAAAAATAAGTTGACAAAATAAATTTTTCGTGTATACTTACTTATTTGAATTAATCCTTAATAAGCCAATCGGCAATTTTTTATTAATCCAGGCTAGATAAAAGGTTACAGAGAATTTGACAAAATTTTCTGCCAAGAGAGTTTTTTGTTGTTTTTGAAAACGGTAACTAAAAAATTGTTATCCAACAAAGCAGGATTGGGTTTTCTTACCAAGATTTGCTCTATAGGTTTACCTAAAAAGAAGGTATAATAACGACGAGCAAAAGCGAATGAACCCGCTGGAGTAGCTCAGTAGGTAGAGCACGTCCTTGGTAAGGACGGGGTCACGGGTTCGATTCCCGTCTCCAGCTTTTAGAAGCAACTGGCGATTATTAAGGAAATTATTTTAAAGATATGCGCGAA
>JAPLLU010000021.1 GCA_026387385.1 Candidatus Omnitrophota bacterium
TCTTTTTATTGTTTCCTTTTGTAATTCCCATTATGGATAATAAAGAGTGAAGGTATATTCTCTTTTGCTTAAGATTTAAGGTTAAACTTTTTTTAGTTCGATAAAGCGAAAGAATATCTTTGTTTCTTGTAGTAGGCATCACCCAATCCGCAATAATAATAAGAGCCCCCAATCAATAAATTTCTTGTGTTTCTGGTAGTAGCTTTTATCTTCAACCCACAATTTTATTGCAGTATCAATCCATTGCCATGTTAGAAAAAATGAATTATTTTCGCTTCTTTACTACAAATAATTCCATTCCTTTTCCAGTTTCATAAATTTTTCTCTCGAATTAATAAGCTCGATCTTCATCAATGTTTTTTTTAGATAACTTTAGAGAGTTCGTTAAGCTGCAATTTATCTAAAATATCATAAGCTTTTCTATTCAAATGCAATCCATCGCCGCTAGTTAAATCTGGCCTTAATCTCCTGTCGTCCTTACTTATTCTTAAAGCCGCCTCAAGATCAAGGCAGACAATCCCATTCTCTCTGGTATATTGTCTTATCCAATCATTGTATTCCAGTATACCTTGTAATCTGCCGGGAATTTTTAAAGAATGTTCTTCTGTAACCGGAACAACGGTAGCTAAGACAGGTTTTATAGCGGCTGCCTTACACTGATTAACCCATTTCTTTACCAACTCCTTATTTTTTCCCAAATCTCCGGGAAAATAGGCCGCGCACTCCTTTATAATGATTATATTTGGTTTTTGAGGCGCTTGCTTAAACAAGCTCTTAATATATGCCCTAGTCAAATGAAACTTACGCTCAGGCCTCATAAGAATTTCTTCCAGCGCATTACTTTTATCAAAGGAGTATTCAGCAATTGTTTCCATCACATAATCATTATTGTGCACACGGGTAGGCCACTCAGGTAAATTCCAAGCTTGACCTACAGAAGCTCCGAGCAAAAGAACCCTTACAGGTTTTTTTTGTGATGACCGATATGACACTTTCGCGGTTTCCATGATAATAAAACCTCCAATTATAAAAGTTATAGTAATAATGCTGCAGATTTTTATTCTCATTATAGATTATTTATTCTTTTTGATTGTGCTCAAAAAATAAACATATTAGATGTCTCTTTAGCTTTTCTCTATTTTCTTTATAATGCTTTGAATTCCACCAGTTTCGACCATCTTCAATAACACAATCTGGCGGTCTTTGTTCATGCCATTTAGCA
Organism: Candidatus Omnitrophota bacterium; assembly: GCA_026387385.1. Taxonomy (GTDB): domain Bacteria; phylum Omnitrophota; class Gorgyraeia; order Gygaellales; family Profunditerraquicolaceae; genus JAPLLU01. The sequence continues at coordinate 1,223 of JAPLLU010000021.1, forward strand.
ATACACTTTTCTTTATATTTTTCAACTGAACCGAATGGTCTTGCTGGTACTCCAATAACGATTGTATTTTCAGGGACATCGGAAATAACTACAGATCCAGCACCAATTATAGAATTCTTACCAATTCTTATATTCGGAAATAAAACAGCATTTTGGCCAATAACACAATTATCTTCAATAATAATAGGCCCAAATATTTGAATATTAGGGATTTCTTTTCTAAAAACCCATATGCCCCCATCATGAGTAACAAACGTTACTCCTCCTGCTATAGTGACATTATTCCCGATTTTTACTAAATAAGGCTCATCTCCAAGAGAATCAGTTAAAATGCTGCAACCTTCTCCTACCTGAACGCCTTGTTTTTTAAAATAGTCACAAATGGTAAACCTATCATAACCTGATAACACGATTTTGCGTTTAAAATTAGTAAAATATTTATAAAACAAAATCAATAGTTTTCGCATAACTTTAAATAGTATGTACTCTATTATTTCATAAATCTGCCGCTAAGTTTTTATCTATATATTTACGATGCCATAATTCTAACGTTAGCAAACCAACCAATCCATAAGCACTGGGGTAGAAATAATCTCCTTTGTTATTTATAAAATCAAATACAAACTTTTTTAAAGCAGCTTCTTTAAAAAAACCTCGCTTCAATGACTTTGAATCAAGTAAAACTTCTTTTAAATAAAAACAATTCTTGTGTCTCAACCATTTTTCTATAGGAATGCCAAAACCTTGTTTTTGTTTTGTTAAAATATTATCAGGAAATTTTTCCTTACAAATCTCCCTTAGTAAATATTTTGTTGTAATCTTGTTATCGGGAGACTTATTAATTTTAAAGTTAATTGGTAACTTATTTATGATTTCCCCTAAGTAGATATCTTGAAAAGGGGACAGAGTTTCAAGCCCATGTGCCATACACATACGATCAACTTTAATCATTAAGTCGTCAGTACTATAAAATTTTATTTCCGCAAATAAATATTTGTTTATATTATCAACGTCCCCCGCTTCCTTAAACCAAGATTCAGGGTGTCTATAGGGACTGAATCTGCGATGCACATCCCATACGCTATCTTCGCATAGAAAGCTTTTTACAATGCTTGGAAAAGATGACCTGTGATCGTAAATTGCAGTTACGCTAGTAAGAGAATCTCTGTATAGCTTCCTTCTTATTTTATAAAGGAGTGTAGGAGCTGGATCTTTCACAACCATTCTTAAAAATCTTTCAGTAAATTTATTAATTAACTTCTGGAAGTCACTCTTTTCTGAAAATAAATTCTTTTTTATTGCTGAAACATGATGTGCACTACCTCCCATAGTCTGATCGGGACCGTCGCCTGTTAAAATAATATCGGTAAATTGACGAGCCAATTTTGCGGCATAATACGTCGGTTAAGCAGAGGTATCGGTAAACGGAGAATCGTGGTGGTAAACCAAGAAATCCAGCATTTCGTAAAATGAATCTGGCTTCGCTATCATATAATGATGTTCTGCGCCAACATGTCTTGCCATAGTCTTTGCATATTCTAATTCATTAACTTCTTCTTCATCGAAACCTACAGTGATAGCTTGTATTGGGCGATTAGATAATTCAGCAGCAAAAGATAAAACTGCACTTGAATCAATCCCTCCGCTTAAGAAACAGTAAGTGTTTTTTTTTATCATTCTTTTTTTTACTGAACTCCGAAGAGCGTCAGCTAAAAGCTTACTCGCATCATTAAGACTTAATGAATCCTCTTCAGTTATTTTCGGATACCAATACGAATTGTTTTTTACACTGCCATTTGAAATAATAATTATATTACCCGGCGGAACTTGTTTAATTCCTTTAAAAATTGTACCGGGGCAAGGAATACAGTTTAAACTCAAAAAATCGCTAAGACTTATTAAATCTATTTCTGCAGAAAAGTCTGCGACTAGAATTCCTTTTATTTCTGAAGCAAAAATTATTTTTTTAGAATCTATATAATAATGTAAAGGCTTGTGTCCGTACGGATCTCTAACTAAAATTAGTGTTTTGCGATTTTCATCCCAAATCGTACAGGAAAACTCTCCTTCTAAATAATTCATAAAATCCATGCCCCAATGCTTATATGCAAGCTCCACAACCGTACTGCAACAAGCATTTGATACTGGATACCCTAAATGCTCAAAAGTCTTTATATGCATCGGCACATCTAATACAACACCATCAACAAAAGCATGTATTCCTTTTAAAGTAGTATCGTTTTCATAAGATGGCCCCTTCCTGAAAGAATCCATAACAAAAATATTATCTTGACTATTAACCATGCCTAGAGCAACTGTATTTCTTGAATAAGTTTTAGCTTCACCATTGCCTCTATGTTTCTGCACTTTTAACATTTTATTTAATATTAAACTTATGCTTGAAACATTTGCATCATTATTAAAATATAAAATTCCAGCTATTAGCCCCATAATTAGCCTGCTCTACACTTATATGAAATTAAGTTTTTTTCTAACAGAAGTGACTATATCTTCATTGTTTTGATTATTATAGATTTTTTCCATACCTTCTTTTCTCGACATGACCTTCATTCTCACCATTCCGGCTATTTCGAAGGCATAAGGATGAAAACCATGCTTTTGGATATGGAGCTGATTACTAAAGGAATTTAAAAGGCAATTTGTTGAATTAGCATCTAAGCCAGTCGGAATTAACCAGCCTAACTCTTTAATTTTATTGACTATTTTTTCTTCATCATAATCCATGAATGCTAAAGGGCTGACGTTATACGGGAAATCCCGTGACTTAAACTGCTCATCAGTTAAAAAATAGCGGTTAATTTCATCTCCGACTAAATCATGCATTGGTTTGCGGTACATTTCTTGAGTAGACTTAAACAAAGCTGGGTTAATCCTCATAATTGATGACCTGATAGGCGCCTGGCCCGGTGACCAACCCCATGCCATAAGGGGGATCTTTTTTTCTAATGCTATTTTCAAGTTCGTAAATTTTACTAAGCCAATACAAGAAGTACAGATGGTGCTGGCGCGCTCAAGCGCTTTAGGAGAATACATCGTGTTCTGGATACCGGCTGAGAATATCCTTTTCAGAAGCTGGAAATCCGCTTTGAACACCATACTATCCACTGCTAAATTTTCGCAAACCGTGCGGATGTTCTTAAATGCCTGCTCTGAGATAAAACCATTATCAAAAGTAATAGTAAGGACCCGCAATTTAAAGACACTTTTTAGCAAATAAAGCGTATAAGTGCTGTCTTTGCCTCCTGAATAAGCCAGTGTCGCATCATAATCGCTTTTGCCCTTTACCTGCTTGATTAAATCCTGAAATTTATGGTAATATTCCTCTTTCTCTTCTTTGAGGGCTTCTTCACCCTTGAAGTCGAGGCAGAAATTACAGACACCTTCTTCGTTAAAACGGATGCCGGGAAAGGTCTCAGGTAGCACGCATCTGATACAGATTTTCATTGTTAATTCTCCTAGGCGGCAGGCTTAAAGCCACAGGCTTCAAGCTCCTCTAATGTTGGTGGTAGCTGTCTTAAGTGCTTAGTTGCGTTAAACTTAGAGACAAAATCCCTAAAAACCCGCTTAATTTGCTCTTCGGTTAAATCCATAACTTCACAAACCTCTGCAATATCCACTTTATTCTCCCAGGCATAGAGTAAGAAATCTAATTGTTTGAAAGGAATACGAAAATACCATTCTTCATCTGTTACCGGGGCGCTATAAGTATCAGGGCATGGCGGCCTCTGAATAATCTCTTTAATTACTCCCAAATATTCCGCTAACTGATAAACCTGATTTTTATATAGATGCGCTAATGGTTCTATATCCACGCCCCCATCACCATATTTAACAAATAACCCTTGAATTGCTTCTGATTTATTTGTTGTTCCGCAAACAAGATAGTTATTCTTTTCGGCATAATAATACTGCACCATCATTCTTGTTCTGTGCTTAGTACAGGTTGCTGCAATTATTCCTTTGGCCTGCTCGTTATTAAGCCTTGCTGACTTAGAATTGCCTTTTTCGTCAAATATTGTCAAAGTAAAGAAATTTATAGAGTCTTTTGTTATTAAATCCGGTGGCAAAGCTATCTTTAGCTTAAAGTTGCCGTTATCCCCAGGGAACACCTCTTTAGCCACAGCGTCCCTTTTTTCATATATACCGAAGGCCTCCAAAACAGGAGTGATATCTACTTTATCTGTTTTTATCACTACTTCCTTTGCGTATTTCGTGGCATATTGTTCACTTACAGGGCTAGATTCTTTATCTGGTAAAATTAAACCTAGAACCTTATTTTTTCCGATAGCTCTAACTGAAAGCGCGGCACTTAAAGCTGAATCAACGCCACCGCTAAGGCCTATAACAATGCCGTCACGGTGCATCAATCGCATTTGTTCTTTTATGAACGCGCAGATTCGGTTTGTTTCAGATTCACAGTTAATTTTTAGGATATCTTTGTGAAACACCATCATGAATCTCCTGCTTCAGGCTGCAGGCTGCAAGATGCAGCTTGGATCTTGCGGCTTGTAGCCCATTAAACTAACTCTTTTTTTCTAATCTTACCGGCGCTCGTTTTAGGCAATGATGGCAAAAATTCAATCTCTTTTGGAATCTTATAGGAGGCAAAATTTTTCTTACAAAAGAACATAATGTCTCTATCTGTGATATTTACCCCATTCTTGACTACAAAAAGCTTGATTGCTTCCCCTAAGATTTCATCCGGTATCCCTACTGCGGCGCATTCTGTGATACCTGGCATTTGACAAATAACTTCTTCTATTTCGAAAGGACTAATGCGGTTAGCTCCGGATTTAATCATTTCTTTTTTGCGAGCAACGAGATAAATAAAGCCATCTTCGTCAATACGGGCCAAATCTCCGGTCCATAAGCCTTCTTTTCTTAATACAGATTTTGTTTCTTCGGGAGAGTTCCAATAGCCTGACATAATATTTGCGCCGCGCGCTACAATCTCTCCTATTTCTCCAATATTCACTTTTTTGCCTTGTTCATCCAAAATTTCTAATTCTACTCCGGGGATTGCTTTACCTGTTGAGCCCAATTTTTTTTCGAGAAATTCAGGAGCTTGGTAAGTTAACCGAGCTGCAGCTTCTGTCTGGCCATACATTACATAAAATTTAGCGTGAGACACAATTTCTCTAAATTCCTTAATCATGGCCGGAGCCATGGCTCCGCCAGCCTGAGTCACATACCTTAGTGTGCTTAATTTATATTTGCGTAAAGCAGATTTACGCAGGAGTACGTTATAGTGAGAAGGCACCCCTGCAAAACCGGTTACTCCTTCTTTCTCCATAGTCTCAAGTATTACATTGGGATAAAGAAAACGATTATCAATAACTAAAGTTCCACCTACTTTAATATGCGTGGTCAATAAAGATGTTCCATACGAATAGTAAAAAGGCAAAACAACCATCATACTATCACTAGAACACAATCCCAGATATTCAATTATAGAGTCAGCGTTTGCATTTAGGTTCTTGTGAGAAAGCATTACTCCCTTTGGCTGGCCTGTAGTGCCGCTGGTGTAGAGAATCATGGCGAGGTCGCTATCGCTTAGTCCATAGTCCATGGTCCATGATCCATGGTAATGGGATAAATCCAGCTTATCTATTAAGAGAATAAAGTTAGAATCTATTAAGCCTTTGAGAACTGATTGATGCGCTGAATCAGCAATAACAAAGCGTGGAGAACAGTCGTTTAAAAGACATGTGAGCTCTCGGGAAACAAACTGAGTATTTAGTGGGACAACTACTCCTCCTGCTTTCAAGATGCCAAAAAAGGAGATTAGATATTCATGGGAGTTTTCGAGGAATAATGCTACCCTATCTCCCTTTTTTAGTCCGATCTCAACTAATTTAATAGCTAAGGCTCCGGACAGCTTATCGAGTTCGGAGTAATTGAGGCGCTCTTTTTGATAGACTACTGCTAACTTATTCGGATATTGTCTTGCGCTATTTGCTAGAAATTCATTTACTAACATTTTATTAAGTTAGGAGTTATGAGTTTGCCTGCCTGCCGGACAGGCAGGGAGTTTGGAGTTAATATATACACACAATTTATTTAATGAATCCAAATTATCCGGCATTAATTCTTCATCTTCCACTCGGAATTTAAATGTTTGTTCAATGAAAGCTACCAGCTCCAAAACCCCTGTAGAGTCGATTATCCCCTTTTGTAAAAGTGAGTCTTCGTCATCTAAAGTTTTGCAATCAGAAGCCAATAAAAAATTATTAATAACAAATTCTTTCATTTTCTTTTTAATATCAATACCGTTTAGTTGTCTGATGTCTGACATAGTTAATCGCGATAAGCGTTACGAAAATGCTCCACTGTTTTTCGCAATCCTTCTTCAAAACTTACTTTAGGTTCAAATTTTAATATTTTTTTTATTCTTGAGATATCCGCGCTCGTGCGAAATACATCACCTGCGCGGACAGGTAAAAACTGAGGTTTAATGTTTTTACCGATGATTTTATTTAATGAATCGACTAGTTGTAACACTGTGTTATCCTTTCCGTTAGCTACGTTAAAGACTTTGTGTACAACAGCGTTAGTTGGGAGTTGGGAGTTGGGAGTTGGGAGTTTGACTGTCGCTGAGAGAATGTTAGCATCGACAACGTTATCTATATAGGTGAAGTCGCGGGATTGCTTGCCTGTGCCGAAAATTGGAGGTTGCTGGTCATGAAGAATGCAATGAATGAACTTTGGAATAACAACGGCGTACTCATCATCCAATGCCTGACGCGGGCCAAAGACGTTAAAGTAGCGCAGGCAAACAGTTTCCAGTTTAAAATGCTCAGAGTAAATGCGGCAATAGTATTCGCCGGCAAGTTTGCTTAAGGCATAAGGTGATATAAGTAGCGGATAGGCATCTTCTTTTTCCGGAAATTTATCGGTATCACCGTAAACTGAACTTGAGGAAGCAAAAACAAAACGCTTGACCTTGTTTTCTCTGCATGCTTCCAGCATATTGAGTGTTCCGTCTATATTAACTTCATTATAATCGTGAGGTGCTTGCATAGACTTAGGGACGCTCCTTAAGGCGGCCTGGTGCAAGACGAAGTCAATACCGTTGCAGGCAGCTTCGCAGGTGGCTTTGTCTCTTATGTCGCCTTTTATCAGTTCGTAGTTTGGAGTTCGGAGTTCGGAGGTAAAGGATAAATTCTCTGGTTTGCCGGTGTAGAAGTTGTCCAGGACGCGGACGAAGTGGCCTTCTTTCAATAAACGTTCAACAATATGTGAGCCGATGAATCCGGCGCCGCCTGTTACTAAGAATTTCATGTTATAGCCTCCGTTTTCGTATTTCGTATAGCGTATTTCGTATAGCGCATGGCGTATAGTGTGTATCAGTGAAACTACAAGTGCCGTAAGAAAATAATGCTTCCTACGATTACGGCGTTGATTGAAGCTAAAAGAACGCCGCCTGCGGCTATATCTTTGATTAATTTTACTGATGGATGATGCCCCTTGCCGTTTATAAAATCCAAACTCAGCTCTATGGCTGTATTAATAACTTCGCTAACTATAACAAGCATAATGGTTAATGTCAGTATTGCCATCTCTAATGATGAAAGTTTGAATAATAAGCCCAGCAAAATAACCAAAACTCCTATGATAATATGAATACGCATATTCCGCTGAGTCTGCATTACAAAACGTAATCCGATTAAGGCAATCTTAAAACTCTCAAAAAATGATCTTTTCTCCATTGTTTATATCCTTGTAGAAAAAATTAAAATATATTTATGCACAGATTCACAATTAACACAGGTGCACACAGATTCACTTTGAAAATTACTTCGCTTTAAGATACACACAGATGATACTTAATATTCTCGTTAAATAGATTTATAGTCTCCAATACAGTAATCCGGAATCTTTGAACATTTCAGGCGTGAAGATGCCCTTGACGTCGATGACTACGCCTTTGCTAGTTTTATTTTTTAAATGATCTTTTAATACATCCACATCTAACTCTCTTCTAAATATATTATGGCTGACTGCAATTATTATGGCGTCTGCCTTTAGGTTAGGGCTATATTCTGTTAATTCTACTCCGTATTCTTCTTTTACTGCTTCATTGTTTGCTAGGGGATCACAGACAACTACTTCTATACCGTATTCTTTGAGTTCGTTTATGATATCTATTACCCTGGAATTACGGATATCACTTACGTCTTCTTTAAAGGTAATCCCGGCAACAATTACTTTAGCTCCTTTAACTGTCTTATTGGCTTCAATAAGGCATTTTACGGTTTGTTCAGCAATGTACTTGCCCATACCATCGTTTATTCTCCGGCCGGCAAGTATAACCTGCGGCATATACCCTAATTCTTCTGCTTTAAAAGTAAGATAATATGGGTCTACGCCTATACAATGCCCACCTACCAATCCGGGATACATCTTAATAAAGTTCCATTTGGTCGAAGCTGCGGCAAGGACTGAAAAGGCATCAAGATTCATTTTGTGGAAGATTATTGCCAGTTCATTCATCAGGGAGATGTTAAGGTCTCTCTGGGTGTTCTCTATGACCTTTGCAGCCTCTGCGCACTTAATTGACTCTGCTCTATAAACGCCTACCTTTACGATTAATTCATATACTTTTGCAACTTCTTCTAACGTTTCTTTATCAGAACCAGAAACAACTTTAATCACGCTTTTTATGGTGTGCTCTTTATCTCCGGGGTTAATTCTCTCGGGCGAATAGCCGACTTTAAAATCTTTACCAAATTTAAGGCCGGAAGATTTTTCCAATATAGGGACACATATATCTTCTGTAACTCCGGGATATACAGTAGATTCGTAAACAACAATACTTCCCTTTGTTAGGTTTTTACCAACGATCTCTGAAGCACTTGTAACGCAGGAAAGGTCAGGCTGTTTACTTCTGGTTATTGGAGTAGGAACAGCGACAATGATAAATTTTGCCTCTTCCAGTTTTCTCTTGCTGGATGTAATTTCAAGAAGCAAGGCGGATTTAATTTCGTCGGACTTGGTTTCATTATTAATATCAACAAAATTTTGTAAATCGGTTACCCTTTTTTGATTTAAATCGAATCCGATAGTATTTACAATCTTACCGAATTCAATAGCAACAGGCAGGCCGACGTAACCGAGTCCAACTACTGCAAGTTTAGTTTTCTTATCGATTAGTTCTTTGTATATGCCCATGTTGTTACCTCCTATAACGTATTGCGTATTTCGTATGGCGTACCGTGTACGGCGTAGCGCGTACGGAGTAGTACGTATTGCGCGTGCTCTTATTTTTTCAAAATTCTTGCCGGGATTCCGACCACCACTGCATTATTGGGAACGTGATTTCTTTTTGTGACTACAGCACCTGCTCCGGTTATTGCGTTCTTCCCTACTCTTAGAGGAGCAATTAAGATGGAGCCGCTGCCAATAAAGGCGCCTTTTTTTATGTAAGTTTTGTGTTTTTTATTTCCATCGTAGTTAGCCACAATAGTGCCTGCTCCTATATTTACATTTTCCTCAAGAAAGGTATCTCCTAAATAGGTCAGGTGTTTTACTTTGCTACCTTTTGAGATTGTTGAGCGCACGACCTCTACGAAGTTACCGATTGAAGCTGAATCTTTAATCCTTGTGCCTTTACGAATGCGCGCAAAAGGGCCGATGCTGCAATTCTTTCCGATAGTTACGTTTGATTCAATAACAGTCAAAGGGTAAATAACAGTTCCTTTGCCAATCTTTACATTTTCAGCAATATAGGTCGTTAAAGGATCGATGACTTTAACGCCACTCTTTATAAAGTTATAAATACGTTTTAGGCGCTCTGCGTCGCGTTGTATCATGTCGTGGAATTTGGTGTTATTCTTCATAGTGTTGTCTCGTATATCGTATGGCGTATTTCGTATGTCGTATTGAGTTATTCATTAATGCCGATTTCTTGGCGAATCTGTTCTGCCAAACTGTTTGCTATCTCTTCTATTAAGGCCTTATTTCTACCTTCAACCATTACACGGGCAACGGGTTCTGTGCCAGAGTATCTCAATAAAAGCCTGCCGTTACCATTTAAGCGTGAATTACTAAGAGAAATCCTCTCTTGGACTGCCGGTATTTGCTCAAAAGGCTTTTTTTCTTTTACTCTGACATTAATTAAAACTTGAGGACATTTATACATACACTGCCTAAGCTCGCTTAATTTCTTGCCGGTCTCTTTCATAACCTTAAGTATCTCTAAACAAACAATTATGGCATCACCGGTAGTAGAATGATTTAAGAAGATAACGTGCCCGGATTGTTCGCCTCCCATAAGCAAGTTATTCTCAATTAAGGCCTCAGCAACATTCCTGTCTCCAACGTCTGTCTGAATAATCACCCCTCCTGCTTTGGCGATTGCTTCATGTAATCCATAATTACTCATTACTGTGGTTACAATGGTGTTCTTGGGGAGTAAATTTCTCTGTAGAAAATGCAGCCCGACAATCGCCATTATATAATCGCCGTCTAAGAGATTGCCTTTTTCATCAGACATAATCACCCTGTCACCATCTCCATCATAAGAAAATCCTATATCCGCATTGTATTTAGCCACCAGTCTTGCCATATTTTCAGGATGCAAAGCGCCGCAGTTTAAGTTAATATTTTCTCCGTTGGGCTGGTTATTTACAGGGTAAACCTGGGCTCCTAATTCCTGAAAAACTAAAGGCGCAATATCAGAAAGTGCGCCATAAGCACAATCGACCACAATTTTAAGCCCTTTGAGGTCAAGGTGCCTGGCTCTAGATTTTAAGAAATCGATGTAAATCCTCTGCGCTTCTTCTATCTGTAAAGCCGCGGTTGCGGAATTAAGAGATAACACATCGAGCTCAATTAATTCGCTGAATACAACCTTTTCTATCAATTTTTCCTGGCTTTGAGGAAGCTTATGGCCTGTGCTTGAAAAGAATTTTATACCGTTATCAGTGGCTTTATTATGGGAAGCAGAAATCATGATTCCCATAAGCGCCTTGAATCTTTTAGTAAGGAAAGCTAATCCCGGGGTAGAGATAGTTCCTGCTAAAACCACTTCCACGCCACAGGAAGAAATAGCGCTGACTAAAATGTCCTCTATTTTTTGACAACTTAGACGGGTATCCTTACCGATAATTACTTTAAGCTGCCCGTTAGTCACCCCTTTTTGATAGTGTAAGAGGTTAGCGCTTGCCTTTCCTATTTTGTATATCATTTCATCGGTTAGAGGATGTTCTCCGGGAGTGCCTCTAATGCCGTCTGTTCCGAAAAGTTTAGTCATTGTGTCTCCGTATGGCGTATGTCGTATATCGTATGTCGTATGGTGTCAGTTAAATTTTCTTATCTAAATTCACTATCATTCTGCTTATGTGATCAAGCAATTCAGTTACTATCATATTTTCACTTACATAACCTAATTCTTTGGCTATAACTAGGTGTGTTTCCAGTTCTGCACATGAACCTAATGCTATACTAAGAAATTGCTTATGCTCTTTAGCATATCTCCTCTTAAAACCTTCGGCTATATTGGATGGAACAGAAATAGCCGCTCTTTTCATTTGTGACGTTAACCCAAATAGTTCTTCTCGAGGAAAGTTATTTACCATTCTGTACACTTCTTTCACCAACTCAATCCCCTTCTGCCACACCTTTAAATCTTGAAAAGTCCTTATTTTATCTTCCATATTTCCTCCTTTTTATCTAATTTAATAGACGTAAGTAAGGAGGAAATCTAACTTATTTTTTCGTATGTCGTATATCGTATTTCGTATTTCGTAAAAACATTGCGAGATACGCTATACGCGATACGCAATACGGAAATAATCTCATAAGTATCTATAAATATACCCAGGGATATGATACTGGACATTGGTCAGGATGTAGCCTAAAATTTTGGCTTGGGCCTGCCTGAGTAATCCTTCGCTGTGCTGGACTACGCCTTTCTGGGTATGGTTGGCCTTGATTACCATAATTACACCGTCTGTCTGAGCTCCCAATAAGCCGGCATCAGTTACTGGTATGGCTGGCGGAGTATCAAATATGACGTAGTCATATTTTGCCTTAAGCAGACTGATGAGGTTCTTCATCTTTGCTGTCCCCAGAAGTTCGGCAGGATTTCGGGGAATCTTACCTGCGGGTAAGATGGTAAGATTATCAATGCCTATATTGATTAAGGCATCATCCAAATTAGAGCCATTGGAGATCAAATCTGCCAGGCCGAGTTCAGAATCAATGCCTAAGTATTTACTTACTCTGGCGCGCCTCAAGTCCGCATCTACTAAAAGAATGCTCTTTTTGTTTAAGTCATGCGCTATAGAGATTGCCAGGTTTATAGCCGTGATGGTCTTACCCTCATTATGCACTGAGCTGGTAATAGTAATTACTTTTATGGGATGCTTTGATTCTAATGCCTGAATATGTGTACGCAGCATCCTGTATTGTTCGGAAATCGTTGATTTATGGTCGTGGAAAGTAACGATACGCGGGTCTATTTTAGATTCCGTTGTTTTTTTGGCGATAAACTCATACTTAACGCCTGCTTTTTGGTCCAGCTTTTCTAACCTGGCAAGCCTTTCCTGCGCTGCTTTTTTTAGTTCATCAGTCAGTTTTCCCATGTGTTTTTCTCCTTTTTAAAATTATGGTTAGCGCAAAGCTTAAAGCGTAAAGCGAAAAGTTAAAGCTTAAAGTTTAAAGTTTTGAGTTTTAAGTTTCAGTTTTACGTTTTTCACTCTACGTTTTACACTAGTTAAGTTTAACTTTCTTGATATTGTTCATACAATAATTGTAATCTTGGCAATCAGGGCAGCAGAGTTGCTCTTGGCCTTTGGTGCCGCGCGTCCATTTTGTTTCGCAAGCCGTATATTTATTACATCCGGGACAACAATAAATCTTGTACTGCAGGCTGCAGGCTCCAAGCTGCATGAGGCTTGCATCTTGAGACTCACCTACTTGATTAAAATCTCTTTCTTTTACAACTTCGAGAATAATTTTTTCGCTTATCTTCTTAGTGTCATATACGTACCCTGAGAGAAGTGCGCTATCGCAGATAAGATTTATAATCCTCGGGGTTCCTTTAGAATAATCGTAGATTAAGTCTATGGCATGCGGTTCAAAAATATCCATTACGCCATTGGAACTTACGAGTTTCAGGCGATGCAGGATATATTCCTCTGATTCTTTCTTGTTTAACTCTTTCAAATGATAGTAAACAGCGATCCTCTGCTTGAATTGCTCAAGGCGTTGATTCTCCAATTTTACCCTCAGCTGCGGCTGGCCCAGCAGGATAATCTGAATCAGTTTTTCTTTCTCGGTCTCGAGGTTCGAAAGCATCCTGACCTCTTCAAGAACCTTGGGAGTCAGATTCTGCGCTTCATCAATGATTAAAACTACGTTTGTATCCTGGGACAGTTGCCTGATGAGGTATTCATTAAGGTGCGACAAAAGCTTCTGTTTGGTCCCGCCCTTATGCTCAATCTCTAATTCTTCCAGTATCTGCGCAATAAGTTCGCGGGGGGTAAGATGGGTATTAGTAACGAGAGCGACCTTGGTATTCATGTCTAACCTATTCATGAGCGTACGGCACACAGTGGTCTTGCCTGCGCCAATTTCACCGGTAATAACCACAAAACCTCTTCTTTCAGAAATCGCATAAAGCAGGCTGTTTAAGGCTTCAGTGTGTTTGGCGCTGGGAAAGAAAAATTTTG
>JAPLLU010000063.1 GCA_026387385.1 Candidatus Omnitrophota bacterium
CTTGAGGCAGGCAAGATGCAGCTTAAGCGCAAACCCGCATCTATTGTAGAAGTCGCAAAGGAATCTATTAAGACCGTAGAGAATTGGGCAAAGACAAAATCCATTAATATTTCGCAGAATATCCAGGACGGCATACCGGAAATCAATATTGATCCTGATAGGATGATTCAGGTTTTTAATAATCTTTTAAGTAATGCGATCAAATACACACCTGCAGGCGGCATAATGAACGTAGAAGTAACCGCGAAGAACAGGGAGGTAGAGGTAAGTGTCCAGGATAACGGTATAGGTATACCCAAAGAAGAACTCTCTAAGGTTTTTGAAAAATTTTACCAGGTCGGAGAAAGGGTTTCCACTGATGTAAGCGGAACAGGTATAGGCTTATCCGTTGCCAAGGAGATAGTAGTATTACACGGCGGAAAGATTTGGGTAGAGAGTGAAAGGGGACAGGGGGCAAAGTTCATTTTTACCCTGCCCTTAAATTAAAATAAAGATAAAAGGAGCTGATTATGCGCAAAGATATTAAGATCATGTTAGCGGACGATGAGGAAGATTTTAGAAAACCCCTGTCATTTTGGCTTGAGTCAAAAGGTTATTCGGTTGATTGTGCGGAAAACGGAGAGATAGCCATTAAAATGATTCAAGAAAATACACCGAATATTGTGCTTCTGGACCTGAATATGCCTGTCTTGGATGGGCTCGGAACGCTTAAGCGCATCAGGGAGTTTAATAAAGACCTTCCCGTAATAATCATTAGCGCATATGTAGATGACCCCAGAGTAAGAGAAGCGAATGCCTATGGCATATCCGGGGTATTTTATAAAGGTAAGGATTTTAAAGATTGGCTTTCCCTGCTTGAAACGGCGCTACGGATGCATAAAAAATTAAAAAAGAACAATAAATAGGGGCATATCAGTCTTCCATAAAAATCAGGTTTTTTTTGCTTGACAAATCCACCACATATTTGCTGGTGGATTTTTATTTAAGCCATTTACCAGTTTTACCATAAAAACACCAGTTTTTAAAAAGCGGATAATAACATGGTTGTTCCGAGTGAAAATCAGAATAAACAGTAATTTATTTTGCTTGACAAAAAAGTAATAATATGGTATATCTTGGACTTACCATAACTACAATAAATCTGATAGAGGGGAACGTCAGGTTTTATAATAAAAATATCGTAGAGAAACGGTTGAGGAAGATAAAGGAACTGATGAACGAGGGTTATTCTCTGAGGTTGATCAGGAAAAGATTGGTGGGGATTTAGTTCTTTAATTTTGTTTTTATTGCTATGAGAGTGAGATGACGCAAGCTAATAGGTTCAAAAAAGCTGTGCTTAAAAGGCCTAACTCAGGTGTTTTTAAAGTTAGGCCTTTTGATTATATCAGGAACGAAAGATGAGTTATTACAAGGTATTAGGATTTGATAAGGAACCATTCTCAACTAGCCCTGACCCTGATTTTTTCTACCTTTCTAAGGAGCATGAGACAGCCCTGACGAATATTCTGATTGAGCTCAGACTGAAGAGGGGGTTATCGGTTATCCTGGGTGATGTAGGGACTGGTAAAACCACCCTTTCTCGGAAGTTAATTCAGGAATTGAAGGAAAGGGAAGATTTTGTCTTCCATATTATCTTGGACCCTTCTTTTGAAAATGAGTATTACTTTTTGACTTCATTAGTGAAGAATTGCGGGATAGAACACGTTTCTAACTCAACTACTCCTTCGATACTGGAGTTAAGGGAGGCGTTAAAAAGGTTTCTTTTTCAAAAAGGGGTAAACGAGAATAAAACCGTGGTGCTCATAGTTGACGAATCTCAGAAGCTGAGCGAAAGTTCATTAGAAATACTCAGGGTACTGTTAAATTATGAAACTAACGAATTTAAGCTCCTGCAGCTTATTCTTTTAGGGCAGCTAGAGTTGCATTCAAAGATAATGAATATCGCCAATTTCTTTGACCGCATCAGTTTTAAATATACCTTAAACCCCCTGGATTTCGAAGAAGGTAAAGAGATGATTGAATTCCGCATAAGACAGGCAGGCTATAAGGCCAATATCCATTTATTCCTGGATGACGCGCTAAAAGAAATTTATCAATACAGCCGCGGCTACCCGAGACAAATAACTATGCTTTGTCACAGGGCGCTAAAAAGTTTAGTGTTGAAAAATAAATTTGTGGTAGATAGGGAGCTTATGAGGGAATTGATTGATGAGGAGATTAAATTAGGCTGGGCTAACAAAAGCTCATTTCTAGAGAACGCGGCTAATTAAATTATTGATAATTCATTTTGTTTGTGTATAATCATAAAATTAAAATTTGAGGTAAAATGAAGTCTGATAAAAAATTCATTCTTATGGCAATGCCTTTCTTAATTCTGCTGTGCCTTTGGATGCTGGGTTGCTGGGATAAAAATTCCCCTGAGCCCGCAGAAGTAGAAAAACAAAATCTTTCTAACCAGCCCAATCAATCACAGTCAAAGGTTCAGGACGCTGTTATTTACTCACGCGCAACTGCGGCAACTGCACCCGCTATAAAAGTAGAGGTCAATAAATCAGAAAGATCTTCTTCAGGAACTCCGGTTTCTGTTCAGGAGAAAACATATACCAAAAGTTATCTGTCTGAATCTGAAAACACCCGTTCAGATACGGAAAAGAACCTGTTGCGCATAAAAAATTTTATAAAAGAAACGGAAAAACAAAATTATTCTCTGAAAGAAAAGGTTGATCAATTAAACGGTACACTCGAGTCAAGAGAAAAAGAGCTGCTGAAATTAAATGAAGATAACGCCGCTTTAAAAGAAGATTTATCTAAGTCAGCTGAAGAACAGAATAAAACAAAGACAGATCTAGATGCTCGGATTCTTCAAGCCGAGCAGGACAAGAATTCTCTTCAGGTAGAGTTAACTAAAGTTAAAACAGAGCTGGAGAGCTACAAAGCCCAAGGCGATTCCTTAAATAAAACAATCTTGGAACTAAAAAGGGATCTGGATATAAAGGAAAACCAGAGGCTGAGCGTTAGTGCAGAGTTACAAAAGTTGGAAGAGTCGTATAGGGCTATGGAATCGGATTCAAATGCCTTAAAAATCGCTAAGTCCGTTAATGAGAATCAGGTTAGCCAGTTAAGCCTGCGCATAGAAGAACTGGGCAGGGCTAATGGGAACATGAAAGATTCGGTGGTTCAATTAACCGAGCTCCTGGCCAAAAAAGAAGTAGAAGTAAACGACAAGAAAAATGATTTGCTAGCCGTTAATGAAGACCTTAACAGGGCAACCAGAAAAAAAGAAAGCACGATTTTAATCTCAGAAAGCAAAGACAGGACTGTTTCGGCTTTAAGCAAGAAATTAAAGAAGTTAGAATCAAAGATTACGCAATTCAATAAAGAAATTATTTCAGCCAAAGAGTGCCAGTTTGAAGCCATACAGGAAGCGGAGAACTTAAAGTCAGCAAATGCCTCTTTAAGGCAGAGGCTTCTGGATATTACTATTGAGCTGGAATTATTGCGCGCAGAAAGATACTTAAGGAACAGATAGAATATGGCGAATGAAGATTTCATTACTCCGGAAAAGCAATTACTGAAACTGATTGAGGACCCGGCATCCAAAACTAATATTAAGGCAGAAGCCGTAAAGCGCACCAGCCTAGGTTTATTTTCCTTTGGTGCGTTAAAAGGAAGGCTCTCTTTTTTTAAGCACAAGTTCGGTAAAGACTTTAAGAATAAAAGTTCCTATGCGTTAGATATCTCGCTATTGAATACGGGGTTAAAGTCTTTGTTGTTTCTCTTGTCTTTATATTTTATAATCCATCTTGTCGTAACACCGATGAAGTCAAAGAATCTCCTGAATCTAGAAGACAAAACAGAAAACAGCACACAGGCCGCTACTATACAGCCGGTTGCCTCTTTATTAAGGGCATCGTCATATTATTTAGAAAAAGTGAGGGAAAGGGATATCTTCCGGATGGCTCCGAAAAAACAGACGGATATAAAAATTGTTACTTCAAAGATAATCGAGGCAACTAAGAATTTTAAATTAGTGGGGATAGCCTGGTCAGATGACCCGGATGTAATGATAGAAGAGACGGTGAGCAAGAGGACGTTTTTCCTGAAAAAAGGCCAGATGATCAGTAATGTTAAGTTAGAAGGGGTATTCAAGGACAGGGTCATTTTGAGCTACGAGGGAGAAGAAATAGAATTAAGGTAAGTGCGATAGGAGAATCAGGGTGTTGAAGAAAATCCCGGTTGTATTGATTAACGTTATCGTATTCTTATCTATAAGCCTAAACTTAGAGATAAAGGCTGAAGCCGAAGATTATATTGAGCAGCCGTCTTTTGCAGAAATTGCCACGCCTACAGAAGTGCAAGACACTACGGCAGAAAAAAGGATATCTTTGAGTTTGCGCGATATCGAGGTTGTTGAGGCTTTAAAGTTCTTCTCGGTAAAAACGGGTTTAAACATTATTCCTACCCAGAAAGTTACAGGGAGGGTTACGCTTACCGTTAACAATGCTGCTGCCAAGGACGTGTTTGATATAATGCTGCGTTCCAACAAGCTTGCTTATGACAAGAGGGCAAATATATATAATGTAATGACAGAAGAAGAATATAAGACGCTTTTCGGTAAGAATTTCTCTGATGCGCGGCAGGTAGCAGTATTCCGCCTTAAATACGCTATACCTCAACAGGCCTTTAATCTTCTTGAAGCTACTAAAAGCGAGATCGGCCGCCTTTTGGTGGAGCCGGAATCAGGCACCATAATGATTATGGATACTCCGGCTAAGATTGAGGAGGCGCAAAATATCATTGATTCTTTAGAGCAGAAAAGCGATGTCAAAATATTTACTCTGCAATACGCTAAAGCCAAAGACGTAGAGGAGCAACTGAAGGCGCAGCTCGAGCTAAAAAACGCAGGGACAGTCAAATCAGACGAGCGCACTAATCAGATCATTGTTCAGACATTTCCGGAGAGGATGAAGAATATCGAAGAACTGATTGCCGGCCTGGATAAAAAGACAAAGGCGGTCTTAATCGATACCAAGATTATAAGGATTCAGTTATCAGACCAACTGGATAAAGGGGTGCAGTGGGAGGGCTTATTTGATGTAGCCAAGCAGTTTGGCATGACTTATATCGGTTCTACTCCTTATAGCGTTGTAGGCGCAGCTACAAACCCCTGGATGTCGAGGTTAACGCAATTAAATGGCGGTTGGGTATGGACAGGCAGTGAGAATGTCGCAAAAATCGGGTCAGGAGAAGTAGGTTCTTATCCTTCCAGCACAACCACCGGTTCAAAAGTAATTCCGGGAGAGGCAATGCATATAGGGATTGTAGATGCAAAACGCGATTTTGACGTAATGATTAAATACCTGCAGACTTTCGGTAAAGTCAGGATTCTTTCTAATCCTTCACTATCAGTCGTGAATAACCATGAAGCAAAGATTCATATAGGTGAACGCAGGGCTTATGTTACAACTACCACTACCACAGGCACAACCAGTTCCACAGTATCCGAAGATGTAACATACTTAGATATCGGAGTGAAATTATCTATAACTCCGATGATAAACGACGAAGGTTATGTAACTATGAAAGTAAAGCCGGAGATCAGTAGTATTGTCGGTGAAATTACCACGCCCAGTAAAAACTTAATCCCCATTCTGGATACTTCCGAGTGCGAGACTACGGTCATTGCAAAGGACGGAGCCACGATTATGCTCGGAGGTTTAGGCAGGGAAGAAAAGGTAGAGGATACGCAGGGAGTGCCTATATTAAGAAAAATACCTTTTATTGGATTTCTTTTCTCCCAATCCACAAAAAGGGTCATGCGTTCAGAATTAATAATCTTGCTTACCCCCATTATTTTTGAAGGAGACAAGTTGATTACGGCTAAAGATAAAGAAGACCAGATGTACGGAATAAAGCCGGCCAAAAAGTTCGATGTTTTTAAAGAAGAAATACAGCGCGATGAAATCTTTGTGCCCCTTGAAGATGATTTTACGCATAAAGAATTTAAGGCCTATCCAGGTTCTTCTGAAAAAAAAGATTCTAAAACTAAAACTATGCCTGTTAAGGAAGAGCTGACTCTAAAGGGCTTGAGGTCTTATAAGGAAAAATTTAATCCACAGCAGCAGGTGCCTCTACCGAGAGCGGTGCCGATGCAAGAGGACAAGCCGATATTCATACCGGAGGAACCAAAAGGATTCAAGTCGTACAATTAACTTAAGGAAGAAAAAATGAAAAAAAAGTTAATCTTTTGCTTAACAATGCTAACAATATTCATCACGCCGGCGATATGTACGAATATTTTTGCGCAAGAAGCTGCTTATGAGGATGAGTTAAGCGTAATTATAAACGATTTCAACCGGTTAAAAGGAGAGCTTGCTCTATCTACGCAGGCATACCAGCAGTTAAAGGATGAATATATTGCTCAGATAAAAGATTACGAGAATAAGTTGTCGCAACTGCAAACAGAGAAGTCCAGTCTTCAGAATCAGCTCGTCCAGATACAGCAAGATAAATCCGAGCTCCAGAATAAATCTGCTCAGGTAGAAGCAGAAAAGACCAGGCTCGAGGTGCAGCTGACCCAAACCGACGCCAATAAAAAATCCTTAGAAGACCAGTTCGCTCAACTGCAGAAAGACAAAAAAGCCGTTGAAGGGCAACTGGCGCAGTTACAAAATGAAAAAGCCGCACTTACGACTCAGTTTAATCAATTGCAAACCGACAAGGCCAAGGTGCAAATTCAGTTAAGCGAGACCGACACCAATAAAAAATCCTTAGAAGGCCAGCTAGCGCAGCTTCAGAGCGACAAGAAAGCCCTTGAGGCGCAACTGGCTCAGTCGCAAAATGAAAAAGCCGCACTTTCTACCCAGCTTACTCAGTTGCAAAACGAAAAAACAGATATACGTATTCAGCTGACCCAGACCGATACCAATAAGAAATCTCTGGAGGGCCAACTAGCGCAGCTTGCGAGCGACAAAAAAGGCGTTGATGAGCAACTGGCGCAGTTACAAAATGAAAAGGCTGGCCTTTCTACCCAGCTTGGACAGCTGCAGAATGAGAGAAATAACCTCCAGAATGAACTTGTCCGGATACAGAAAGAAAAAACCGATATCCAGAATCAACTAGGCCAGATACAAAGCGACAAGAAGGCAATGGAATCGCAACTGAATCAGACAGATACGGACAAAAAATCATTATTTGTTCAGTTCAATCAAACCCTGACTGAAAAATCCGGCCTTCAGTTGCAGTTAGCCCAGGCAGATACGGACAAAAAGTCTTTCGAAGTAAAACTTGTTCAGTCAGAGAGTGACAAAAGAGGACTGGAAGCGCAAATTGCCGCTCTTCAGGCGGAAAATAACGATTTAAGGTCAAATATAGGCACTAATCAGGAGAAGATGAAAGAAAACGAGACTCAGATAGCGCAACTGCAGAATGAAAAGATATTCTTAGAAGATCAACTTAAAGACTTTGGCATCAAAGAAAAGTTGTGGCAGGGCAAGTCAGAAGAACTAAACACAGCCGTGAACGAAAAAGATAAAAGCTTAGAAGAAATCAGGAAAAAGCAGGAGAATATTCTGAGCCAAGCCCAGAACTATCAGGCTAAAGTTAAAGATTTAGAAGCGGCAAAGGGACAATTTTCCCAGAAAAATAAGATGTTATTTAAGGATAATCTTTTGCTTAAGAGAAAAGTCGAGTCTTATCCGCGTAAACTTTATCAGGTGGCCCTTATGAAGGACAGGCTGTTAAAAGAGAATGCTATATTGCATTACAATTTAGGGGTATTTTATCTGCAGAGGCAGGAATACGCTGAAGCTATTGTTGAGTTTGAGAAAGTCCTGGAGCTTAATCCCAACGATGCCGCAACGCATTATAATTTAGGTATAATATATGCAGACTACATGGGTAACCGCTCTAAAGCGATTACGCATTTTAAGCGCTATATTATGGGCGCTTCCAAGGAAGATAAAGATGTGGAACGGGCGAAGAAATATATCCTGACCTGGGAGGCATGGGAGGATGATAAAGTTGAACGCCGTTAAATTCATGCCAAAAGACCAGCCGCAGGTTACATTAGAAGTGGTTGAGCCAAGCAAGCCCGAAGAAGCAGTTATTGTTGATGTTAGAGAGGCAGAAAACAACGAAATACCCAAGGAAGGCTTTAATCAGCGTTTTTCTCTTGACCTAAAGGATATTGATGTTGTGGAGGCACTAAAGTATTTAGCTACTAAGGCAGGGTTAAATATCGTTACTACTAAGGCAGTCATCGGCCGCGTGAATTTGACATTAGAAGATGTTTCTGTAAAAGATGTGTTTGATATTATCCTGCGTTCAAATAGCCTTGCCTACCTTGAGCAGAACGACATCTATAATGTAATGACTGAGGCCGAATATAAGGCGCTATTCGGGAAAAACTTTTTTGATATGCGCCAGGTAAAGGTCTTCCGCCTGAATTATGCTATACCTGACCAGGCCTTTAGTTTATTGGATGCCTTAAAAAGCGATATCGGTCGGGTGCTGGTTGACGCAGAGGCAGGCAATGTCTTGATTATGGATACCCCTGAAAAGATTGCCGTAATGCAGGGTGCTTTGGAAGAATTTGAGAAAGAGAATAAAGTAGAGGTCTTTACCTTAAAATATGCTAAAGCCAAAGATGTAGAAGAGATACTGAAGACGCAGCTGGACTTAAAGAAGGTCGGTTCAGTCAAGGCAGACGAACGTAATAATCAAATTTTAGTACAGACCCTGCCGCAGAGGATGAATTCAGTTGCCCGTATCATACAAAACTTAGACAGGCAGACCAAAGAAGTCCTGCTTGACACAAAGATTGTAAAGATAAAATTCTCCGATGATGTAACCAGTGGCGTCGAGTGGGAGGGTCTATTTAATCTTGGCAATCAGTTTGGAACGACTTATCTGGGCTCCACCCCTGTTAGTTATGTAGGTAAGGCTACTGACCCCTGGCAGTCTAGGCTAGGCTTACTTGAGGGAAGTAATGTATGGACTGGGACAGAAAACAAATTCAAGGAAGGTGTAGGCGGTATAGGTTCCTATCCTTTTAGCGGCACCACGTCCGATACCTCAGCCAGCCAAAAGCAGATATTAGGGACAGAGATGCACTTGGGAATTATAGACGGAAAGCGCGATTTCGATGTCCTCTTAAAATACTTACAGACGCTCGGCACGACCCAGATTCTTTCCAATCCTAAACTGGTTGTAGTGAATAATCAGGAGGCAAAGATCCATGTCGGTGAACGCCAGGCATACGTAACCACAACTACTACCACGGGACAAACTACCAGCGCTATCTCAGAAGAGGTTACCTTCATAGATGTGGGAATTCAGTTAGCGGTAACTCTTAATATAAATGACGATGGCTACATCACTATGAAAATAAAGCCGGAGATTTCCAGCGTTTCCGGGACGCTGACTACCCCTACAAAGAATCAGATACCTATTATTGATACTTCCATGGCTGAGACTACGGTCATGGTAAAAGACAATGTTACTCTTATTATCGGCGGATTGCGTAAGGAAGAAAAAGTCGCTCTTGCTGATCAGTTTCCCGGTTTAGGCAAGATTCCTTTCTTGGGCGGGCTCTTCCGTTCAGGGCGCACCAAGACCGAGAGGACGGAACTATTAGTAATGATTACCCCGCATATTATTACCGGGAAGGACTTGGTTACGGGAGAAGAAAGAGCTTTCACCGATGAAGCCGCTAAAGACTACCGTAATTATCAATCAGTAAGCCAGAATAAAGAATTACCTCATCCTGAAGTTCCGGTAGAAATCGGCCCGAAAGAATACAGGGATTATCTAGGGTTAAAAGGCAAAAATGAGGAGCGCTTTATAATAAAGGAGATGAGGCATGGAACAAATTAAAAACCCCGTGAATACCAAAGTAAGGTTAGGCTTTATTGTTATCCTGGTCTTAATGATTATATTGTCCCTGGTGGCATTAAAAATATATACTTCTCTCAAAGGAAATTATTCTAAGCAGATGGATGAATTAAAACTGAAATACGAAACTCTTGCCAAGGAAAACAGCGCTCTTAAGAACGATTATGCTAAGGTCAACAAAGATTATCAGACGCTCTCAACCGACCGCGATAATCTGATTGCGCAGATGAAGAATCTTCTTATTGAGAGGAACCGTGCCCGTGAAATGGAAGGTGTCCTGGAAGCAGTAAAAAAAGAAAAAGAAGCGCTTGAGAAAGATAAACAGGACATGATTGGCCAAAGCTCAAGGCTTACGGAAGAGATTAGCAGGCTTGACGAGATTAAAGAGAGATTGACTAAAGAAAAAATTCAGTTAGAACAGGCGTTATCTTTAGAAAAAGATAAGTCTAATACAAAAAATTTAGAACAGGAAAAAACTGAATTGCAGAAAATAAACAGCGCACTTAGCAATGACCTTAAACAGAAACAGGCGGAATTAAGCAAGGTAAAAGACGATGCCTCCAAATTAAAGTCAGCCTTAAGCAAAACAGAGGCAGAGATAAAGCAGCTACAGAAAAAAACAGATACGTCCGAGAAAAGATATGCTGATGCAGTGCAGAAAAATATAAGCTTTGAGAAAAAAGTCATTGAAACACCAACTAAATTTGCTGAACTTGCCCGTCAGAATAAGGCGCTCATAAAAGAAACGGCAAATATGCATTATAATTTAGGTGTTTTCTATATGAAGGGCAAAGAATACACCCGCGCAATAGCGGAATTAGAAAAAACAATAGAGTTAACACCGGATGACGCATATGCGCATTTTAACTTAGGTTACATATACGCCGAGTATCTGGTAGACAGGCCAAAGGCAATTGAACATTTTAGCCATTATTTACGGTTGTCAAAAAGCAAGGATAAAGACGTGGACTGGGTGAGGAAATATATTCTTACCTGGGAGACATATGGCGGTAAGCAGCCGATGGAATAAGTTGCTATTACTCGATTTTTTTGCTATATATAAAGAAGACTTATACAGGGAACTTTTTTTAAGGTTACATTGTCTAAGAGAGTGAAAGGGCAATAAGGGAGGTGATAAAGAGAAAAATTTAAGTTCTAAACTAAAATAAAATGCGATTAGTATAAATTTATTATATAGAACTCAAGAAAAAGGAGGATTAGAGATGAAAAAATTTAGCATAATGTTGTTTATTTTAAGTTTTTTAATCGCAGCTGGTTTCTTAGCAGAATCGATGGCAATAGCCAAGGAGGAAACAAAAGCCGCTCCCCCGGTGGTAGATCCTGTAGTAGCCCGTAGAGAGAAAGAGGCAAAGGCAAAAGAGACACTCGGCCTAAAGGAATGGACTATCTACCTTATCACTATGACTGAAAAGAAAATGAAAACTGACACTGACCTTCTGACCTTTGCCGAGGGCAAGATCACTTCAAAAAATCTGTCTCCCAAAGGGTTTCCTTCCTCTAACTACACGGTGACTGTTCAGGAAGACGAGACGATTATCTGGGAGACTATGCAGACTGCAGACAACGGAGACATAGCTTTTTGGCGGGGTGAATTACAGGGTGAACTGATGCGCGGGGTATTGAGTATGCATCCGGTAAAAGGCGAAGTCAAGGATTATACTTTTTCAACCGTGCCTATTGAAGTTAAGCCTGTTGAGCCGGAGAAAAAAGTAGAAACAAAGAAGAAGGGCCGTTAACAAATAAAAGATTAAACTTTAGTTTTTAATTAAAGCCGATCATGAAAAGCAATAAAATACTTTATTTTATCATTTCTTTTTTATTTATTTTTAGCAGCTCTTTGGTTTTTAGCCAGGAAGAAGCAAAAAAAGAAGAGCAGCTTGCCGGAGAACTCTTTGGTGTTCCGGTCCCTATCGGCAACTACTATTTTGTAAAAGGCGCAATCATAGTGTTCGGTAACCGCTTCGGTCCGCAGCCAAGAACTGACCAAGAATTGGAAGATTGCACCTGGAATGATTTAGTGCTCTCCTATGAAGCCTTCCGCAGAAATATTGCGGTGGCTCAAGAAGAAGTCGAATCCGAGATCACCAAAATGCTAACAGCAGAAAAGGCAGAATTTGACTGGAAGGCCGACAAAGATGCTTATACAAAATGGGTAAAGGATAAGACTAATGAGCCGAAAGAGCTTTTTGAAAATCAGCTTAAGCATCTTTTACAACTTCAGAAACTGCGCAATCAGGTAATGGAGGCAATAGTCACTACTGCAACAGAAGATGAAGCTCATCAGGAGTTCCTGAATGAATATAATACCCTGGGGATAGAATTGTTGCAGTTCGATGAACTAAAAGACGCAGAAGATTTTTATCAGAAGTCAAAAAAAGATACAAATTTTTGGGAAGCAGAAAAAAAGAAAGAGCCTACTAAATTTAAGCGGCCCGGATTTGTGGCATTAGAATTTCTTATGGATATGTGGATGTTGCCTAAAGAGGTGGTCTATAAGATGATTGGTATGCAGGATGGCGAGATTTACGGCCCCAGCCCTATTTATAAAGGTTACGGGGTATTTAAAATATTGGAGAAAAGGCCGGCTATAGAGGAAGAATACCCCAAAATAAAGGACTCATATTATAAACAGATTCAAATGAAGAAGAAATACGATGGCTTTAATGAGTGGGTTAAGGGCCTCAAAACAGAAGCCAATATTAAAGTTTATAAGCAGCAAGGAGTAGAGGCTAAGGAATAAGTCAAAGGAGGCTTGAAATTCCTGAAAATAATGCTATACTTTAATCAGGACATTGAAAATCAGGTAGGTTATCGAAAAGGCAAACTTCGAGTAATTGAAGGGCGCAAAGCTGTGCACCCAAAAATTCTGGGACGGCAGGCTGCCGAAGTACCTAGGAAATATTTATCCCAGGAAAGTTTGCCTGGGATTTTTTTTTGGAATTTGATAAAAGTGCCAGGCATGAAACAAAAAGTGCCAGGCATGAAGTAAAAAAAAGTATTAATTAATATATGCCAAGGTCACCAAGAATA
>JAPLLU010000147.1 GCA_026387385.1 Candidatus Omnitrophota bacterium
CTGAGATGACTTCGGTGACAAACCAGTGGGTTAATTCCTATAAGCGCCTTGTCCCGGGTTATGAGGCTCCGGTATATATCTGTTGGGCCCAGATGAACAGGTCTGCCCTTATAAGAGTGCCGATGTATAAACCCGGGAAGGAGGTTTCAACGCGTATTGAATATCGCGCACCTGACCCGGCGTGTAATCCGTATCTAGCATTTTCTGTGATGCTGGCTGCCGGCCTTGAAGGAATAGAAAAAGATTATAAATTGGCAGAGCCCGCAAATGATAATATTTATCATATGAGCGAAGAAGAAAGAGAACGCGCCAAAATCAATTCTCTTCCAGAAGATCTTCTTGAGGCAATCAAAGTAACCGAGCGCTCAGAGCTGGTTAAAAAGGCTCTTGGAGATAAACTATTCTACTTCTTTATCCGTAATAAGAAATTAGAATGGGATGAATATAAAGCCCAGGTTACACAATACGAAATAAATAAGTATTTACCGATATTGTGATATGGCAATACCCGATAAAAAAGAAACTTATAAAACGTATATAAAGCAAATAGAAGCGATTTCTAAGATAGCAAATCTTATTACCTCAGGGCTGTATCTGGAAGAGCTTTTACGCTTGATTGTTAGCGTTACCGCAGAGGTGATGAATTCCAAGATTTGTTCATTGATGTTGATTGACCCCGAGAAGAAGGAGCTTATAATCAAGGCCACGCAGTCGATTTCTGAAGCGTATAACAAAAAACCCAATCTCAAATTAGGTCAAGGCATTGCAGGTTCGGTTGCCCAGGATAATAAGCCGATATTCGTGTTAGATATCAAAGAAGACAGCCGGTACCTGAACAGAGATATCGCTAAAAAAGAGGGCTTATGTTCTTTAGCCAGCGTTCCTTTGGCTGTAAAAGGAAGGCCAATCGGGGTGCTGAATTGTTATACTTCCAGGAAACATAAATTTACTAAACAAGAATCCAATGTTTTGATTGCCCTGGCTAATCAGGCAGCCATAGCCATTGAAAACGCAGAATTAGACTTAAGGGCACGTAGTGCCGAAGAGGCACTGACTATCCGCAAACTCGTGGAGCGGGCAAAGGATATCCTTTCACAAGAAGTAAATATCTTACCCTCCGAGGCCTACCGGTTGATCCAGAAGCAGAGTATGGATAGCCGTAAAAGCATGCGCGAAGTTGCCGAAGCCATTATCTTAGCCCAAGATGTAAAGAAAAAGGGCCCTACCTCCGGATAAAGAACGCACAAGAAAAAATAAGTTCACAGCTACTTTTGAAAAGACTTGCTTTTTGGATTCCCTATTATATAATGTAGCGCATGGGCAAAGTAGCAGCCAGGTATTATATGATTCTTGTGTTTTTCTTTTTAATCGGTGTGACCATGTTCAGCGTCTTTCAATATATATCCAGCCTAAAAGAGAAATACGGTTTATTAGGGAGCCTGAATAAGGCAAAAGAAGAGCTAGGAGTTTTGGGACTTCAGAAACAAAACCTATTGCAAACAATAGAGAAAGCGAAAGAACTCCAGCGGAAACTTTCCCAGGAGAATCTGGGGTTTACGAATACTATTAAGGCAAACGAAGAGGAATTAGCTAAACTTAAAACAGATTCCATCCAGCTCAACAGTGTTGTTGAAGAGTTAAATTCGCAAAACTCCCTGTTAAAAACTGAGAATATGGCTTTAAGGGAAGACACGGATAAATTGGTAGCTCAGATTAACCAGGTTTCTCAAGAGAACAAGGACCTTAAGGAGCGTTTGAATTCTATAGCGGAACTTAAGAAAGCGATTATAGAATTGAAAAAGCAGGCGCGCAAGGTAAACCGCAGCATAAGGAAAGAAGCCAAAATGGAGGGAAGCCTTGGAGGTAATAGTGGCTTTATTATAAAGGACGGCGCATTTACTTATCCGACAAAGGTAAAAATAGAAGTAATTCCTGTCCAAGCGAATAACTGATGAACGAGATATTTGCCGAGATATTTAAGAATAAAATCCTTATTGCTACCCTTTCTGCCTGGGTTATTGCTCAGACTATTAAGGTTACTTTGGGGGTTATACGTCAGAAAAAAATTGATTTCCGCTGGTTTGTCGGCACCGGTGGGATGCCGTCCAGCCATGCTGCCGGAGCCTCATGTTTAGCTACTGCTATCGGCCTTGAATACGGTTTTAATAGTGTTCATTTTGCACTGGCAGCTTCTTTTGCTATAGTAGTAATGTTTGATGCTCAAGGGGTTCGCCGCGCAAGTGGCAGGCAAGCCAGGATTTTAAATAAGTTAATGGATGACATTTATTGGAAAGGCAGAATCCCCGAAGGAAGACTGCGTGAACTTATAGGGCATACCCCTATTGAAGTTTTGGCGGGTTTTTTATTGGGCGCAACGATTGCTTTTCTATTTATTTAGAAGGAGGATTTTGTGAACAAAAGATTGCTTTGGTTAGGGGTAGTCATAGCGCTTGCGTTATTGGTTGTTATTTTAGCTGTTACATTAAGAAAACCCAAGGCATCTTTACGAGAGACAAAGGCTGAGCCTTCTACTTTATCCGGCCTCATTGCGCAGGCTAAGGACTTTCAGGAAAAAGGCTCTTCCTTAGAAGCAAAGTCTGTATATCAGCGCCTGATTAATGAATTCCCTGAATCAAATGAGGTTATGAATTGGCAGAAAACAGTTGAAGATATAAATATAAGACTTTTATTTTCTCCTGCCTTAACCCCCAAGAGCATCCTTTATGAAATAAAACCAGGAGATACTTTAGATAAGATTGCCATGGAGTTTAAAACGACAAGCGAATTAATTATGAAGAGCAATAATTTGTCCAGTGATAAGATCCTGCCGGGCAGAAAAATTAAAGTATGGAATGCGCCTTTCTCAATAGTCGTGGATAAGTCTCAGAATACGCTTATTTTAAAGACCAATGAAGAGATTATTAAAACTTACATGGTATCAACAGGCACTAACAATTCTACTCCCGTGGGTAATTTTAAGATTGTTAACAAGATTCCAAATCCCACCTGGTTCAAGGCAGGGGCAGTGGTAGCTCCCGGTAGCCCTGATAATATTTTGGGTTCACGCTGGCTAGGATTCAATATTCCCGGATACGGCATTCATGGTACTACTGACCCGCAAAATCTGGGTAAACAAGTTACCCAAGGGTGTGTACGTGTATTGAACTCTGAAGTTGAAGAGCTTTATGCTATTGTTCCTGTCGGAACGGAAGTGACTATTATTGACTAAGTGAGCACATAAGTTACGGAGTATGCTGTTAATTGCTTTAAGCGACGTAACTTATATGTGCGAACTTATCCCACGCCACTTTCAATGATAGCATAGGCTCAACAAGAAAGTGGCGTGGGATTAACTAGCGCAAATAACTTACTCACGCTTTTAGTGTTCGTAAGTTATGCGCTCATTAACATGAACGGACTAGATTTTGAGAAACCTATTGTAGAGCTTGAGAAGAAAATCCGTGAATTAAAGGGGTTTGTCTCGGCGAAAAAGATAGACCTTTCTTCTGAAGTTGGGCGCCTGGAAGAAAAACTAGAGCGCTTAAAAAAAGACACCTACGGAAATTTAACTGCCTGGCAGAAGGTGCAGTTAGCCCGGCATCCGCAGAGGCCTTACACTTTAGATTACATTAATATGATTATGTCTGATTTTATCGAATTACACGGTGATAGGAGCTTTTCTGATGATAAAGCCATGGTCAGCGGTTTCGCTAAGATAGATAACAGGAAGGTTCTTGTGATTGGCCATCAGAAAGGCAGGGACACCAAGGAAAATTTAAAGCGTAACTTTGGATGCGCGCATCCTGAAGGTTATCGTAAGGCGCTACGCATAATGCAATTGGGGGGAAAATTTAATTTGCCGATCGTGATATTTATCGATACCCCCGGTGCTTATCCTGGTATAGGTGCGGAGGAACGCGGCCAAGCCCAGGCTATCGCCTTGAATTTAAGAGAGATGGTTCTTATTGCCACTCCCATCGTCGCTTTTGTCATCGGTGAAGGCGGCTCGGGAGGCGCATTGGGTATCGGCATTGCGGATAAAGTATGCGTTTTAGAAAATGCTTATTATTCGGTTATTTCGCCTGAAGGCTGTGCAGCGATATTGTGGAAAAACGGGTCTAAGGCACCTGAGGCAGCAGCAGTATTAAAATTGACGGCACAGGATTTATTGAAGATGAATATCATCGATGAGGTTGTACCTGAGCCTTTAGGCGGTGCCCACAATGACCCTCAAAAGATGGGTGAGATTCTAAAAGAGTCCATAAACAGGAATTTAGACGAAATAAGCGCTTTGAATAAAGAGGAGCTCCTCGAGTTAAGATACAGGAAATTTAGAGAGATGGGCGTAGTAGAATGATAGAGCACGAATTAATTTTATTAGGCTTGTTAAAAGAAAGCCCAAAACACGGCTATGAAATAAAGAGAAAAATCAGAGAGATCCTGTTTTTATTTGCAGGCGTAGATGTTAAGTCTGTATATTATCCTTTAGGTATATTAGAGAAAAAGGGATTGGTATTAAGACGAATAAATAAACAGGGCAGGCGTCCGGAGCGCATTGTTTATGAATTAACCAAAAAGGGTCAGAGCCGTTTTGACGAACTCTTAAATAAAAGCTTTCTGAATTTTAAACGGCCGCAGTTTAGTTTAGACTTAAGCTTATATTTTTTGCATTACATGGAGCCCAATATTACTAGGCGCCTGCTACGCGCCCGCATGCTAGTCTTAAATAAACTCTCCGGGGATTTGAAGCAGATGGTCTTTAATCTAAGGAAGAAGAAAGTAATATCTCTAATCTATATCTTAGAACATAATCTTCTGATGGTGGAAACGGAATATAGATTCCTATCCAGTCTAATAAAAATATTGTAAATGGGATTACTTTTCCTTCTAATATTCTTATCATTTATTATCCTGGGGTTGTCCATCGCCCTTTTGTTATTAATTAAACCCTTCCTGGCTATCGAGATGCAACGGA
>JAPLLU010000036.1 GCA_026387385.1 Candidatus Omnitrophota bacterium
GCGTAAAGTGTCAAGCTAAAAGCGAAAAGTTAAAGTTTAAAACTTAAAGTTTTTAGTTTTACCTGCCTGCCCTGACTGCCGTCAGGCAGGCGGTAGGCAGGAGTTTCAGCTTTGCGCTTTACGCTTTTCACTTTAAGTTTACCTATGTATAGCCTACATTGCCATTCTTTACTAAGCGACGGCGTCCTGATTCCTTCCGAGGTCGCTGTGCGTTATTCAGCTTTAGGTTATAAAGTCATTGCTATTACTGATCATGCAGACTACAGCAACATAGATACAGTCATCAATGGTATTTTAAAATTTACTAAACATTGGGAGAAGGACACTAAAATAATTAAGGTTCTGCCGGGTATAGAGTTAACCCACCTGCCACCAAAACAATTTAAACCTTTAGCTAAATATGCCAGGTCAAAAGGAATTAAAGTTATTGTAGGCCATGGCGAAACATTGGTTGAGCCTGTAATTAAAGGCACGAATCGCGCTTGCCTAGAAGCAGATATAGATATCCTTGCTCATCCTGGATTGATTACTGATGAGGATGTAAAATTAGCCAAGAAAAAAGGCATATTTTTGGAAATAACAGCTCGCAAAGGGCATTGCGATAGTAATCTTCATGTTGTAGAGCGCGCCTTGAAATTCGGCGCCAAATTGATTTTAGATATTGATAGCCATGACCCGGAAAATATTGTTCCTAAAGAACAATTGATATCCGTTGCCGAACAGGCAGGGCTTACGCAGAAAGAGATAGAAGGCATTTATCGGAACGTAGCTAGTTTCTTAAAAAAGCGTTGTTGATTTGATAGCTTAAAGCGTAAAGATTAAAGCGCAAAGTTAAAGTTTAAAACTTAAAACTTCTTTCGTCCTTTTAAAGTTAAAATACTTGAAGCTAATATCTTAGCCATTTCTTCTGTCTCTTTAATTAAAGCACCAATTAGTTCCTTATTGATTTTTCCGCTGTCTCGCAATAACTCAAGCCAATACTTTGTTTCATTAGCTGATTTTAAAGAATAGCAGAAGAAGTTTGTAAAGTCTTTCCTCGAAGAGCTGGCTTGTGCTTCAATTATATTTGCACCAATCGAAGTTGCAGCTCTTATTAGTTGCTTTGATAGAACCGCTGTAGAGATATCTTTTGGGATTTTGTCTATAAAATTGATAACTTTAAGAGAAAGATTGAACGCCCTAGTTTTTGAATCCATATTTTAGTTTTAGCTTTAAGTTGTAGTTTTTCGTTTTACGCTTCTACTGTAATAGACGTTTAATTTCTCAAAATCTAACAGCTTTTTTTGTGATTTTTTAGAGGAAATAATTTTGAGTTTTTAGTTGTAGTTTTGCGCTTTTCGCTTTGCGCTTTACGCTTT
Organism: Candidatus Omnitrophota bacterium; assembly: GCA_026387385.1. GTDB lineage: Bacteria > Omnitrophota > Gorgyraeia > Gygaellales > Profunditerraquicolaceae > JAPLLU01. Next base: position 1,359 of record JAPLLU010000036.1, read on the forward strand.
TAAGCCAGCGAACTAACCCATTGACAAATAACAAGTTTTGTGCTATAAAAATAACATTACTACAAGCAGATTTCATGAATAAAAAAGACATATACGATCATCTGGCTAAGACATACCTGGATCCCGCCCAAAAAAGAAGAAAGAAAAATAAAACAGACCTACTATCTTCAAAAAAAGTCCTTCTCACAAGTATATTAATCTTTTTTGTTATAATATCTTTTTTCTTTATTAACCGGCATAAGAATATTTCTTTAAATTCGGAAATTTCCCTGGTTCTCCTGTCAGAGGCAGCAAAAATAAATTTTCATTTTGATCCCGCAAGAAAGGAAACTTATGTAATTGATTTAAACAGCTTAAATTTAACGGGGTACAAGGCGCTCAGTTTTTCTGTTAAAAAGACCGATTATAACGATAATCTTCACTTGAGGGTGGAATTCATAAATTCCTTTAAAGAAAAATCAGAACTATATGTTAGAGACATTCCTCATAGATGGCGGGATTATAAAATCAACCTAAAGGAATTTCAAAAAATAACCGACTGGTCAAAGATGTCCAAGCTCGCTTTCATTGTTGAAGAATGGAATGTTGGAGAGAAAAAAGGCGTTGTTTATATAGATGAAATAAAATTGATAAAATAACTTTAAAAAAAATCCAAAAGGAGGATAAAAATGCGGCTAATTGCAATAACGAACCAAAAGGGAGGATGCGGAAAGACAACAACAGCAATAAACTTATCGGCCTGTTTAGCAGAAAATAACAGGAAGGTTTTATTAATAGATTTAGACCCTCAGGCGCACGCAACTTTTGGCTTAAGCATTAAATCCGAATTAAGTATTTATAACGTCCTGTCTAAACTGAGCCCGAGCCGGGTGAGATTAGAAGAAATAATTAAAAATGTCAGTAAGAATTTTGACATTGCCCCTTCAGGCATTGTTTTGAGTACGCTTGAGCAGGAGTTAGCGGGTGAGATAGGAAGGGAATCACGTCTCTGGGATATTCTGAACAATTTTAAAGAAACTTATAGTTATTACGA
>JAPLLU010000061.1 GCA_026387385.1 Candidatus Omnitrophota bacterium
ACTTGCCGCGTAGGTATAGGCGCAATATGCAAGATATTCTTAAGCGAATTTAATATCAGGATATCCAGCAGAGTCTTATGTATCGCAGGAGAATCTTCGCCTAAGGCGATGCAGGATAAAATTGCCGTCGCTAAGGAAAGTGAAGATACCGTTGGCGGTATTTTCGAAGTAATAGCCAAAGGTGCACCTTGTGGTTTAGGCAGCTACGTTCAGCCTGCAAGGCGTTTAAATGCCAGGCTCGCAGAAGCTGTTATGTCCATTCCGGGAATTAAGGCAGTGGTATTTGGTTTGGGCTTTGCTTATGCTTATAAGTTTGGTTCTGAGTGCCACGATGCGATTTATCACAGCAAAGGTAAGAGCCTGCCTGCCGGCAGGCAGGGCTATTTTCGTAAGACTAATAATGCCGGCGGCATTGAAGGCGGGATATCTAACGGAGAGGACATTGTCATCCGTGCCTGCATGAAGCCGATCTCTACGTTATTAAAACCGCTTGATTCAGTTAATATAAATACCAAAAAGTCAAGCAGGGCGGCAGTTGAGCGTTCGGATATTTGTGTAGTAGAAGCTGCAGGCGTAATTGCGGAATCTGCATGCGCTTTTGTGTTATCAGATGCGTTATTGGAGAAATTCGGCTCAGACAGCCTTTCCGATATCAAGAAGTCCTATCAAGATTATCAAAAAAGGATTAGATAGGGGTTATTTTGGTTAGAAAATCACTCTCTTTACGTCTATTTAAGTGAGGACATAACTTATGGAGCGCCTGCCTGTAGTCAGGCGGGTAAGCGAACATAAGTTATCTGTCCGAACTTAACCCTTGACATCAGAGATGTCAAGGGTCGAATTCAGACGTATAACTTACCTCGGCCTTTTAGGCCTCTGTAAGTTATGTCTTCATTCGGGAAGGGGGTGATTGGTATGGAACAAGATACAATTCAGGTCAGCCGGATTTATCGCGTTAGCGGCGATTCAAAACTGAAGGCTTTTGTGGATGTCTCATTAGGTGGCATCGTGGTCAAGGGCTTGCGTATTGTTAATGGCTCTAATGGTTTGTTTGTGAGCATGCCGCAGCATCAGGGTAAAGACGGAAAATGGTATAGCACCGTATATCCTACCACCAAGGATATGCAGAAGCAGTTAAGCGACTTGGTATTGGAAGCTTATCAGGAGTAGCTTAGTTGATAATTCATGCTCCAGGCTACAAGCCGCATGTCTCAAGTTTTAGGCATGTAGCGTGTAGCCTGTAGCTTGAAGCCAATAATATGAATAATATTTACTTAGTAGGTTTTATGGGCACTGGCAAAACTGCCGTGGGCAAGGGACTGGCTAAGAAGAAAAAATGGCAGTTTGTTGACCTGGATGATTTAATTGAACTAAGAGAGCGCAGGCTTATTCCCGACATCTTTGCTCAGAACGGTGAACCATATTTTCGTCGCGTAGAGAAAAAAGTTTTAAAAGAGGTCTCAAAAGAAAAGAAATTTGTGGTTTCCTGCGGCGGAGGCATTGTTATTGATAAAGAGAATATCGGGACGATGAAAGAAACAGGCATAATTATCTGTTTATCTGCTGCGCCCGAGGAGATACTAAAACGAACCTCAGGTTGCGGTAATCGGCCCCTATTAAATGTCAAAGACCCAAAGGAGCAGATAGAACTATTGCTTAAATTGCGCGCGCCTTATTATGGTCAGGCAGATAAGAATATTGATACGTCCAAGATTTCGGTAAAAGAAGTAGTAGATAGGATTGTAAAATTAACTTCTGTTAAGGCAAAAGGAAAAAGCCTTCCTGCCTGACGGCAGTCAGGCCTGTCCGGCGAGGCAGGTAAAAAGTCTAAAAAATAGAAAATAGCCCCAAGCGTAAGATTGTTATGCCGAGAGAAAGAATTACAAGAAGACAGAAAGATATATCAAGATTATTGAGAGAAAGAAAGCAGATGTATAGGGACAAATTAAAGACCTTTAAGAAAAAATGACGCGACTTGAAGCACTCATCAGTTTGAACATGGTTTACGACATCGGCAGCATCCGCCTGAAAAAGCTGCTGGATTATTTTGGCAAGCCGGAAAATATCTTGAAGGCGCCCAGGCAGAAATTAATGCAGGTTTCTAATATAGGCGAAAAGATAGCCGAAAAAATAAGCTCTTTTAAAACAGAAGATTTAAAAAAAGAATTAGAGTTAGCTAAGAAGCTCAATTTAAGAATAATAACTTTTGAGGATGCGGATTACCCGCAAAATCTAAAAAATATCCCTGACCCGCCAATCGTTCTTTACGTTAGGGGAGAATTAAAAAAAGAGGATAATCTTAGTATCGCCATTGTGGGGTCGCGCCGTGCTTCTTTTTACGGATTGTCTTCAGCCGAGAGGTTTGCGCAGGAATTATCCAGCCGCGGTTTTACAATCGTCTCTGGCATGGCGCGCGGCATAGATACTTATGCGCATCGTGGAGCATTAAAGGCAGGAACTCGCACCATTGCGGTTATGGGAAGCGGTTTTAATCAGATTTATCCTCCGGAAAATAAGAAATTGGCTAAGGAGATTACTAAAAATGGAGCAGTGATTTCAGAGTTGCCCATAAATTCCGAACCGCTTCCTCAAAATTTTCCCCGGCGTAATCGCGTGATTAGCGGCCTGAGTTTAGGAGTATTAGTAGTTGAGGCAGCCAGGAATAGCGGCGCACTCATCACCGCAGATTTTGCCTTAGAGCAGGGCAGGGATGTATTTGCCTTACCGGGAAAAATTGATTCCAATACCTCTTTTGGCACGAATGAATTGATTAAACAGGGCGCAAAGTTAATCTCCTGTGTAGACGATATAATAGAAGAATTCAGTTTCCTAAAGACAACTAAAACCCCACCTAAATATAAGCCGGTAGAATTAAAAAATGATGACAGACAGGATGGGCTTTTGTCATCCGATGAATCCATTCTATATAACCTAGTTTCCGGAGAGTCCATATCATTAGATGAAATTGTAGAAAAAACGAATTTGAGCGTTGGTATTGTATACAATACGCTCTTAAGATTACAATTCAAAAAACTGATAAAGGAATTACCTGGAAAGCAATTTGCGAGCGTACAAAATGAAAGATAAAAACTTAGTTATAGTAGAGTCGCCAACGAAAGCAAAGACAATAAGCAAAATCTTAGGTAGCAATTTTTCGGTGGTCTCTTCTATGGGGCATCTGATTGACCTGCCGGAGAAAACATTAGGCGTGGATATCGAAAAAGATTTTACGCCCGAATACGAAGTTCTCGATAAAAGAAAAAAAGTCTTAACTGCGCTAAAGAAAGAATCAAAGGATAAGGACAATATATATGTTGCTACAGACCCTGATAGAGAGGGTGAGGCCATCGGATGGCACATTAAGGACAGGATTCTTAAGAAAAAGAAGGTCTTAAGGGTTGTCTTTCACGAGATAACTCCCGCTGCCATAAAACACGCCTTTGATAATCCGCGCGATTTTGACTTAAAAATGATCGATGCCCAGATAGGCCGCAGGATATTAGACAGGATAGTGGGTTATTTCTTAAGCCCTTTACTCTGGAAGAAGATTGCCCGCGGCTTAAGCGCTGGCAGGGTGCAGTCCGTGGTATTAAAGTTGATTATTGAAAGAGAAAAAGAGATTCAGAAATTTATCCCGCAAGAGTATTGGGAGATTGAGGCGGAACTGAAGCAAACTCCAAACTCCCTGCCTGACCGGCAGGCAGGCAAACTCCCAACTCCAAACTCTTTTTTAGCTAAGCTGGAGAAGATAGAGGAGAAGGAAGCCGAGATAAAAAATAAAAAAGAATCGGAAGATATCGTAAGCGACATAAAGGGTAAGCAATTCATTGTCTCGGAAATAAAAAAGACCGAGAAGAACCGTTACCCTGATCCGCCGTTCATTACCAGCACCCTGCAGCAGGAGGCATTTAATAAATTAAGATTTAATGCCACAAAGACCATGATTGTGGCGCAACAGCTTTATGAAGGTATCGATATAGGTGAGGAGCTCCCCGTTGGCCTTATCACTTATATGCGTACTGATTCTACGCATGTTGCCCCTGAAGCGATCCAGGAAGTAAGAGGTTTTATCTCAAAGAAATTCGGCAAAGATTATTTGCCGGCTACAGTGAATGTTTTTAAAACCAGGAAATTTGCCCAGGCTGCGCACGAAGCAATCAGGCCGACTTTGATTGCCAAGTCTCCTGAGAGCCTGGATAAAATCTTGACTCCTGACCAATATAAGTTATACGATTTGATTTATTGGCGTTTTATTGCCAGCCAAATGACCCCTGCGCGCTATTCAGTTACCTCCGTTGGAATAGAGGCAGGCAAATACTTATTTACTGTCGCAGGCTCAAGTCTTATTTTCGCGGGTTTCACCATCATTTATAATAGGAATAATAATAAGGAAGAGAAAGAAAAAAATGTCATCCCTCCTTTAGCAAAAGACGAAATTTTGGATTTAATAAAACTATTACCATCCCAGCACTTCACTAAACCGCCGCCTAGGTATTCGGACAGCTCTTTAGTCAAGGTATTAGAGGAGAAAGGTGTCGGCAGGCCTTCTACTTACGCGCCGATCACTCAGACGCTTGTGTTAAGGGATTACGTACGCAGGCTAAAAGGTTATTTTCATCCTACAGAATTAGGTTTTAAAGTCTGCAATTTATTGGTTGAATATTTTCCCAAAGTCATGAATATTGAGTTTACTGCACTCATGGAGGATGAGCTTGATGAAATAGAGGAAGGAAAATTCGACCGTATAAAGGTCCTAAAGGATTTTTATGTGCCATTTAAAGAGAGCCTGGATTTTGCGCAGAAGAATATTAAAAAAGAAGTCATAATGACAAATGAGATCTGCGATAAATGCGGAAAGCCCGCGGAGGAGAATTGATTGAACGGCGCTCACGGAGGGGTTTCTTCTACGGCTGTTCCAACTTTCCTAAATGCAGGTTTGTTTCAAAGAATTTACCTGAAACCAAAGAGTAGGGCAAAAGAAAAGCTTTGAGTTTGGAGTTAGCCTGCCTGCCGGACAGGCAGGGAGTTTTGAGCTGATTATATGGAAAAATATATTGAAAAGTTTATGAGATATCTTGAGATAGAAAAAAATTATTCAAAACATACTATTTTAAATTATCGCCTGGATTTGGAAGATTTTAGCAAGTTTCTCGCGGATTCTCCGATACAAAACGTCGATTATCTGGATTTAAGGAAATACTTAGCTGTTTTAAAAGAAAAAAACCTGGGAGCCAGGACTGTAAACCGCAGGCTTTCTAGCTTACGGTCTTTTTTTAAATTCTTATTGCGGGATGGTTATTTAAAAACAAATCCTACTTTAAGCCTTTCCAGCCCCAAACAAGAAAAGCACCTCCCTTCGTTTCTGACTGAAGATGAGGTAACCAAATTAATTGAGGCAGCCCTGCCAAAAGATGAGAGGGGCATGCGTGACAGGGCGATATTGGAGACATTTTACAGCACAGGGATGAGGATTTCAGAATTAGTAGGCTTGGACGTTAAGGATATAGATTTTATCGGCGGCGTGGTTAAGGTCATGGGTAAAGGGAAAAAAGAGCGTATTGCACCTATCGGAGACGTGGCAGTTTCTAGAATCAGAGCTTATTTAGAAGCGAGGAAAAAACAGTCAGAGGCACTCTTTTTAAACAAAAGCGGCAGGCGCATAACCGATAGAGGCGTAAGGAATATCGTTAAGAAATATTTGAAAATGGCAAGTATAAAACAGGGAGTATCTGCGCACACCTTGCGGCATTCTTTTGCCACGCATCTTTTGAACCGCGGAGCAGACCTAAGGAGCGTCCAGGAACTTTTAGGGCATGCAAACCTTTCTTCAACCCAGATATACACCCATCTTACCACCGAGAGATTAAAAAGTGTTTATGACAAGGCACATCCCAGGGCATAGCCGGGATTGACAAAATGAGAAATCCAAAATCCCTGCCTGTCCGGCAGACAGGCAAAATCCCAAATCCAAAAATTGGGATTTGGAAATTGGGATTCCTGCCTACCGGCAGGTAGGTATTTGGTAGTATTGATAGTATTTGAAATTGGGATTTAAACAATGTTTATATTCTACGATCTAATATTTTTAATCTTCGTTATTTTTTACCTGCCTGTATTCTTGCTGAAAAAAAAGATGCATCCCGGCTTTCTCATGCGCCTGGGATTTCTGCCTAAACATCTGAAATTTGACCGCCCTATCTGGGTACACGCCGTAAGCGTTGGCGAGGTAATGGCAGTAAGGCATCTTATAGAAGAATTAAGATTGGCCTATCCAGGGAAAAGATTTTTTATCACCACAGTTACCGCTACGGGAAATAAGATTACCAGGGCTATTACTAAAGAAGGAGATTACGCATCCTATCTGCCGCTGGACCTGGGTTTTATTGTCAAGAAAATTGTAGATAAGGTGCAGCCTTCGATACTCATTATTGTGGAAACAGAGCTCT
>JAPLLU010000031.1 GCA_026387385.1 Candidatus Omnitrophota bacterium
GTTTGGCACCTCGATGTCGGCTCATCCTATCCTGGGGCTGTATAAGGTCCCAAGGGTCCGGCTGTTCGCCGGTTAAAAGGGTACGCGAGCTGGGTTCAGAACGTCGTGAGACAGTTCGGTCTCTATCTGATGTGGGCGTAGGATACTTGAAGGGGAGTTCTCTTCAGTACGAGAGGACCAAGAGAAACAGACCCCTGGTGTTCCGGTTGTCCTGCCAAGGGCAAAGGCCGGGTAGCTATGTCTGGAAGGGATAAACGCTGAAAGCATCTAAGTGTCAAGCCCCCCCCAAAAATAGGTATCCCTCCCCGCCGTAAGGCGGGGTGTAGGCTGGTCGTAGACTACGACCTTGATAGGCGCAATGTGTAAGATCCGTAAGGATTTGAGCTAATGCGTACTAATCAGCCAATCGGCTTGGCCTTTAATACTTTTTTGCTAGAGCAAAAAAGTATATCCTAAGCTTCCTATATGCAAAAGTGTAGGAGGCGAAGGAAAGTCTGGTTATCGGATAATTGTAGTTTACTAACACTTGTATAAAGTTGTCTTAGGTTTGTCACCGCAAGACCTTCATGTCTTGCGGTGTAAATTCGCGCATTGACTTATTCACGCTAACGCGTTCATAAGTCAAGCGCTCATTTAATTCGCAGACGTCCCGCTTCCGCGGGACTACAACTTACGCAACTTTCAAGAAGCGTAAGTTGTCTGCTCATTTATTGGGAGTATTCATACTGGAGGGGAAACACCCGTTCCCATTCCGAATACGGTAGTTAAGCCCTCCAAGGCCGATGGTAGTGTGCTCGTAAGGGTATGTGAGAGTAGGTAGATGCTCCCTCTAAAATAAAAAGCCCTATAGTCTTTTGACTGTAGGGCTTTTTATTTTAGCGTAAAGTGTAAAGCTAAAAGCTAATAACTTAAACTAAAAACTCAAAACTTTCTGTTTTACACTAAAACTTTTCGATTTACGCTTTTAGCTTTTCGCTCACCAATACACCTGTCTGTCGTTTCAGTGTAGCGGGTCCTGTCTGGGGTATTTTCTCGCGCATTACGCGCTTCAAAAACACCCCAGCCACCCGCTAAAAAAATCTGTTAGATTTCACCTTCTTCTACGTCTATTATAGTAGAAAGGAGAATGGATTATGAGAGAACTGATACCGCATGAAGAAATAGCGAGAAGGATATTTGTGATTCGAGGACAGAAGGTTATGCTAGATAGCGACCTTGCTGAATTGTTCGGAGTTGAAACGAAACAATTAAACAGGCAGGTAAAACGTAACATCCAGCGTTTTCCCCCGGAGTTTATGTTCCGTCTTACAAAGCAGGAAAGAGACGAACTGGTGCCAATTTGGCACCAGTTTGGCAAGATGAAGCATTCATATGTATTGCCATATGCGTTTACGGAACACGGAGTAACGATGTTAGCTAGCGTCTTAAAGAGCGAAAGAGCAGTAAAAATGAGCATTATTATCGTTAAGACTTTTGTAAAACTTCGCGAGATAATGTCTGCGCATAAAGAAATAGCGTATAAATTAAAAGAACTCGAGGACAAAATTGAAGGACACGATACAGACATAAGAGATATCTTTGAGGCCATACGGCAGTTGATGGGGTTGCCGGGGGAGCATAGAAAGATAGGCGGTTTTGCTGTTAAGTAGAGTTAATTCGCTAAAATATCACTGTTAGATTTTGCCGCTTATTACGTCTATTATATCAGAGAAGGCAAAGCCTTCACTCCTGCCCCCTCGTAACATAAATGGATAGTGTACCTCTCCAGCTAAGAGGGCAGTGTGGGTTCGAATCCCACCGAGGGGGTATCGGAGAAGGGCGTAGTTAGGCCGGAGAGGCTAATTACGCCCTTGTTTATTTATTCTTGACATGGTTCTTTATATGATATATACTTTATACAGTTGGAGAGGACATTTGTGTTACGAGGAAAGGCGACGGAAACGTCGCCTTTTTTGTTTATATTGCTCGCTTATAAGATTAGCGGGTCCTGCCGAGGCAGGCTTTTCGCATCACCGCTCGAATTTCCCCAGCGAGGAAATTCTCGCTCGCTGAAAATTTTCGCTCTGCCTGACTTTGATTTAGATGGGCAACCCTGCCCGCTCAAATTTTCTCACGTGCTGCTCTAAGCCTGCCTCGCCACCCGTTAATTATATTCGCTCACAACTGGATTGAAATATTTTAAGGGTTGACAAGGTATAAAATGAGGGTAGAATTAAAATAATAGAAGAGGTAGGTAAGAGTTTTCTTTCAAGTAACTATAAGAACGATATTTATAAAGAGGCCGCAAAAGGATTCCATGAATATTCTTCTCTTTTTCTGCACGCGCTTGTGTTATCAATTTTGCCACTTATGTATGTAACGTTATTGTTGAAACATCCGCACAAGAGAAGAGAGTCGCCGCCTTCATTTATGCGTACATTTATTTCATCTCGAAATGGATATTACCTGCTAGTTATTTTAACAGCTACTGTAATAGTATCATTTTTCTTAAGTTTAACGAGGGTAACATACATTAATAGTGTTGTAACGACTTCTAGGCAATCGATTTCTATTCTGGCGCCAAAAATTTCTGATGCAGAAAACAAAGGACTTTGGAGTTTGTTTTATTCGATGAATTCTGAGAATGATTTTAATATTCTCAAGGAGAAATTGCAGCAATTGGCAAAAGTTAATTCAGTTAAATTGCCATCCTTCGATCAACTTTGGATGCGAAAATAGAATAAGCAATTCCGTTTCTAAATAATAAAATATAAGACGATTTTCGGAGTAATCAATTAGTTATCTACATGGAGAGAACTAATAATGAGCGAAGAACCGCTCTACGAGCGACTGCAAAAAATTGATTTAGGGAATGGTGTTGCCGAGCATGACAATCTGCTCTGGAAATGTATGGTCGAGACACAACATTTCACCGACTTGTTGTATGACCGTATTGACCTTGTGTTGGGAAGTAAGGGGGTTGGTAAATCTTCGCTTTTTCGGATGTTCGGAGAGCTCCTTGAAGAACGATTACTCAAAGACTGGAAGACGGTTGTAGTTTCTGGTGTGGAGACTAAAGGCGATCCAATATTTAAGGCATACGCAGAAAACTTTCAAAAGTTTTCCGAAGCACAATTTGAAACTTTTTGGAGAGCCTATCTTTTAGGTCTCGTTTACAACAAAATCTTTCATGAAGAACGAATCGCCACAATATTTGCTCCTTGTACAGTCGAGCTTAATAATTTTAAGAAACTTTATGATGATCTTGGACTCATTGACGTTGGACGAGTCGATTCTCTCACCAAATTGCTTAAGTTGATTTGCGCTTTCGCAATAGCAGCTACCGAAGGAGTCAAAGCCGCATGGGACATTGAAAAGAATCAGTTGATCTTTGGGGTCAACATTCGCGAGAAAATTGATAAAGGTTACACTGAAGTTTCCATCCCGGACTTGTCCAAGATGGATACGGTTTTGTGTATCGACGCGCTTTCCAATCTGGCGCAGAAAAGCGGCTACAAAGTTTGGATTATGCTTGACCATCTCGACGTAGTTTTCAAACGGCGCTCCCCGGAGGAAACGAGGGCGTTGAGGGCCTTGCTTAAAATTCTGTATGCTTTTACATCTGACCATGTAAGGCTGAAAATATTTTTGCGCGACGATATACTTGACTCGATTAGCTCTGAATCTGACGAGCCACTGGCGGCCGTTTCACACATTACGGCACGGTCTGGTCCGAATCTTAAGTGGACGGCTGATTCCTTGTGCGTAATGATTATGAAGAGATTAGCCTCAGACTCTTGGTTATCCACAGAGTACGGCCTAGATGTAAGCAGACTTAACGATGTTGATTATGCACGCCAATCTTTCCAAAAAATATTCGCATTCAAATACGTTACCCAACATGCGTTTGACTGGATTTTTTCTCTTATTACAGATGGTCGTGGTGTTGTTACACCACGCGATTTGATCGACCTATTAAAAAAGGCTCTGCATATTCAGTCTCTTTGGCTCCAAAAGCATCCAGGCAAAACAGAATTCATGACCATACCTGCCATTCAGGAGGCCCACAGAGAGCTTTCAAAAAACAGAAAGGAGACCGTGCTTCAAACTGAGTTTTCTCACCTAATGCATTGGATCCGGAGGCTTGAGCGGAATAAGGAGAGATATAAGAAAGATGAGCTTCCACCTGTTTTTGGAACTGATGCTGACAAAGCTATTTCCACCCTACAGGCTATAGGCGTTATTCAATTTGATCATAAGAAATCGTGTTACCGTGTCGCCAAGCTATATGGTGCTGGTCTCCAAGTGTACGCAACTAGAGAGAAGAAGAATGTTTAAAATTAAAATCTAAATAAAGAATACGGTTATGATCCTTTGTGTCCTTGTTCGCTATCGCTCGCAAGGACTGCGCTAAATAAAAACTTAATGTGCTTGCTTCGCACAAAGGACTGCGGTAGATAAAAAATCAAGGTGCTTGTTTTTGAAAAATAGAAGCGTCATGGATTTTTAAAGAGGTGTAGAATGAAGGTGTTGGTAGCGGCTGTTGCGGAACACGCTTGGGTCGAAAATAATTGTCTGTCTTTGTTTAGGACGTTTGATTCCATAAATGCAGATAAATTCCCTTATGTATTGCCAAGAATGAGCGTTGCTTTAAGGTTGCTAATAAGAAGATCTGAAGCAGGAGAACATAAATTAAATATTGCATTAGCTGATTCAGACGGAAAAAAATTAATGGATAGCGGTGTAAATATTAATTTTAACCCCCCTCAAGGTTCAGTGCCCGAAGCATCTTTTTCTTTTGCGCTTAATGGGCAAAATGTTGCTTTTCCAAAATCCGGAGATTATGTAGTTGACATATTAATTGATGGTAGAGTTGAAGCCAGTATTCCAATTTATGCAAGAGAAGCTAAAGGACATGGAAAAATAGACATACCAGATCGAATTTAAACCTTCCTTTTTGGATAATATATCAATATGAATCCCAAGCTCGAAAAGGGCTTGGGATTTGTTGTTTTTAGCGGCTGCCTGCCGCTATAGGTTAGCGGGTCCCTGCCTGCCGACAGGCAGGCTGTCTTGGGTATTTTCTCGCGCATTACGCGCTTCAAAAACACCCCAGCCACCCGCTAAAAGACAGGCAGCAGGCAGGGCTAACTGGTTTACTGGGTGACGGGTGACCTTGTGGCTTGGTGATTTTAAAAGGGCTTGGGTACTTTGCTTCCGCAAAGTATCAATGGAGGAGCTAATAACAGCATTGAATTTTTGTTTGACAAGGATTATAGGAGGGGTAGAATAAAAACAATATCTAGGTAAAGCGTCTGTTTGAACAGTCGCTCGAACAATAGGGAATAATTTTACGAGAGAGGGTAAAGATGCCGTTTAAAAATATGGTCATTTTGGCGGTCATATGGTGCGCCCTGGTCGTACCCAACGCGGTTTTTTATTTCGTTAACAAGGATGCGAAGCTCAAAAGGAAGAACCATGGCTGGTGGATGTGGGGAATCGGCTTTGTGATGATTGTGTCGTCCTTGTGGCTGGGAAGAGCGCAGATGAATCTGCTCTACTTTTTTGTTATCATCGCGATCAACGCGGCGTTCTCTTTTTACTATACGAAAGCGATAGTATTTTGCGATACCTGCGGCAAGACGATTTTCCATATTTACCCTTTTCAGAAGACCGTCAACTGTTCGGGATGCGCCGATAAAAGACAATAAGGAAGAGAAGATGAAGTTTATTGTAGTAATATTAATTTTAATGTTAGCGATAGGGCTGTCTTTTCATGGTTGCGTTTTTGCCCAAGAAAAAGCTAAGGCGCAAGATAAGATAATCGGCTCAATGTTTAAAGGATTAGCCAAGGCATATGTTGCCGTAACCGATTTAGACAAATTAAAAAAGAATAATATCGAGGAATTAAATCAGATGGATATGGAGAGATTTAAAAATCGATATGCTAGGATTTATGAGGTCATAAAAGATTGGCCTGACGCACTCAAGAGCAACTATAAAGTCACTGAGCAGATGACTAAGGAGCAGGCAATTAAAAATATAGAGTCAATTGACAAGGGAAAGATTTATGAAATGATAGATGCTACTTCCGATACAGTTATCGTAGAGCAATTTAATAAATATCTTAATGCAGAAGGACAAGAAACACAAAAGAGCAGTTTGCCTGAAAAGATTAATAAGGTTTGGGATAAAATATTAGGGAAGCTTAATAAGCCTACTCCAAAGAATAAGGAATAGACTATGAAATACACAAAAGGAAGACTGGGAAGAATATTTGTGCTTAAGTTTGATCACGAGGATATCTTTTTGGATGAGCTTTCTGTCTTTGCGAAGAAGGAAAGGCTAAGGTGCGCAACAATGGTTTTTATCGGGGCACTGAAAAAAGGGGATTTAGTCACAGGGCCTAAGAAGCCGGTAATACCGCCCGATCCAAACAAGGTTTATTTTAAAGACGGATGGGAGGTAATGGGTATCGGTACGATTTTTGCAAATAATGCAGGGCCGCAAATACATATCCACGGCAGCATGGGGAAAAAGCAGAAAGTGCTTACCGGTTGCGTGCGCGGTAAGTCAAAAGTATTTTTAGTTATAGAGGCAATTATATTTGAGTTAAAAGGGATTAAGGCTGTGAAATCAATTGATCCTGCTACAGGGCTTAATCTTCTGAAAATATTATAAAACCAGGGGATGGTTCTGTTCCTTTGTGCCCTTGCTCGCCATCGCTCGCAAGGAATGCGCTAAATAAAGGATTAATGTGCTTGCTTAGCACAAAGGACTTCGCTAGATAAAAGATTATGTTGCTTGTTCTTGAGTCTCGAGTTCAAGCCTACCTAAGGCCCTGCGCTCGCACATAGTTAAAAGTTAAGGCTCGCGTAGGGTCAATTCCGGATTACTAATAGAGGGGAATTGAGTATAATAGCGTTAATATGTTGAATATCGGCACATTAAAATTGAAATCCAATCTTATTCTTGCACCTATGGCTGGGATAACCGATCTTCCTTTCCGTATGCTTAACCGTGCGTTCGGCTGTGAGCTGGCTTTTGTGGAGATGGTTAATTCCAGCTCCATCAGCCACAAAAGTAAACGCACCCAAAAGATGCTTTCTTCCCATAAAGATGAACGTCCTCTGGGAGTGCAGCTCTTGGGTTGCGAAGAAAAGTTTATGCAGAGGGCAATGGACGTGATCAATGAATATGATTTCGATATCCTGGATTTTAATGCTGCCTGCCCGGCAAGAAAAGTGATGCGGCGCGGGGAAGGCGCAGCTTTGCTTAAAGACCCCGTGAAATTAAGCGGGATTTTAAAGATTGTGGTGAAAAAGGCAAAGGTCCCGGTGACCGTAAAGATCCGTTCCGGATGGGATAAGGATTCCGTAAACGCAGTAGAAGTGGCATCCCGTTGCCAGGATGCTGGTGTGTCTGCCGTTTTTATACACGGTAGAACCAGGGCCCATAAGTTTAGCGGTGTAGTGGATTACGGCATAATCAGGGAAGTGAAGAAGGTAATAAATATCCCAGTTATTGCCAGCGGCGATATCCTTAGCCCGCAACTTGCCAAAAGGATGTTTGATGAGACCGGCTCTGACGCGGTAATTGTTGCCAGGGGCGCATTGGGTAATCCCTGGATATTCCGTGAGATAACGGAATTTATAAAGAAAGGAAAGATTATAGATAGGCCTTCCCCGCAACAGGTGGCCGAGGTAGCGATCGAACACTTGAAGATGTGCGTTGACTTTTACGGAGAAAGAAACGGCGTACTAATATTTCGCAAATTCTTCAGCCGGTATACCAAAGGATTCCGCAAGGTGAGTAGGCTAAGGGAGTTATCCAGTCGGGTAAAAACAACAGAAGAGATGGCAGAGTTTATCCGGAAGTGTGCGGATTTACAGGAATAAAGGGTTTGCGATCTCTTGTTTTTATCGGGTCCTGTCCCTGCCTGCCGGCAGGCAGGTTGGGTATTTTTTCGCCGCACACCGCGGCTCAAAAACACCCAAGCCACCCGCTAAAAATTAACAAGAGCTCACATCGCGTATTGCGCTTTGTATTGACAAACAGATAGCATTGTGGTACACTACATCTCCAATTGGAACCAGAAAGTTCCCACCTTAAACCTTTCAGAAATTAAAATCATATACGATAAAAGAAGGAGGTGAAAAAGATGAAGAAGTTAGCTTTTTTAGTTGTTACGTTAGCCATCGCAAGTTCCTTTGTATTTGCTGCAGAGCAGACTGCTAATATGACCTTGACAAGCATGCCGACAAAATCATCAATGCCAGCTCAAACAACAGTTCCTGAGACCATGATTTTAAAGGGCGACATTATTGACAACATGTGTGCAGGTTCTCAGAAGGCAGAACAATTGGCAGAGTTCGTTAAGACTCACAATAAAACGTGTGCACTTTCTTGCGTAGCCAGCGGTTATTCAATTTTTGCCGATGGTAAACTGCAGAAGTTTGACATGGAGAGCAATGCCAAGATTGAGGAATTCCTCAAAAAACAAGATAGCAAGCTTCAAGTGAGCGTTGTCGTCAAGAAAGTCGGCGATGTCTTAAGCCTGGTTTCGATAGAGAACCAGAAATAATAATCGTATTTTATATTGACTTAAAAGCTGCTTTCTTTAAAAGAAAGCAGCTTTTTTGTTATCCCTCGCAGCTATCGGATTATTTTTGCTCGCTATCGCTCGCTAAGTTAACTATGCTCTCCCGATAGGCAAACGTTCCTCGAACTTTTAAAGCAATTAGCTTAGCGGCTATCGGGATTATCCCTGTTCGCTATCGCTCTCTAAGTTACCTTTGCTCTCCCGGTAGCTAAGCGCTTCGCAGCTACCGGGATTAATTCGGCCAACAACTTAGCTTCGCCGTAGCTCGCTAAGTTGACTTTGTACTCCCGCTAGGCAAATGTTTCTTGAGTTTTAAAGTAATTGGTTTAGAAGCTAGCGGGATTATTCGCAGACGCCCCTTCGGGGCTACGCTTTACGTCGCACTTTCGTGCTTCCGCAAAGCGTCTGCTCATAACAAAAAACCCCGAAAAAATCGGGGTTTTATTGTAGGTGATAGGCCTAGTAGCTTTAGCTATCGAGCCAACCTCCTCGTTTTTAGTAAACGCTTTATCCTTCTTATATAAGTATGCAATATATTATAGGGGAAATCAAGGCTAAATCAGCATATTCGGGAGAGCGCTTTCCCGGACGTTCTGATTAACCAAGCTTCATTGACAAATTTTTATTTAGCGCTAAAATAAACCTTGCCGTTATTGAGTATCGAGTTGGGAGTTATGAGTTAGGAGCCAAAGCCCAAAAAACATTCTATCCGTGCGATAGAAATGAGTCTAGGTAAAGGAAGAGGGATGAATAAGCATAAGAGAGGATTTATGTTCATAGAGCTTCTTTTGGTCGTAGCTATAATTATGTTTGTCCTTTTTCAACTATTCAAGATATACCTTAAGAAACCCATCATTAATGAAGATGCTAAGGAGTTTATTGCAGAGCAAGGCGTGGATGCTACAAACTATAAAACAATTACGGATACTGCCAAAAAAAAGATACAGGACTTGCAGACACAATACACTGAAAAATTGAAGCAGGCAGAGGAGATGAAGTAAGGATTAAGACACAAGTCTAGTCGTGAGTCTTGAGTTGTGAGTTATGGGTCGAGTAGTGAGGGTGGGATTGCGTTTTTAACTCATCCCCATCCGCATCCCCGACTCATTACCTCCAACCCACTACGCACCCTCAAGGTTCAGATTAGAGGCCTAAGGACACAAAGACACCAGTAGTCACAAGTGACCCAGTTAGTCCACAGCAGGCTAAGTTTTTTGGATATACACAGAAGGGTTGAAGTAATAGCGCTTCATTTTTCCTGCTTTAGTAGATTCCCTTTGACAAAGGCGGATTTGATGCTATAATATAAATAAATCATAAAAAGATTAGAAAATCTTGAACCGTAAAGGAAGATAACTAACCTTTACGGTTTTTTTATTAGGTGTTTTTGAAAAGCCTGCCTATCGGCAGACGAGGAGGGGCAATTATAAAAGTAAAGACTTCACCAAAAGGCAGAAAGTGCAGGTGTCGGTGCTGTAAAAATATCTTGAGTATTTATAACCATGAAGCCTATTGTCATATTCATCTGGGTCGGGCTGATTTCAAGGAGAAACTCAAGGCATGATGTACAGAACAGTTAAAACAAACAGTCTTCCGCAGGGAGCTAATCAAGCAGGGCCGAGTTTTTACGGCTTGGGAATCGCACCCAGGATTCTTGATATCTTAGAGCGGATGAAATTTAAGGTTCCTACTCCGATTCAGCTTAAGGCAATTCCTCTGGCGATTGAGGGCAAGGATGTTATTGGTATCGCTCAGACTGGTACCGGAAAAACACATGCATTTGCCATACCGATGTGTCAGCTTCTGGCGCAGAAAAAGGGGATGGGCTTAGTGCTTGCGCCTACGCGGGAATTGGCGATTCAGATTGATGAGGCTTTTGCAGAGATCGCGCGGGCATTCGGCATGCGCACTGCCTGTCTTATTGGCGGCGCTCCCATGGAGCCTCAGGTACAGGCGCTGCGTAAAAATCCCCGTGTCGTGATTGCTACCCCCGGCAGGCTCATTGACCACACGAGCCACTGGAATATAATACTTGATGATGTAGTGATACTAGTGCTTGATGAAGCTGACCGCATGCTGGATATGGGGTTTTCGCCCCAGATAGAGAAGATTTTACGGTTCTTGCCCAGGGCCAGGCAAACCATGCTCTTTTCCGCAACTATACCCAAAGAGATTATAGATATCGCCACAAAGCATATGAAACTTCCTGTCTGTGTTGAGATTGCTCTTTCAGGAACGACTGCGGAACATGTGACCCAGGAATTATTCATTGTTAAAAAAGATGCAAAACAGCAGCTTCTCAGTAAGCTGCTTGCCCAGTATCACGGAGCAGTGCTTTTGTTTTCCCGCACTAAACATAACGCAAGAAAACTTACGCGCTCGATCCGCGAAATGGGTTACAGCGTAGCTGAAATACATTCTAATCGCAGCCTCCCTCAACGCAGAGAAGCACTCGAAGGTTTTAAATCCGGTAAATATAAGGTCTTGGTGGCTACCGATATTGCCGCAAGAGGGATTGATGTCGTGGGAATTGAACTGGTACTTAATTACGACCTTCCAGAAGAAGCCGGCAATTATGTGCATCGCATCGGACGCACAGGAAGGGCGGGATGCTGCGGCCATGCTATTTCTTTTGCCACCCCGGAGCAGAGCGAGGAAGTCCGGGATATAGAAAAGATTATCAGAACTTCCTTGCCTGTTTCCAGGCATCCGCATGTTCCTGCAGCAGAATTTATTCATTCTTCCCAACTCGCTTCACATAGACAACAAACAAAAAATTACTTTAGGAAACAAAGGCTGCAGAGTTATCACAAACACTAAGTCGCAAGCTGCAGGCTACAGACTTCAAGCTGCAAGCCGTAGGTTACCATGACACCAAGACACAAGTGTCACCAAGCCACCCGATTTAGTCCATAGTCAACAGTCCACGGTCCACAGATAACACAAGAAATCCCAAATTCAAAATCCCAAACAACAATCTACAGGCTTTTAGGCTAGAAGTTAAATGTTTACAAATTCCAAGATTATTGCTATATTTATTAAGCCAATCAAACACAAACAAAACTTGAGTTTATAATTTACACCCAACCTGAAAGGAAAGGTTGGTGTGCACTTTCTGTGCAAGGAGGAAGCATGTTCAGGGAAAAGATCAAGGTATTAGATTGCACTGTTAGAGACGGCGGACTGATTAATAATCACGATTTTGACCTGCGTTTTGTGCGCGCGGTTTATAAAGCGCTTTCTGAGGCAGGCGTAGATTATATGGAGATGGGATATAAGAATTCCAAGCACCTGTTTTCGGATAAGGAATTCGGCAAATGGAAATTTTGCGATGATGATGATATAAAAAGGGTAATGGACGGCATCGAATCAAAGACTAAGATATCCATTATGGTGGATGTGGACAGGGTAGAAGTAGAAGATGTGAAGCCCCGTAAAGAAAGCCCTGTTTCTATGGTAAGGGTAGCTTCTTATGTCAAGGATATTGATAAGGCAATTTACCTGGTGAATCACTTTGCGGACAAGGGCTATGAGACTACGGTGAATATCATGGCAATATCCCGCGCCCTGGACAATGAATTGACTGAGGCATTGGAGCAGCTGGAAAAAGAAAGCAAGGCAAATGTAATATATATAGTGGATAGTTTCGGAGCTTTGTATCAAGAGACTATAGAATTTCTCATAAAGAAGGCAAAGAGTATTATTAAAACAAAAGAGGTAGGGATACACGCGCATAATAATCAGCAGCTTGCCTTTAGTAATACCATTGAGGCGATTATCCATGATGCTAATTTTGTGGATGCTACGGTTTATGGCCTGGGTAGGGCTGCGGGTAATTGCCCGCTTGAGCTAGTCCTGGGATTCCTGAAGAACCCTAAATTCGATATCCGTCCGGTCCTGGATTTAATCTCTAAAGAGTTTATCCCTTTACGAGAAAAAATCGAATGGGGTTATATTATTCATTATGCTATTACCGGTATCCTGGATGAACATCCTCGCGCGGCAATGGCGCTACGTGACAGCAATAAAAAAGAAAATTACCGAGAATTTTACGATAGCTTAGTTGGTGAAGTTGAGGAGTAGATAATGTTCTACTGCGCCCTTTACTAGGTAAATCATGGTAGGGCTTCGTAGAAACTATTCCTGCGAAGCTCTACCAGCTATTGATATTTAAGGAGCGAAGCAGAATGTT
>JAPLLU010000013.1 GCA_026387385.1 Candidatus Omnitrophota bacterium
TTTTTTAAAGGACTCTACTGCACAAGCCATGGCCAAGTATGTTTTACCTGTACCGGCTGGCCCGATACCAAATACGATATCGTATTTGGTAATTGCCTCTACATATCCGGCTTGCCCCTTGGTCTTCGGGCCTATCTCTCTGCCTCCGGATGAACGCGTAATTTTTTCACTTATGATACCGGACTCTCCTTGGTTTTTGGGCTTTTTAAAATTTGCTATCATGTAATACAAATCAGCCTTTCCTAATTCTGTCTGTCCGGAACGTAACGCCTGCAGTATATATTCAATAAGATTTGAGGCCTTTTTTATATTGATGGCTGTGCCGCTTATCTTAAGATGCTCACCGCGGATGTTCAGCTTAACCTTGAATTCTTTTTCTAGCAGTTTAATATTCTCATCGTGACGGCCGAACAACGCCTGTGTTTCTTGGTGACTCTGTAATTTAATAATCTTATCCATTGTTTGTTAATTTAATATAGCCTTGCGAGCGTAAAGCTAAAAGCGTAAAGCGCCTGCCTGCCGGCAGGCAGGAAAAACTTAAAACTAAAAACTTTTTAAGCTTTAACTGAAAACTTGCCCTGCGGATAACTGGTGCCTACCTGTGTCGGGTGTCCTGGCGTCTTCGTTCTATTTCAAGTTCTCCGGTATTTCCATCATCCCTTGTTGTGGAATATTCAATACTTGCCCTGTATAGATTTTATTCGGGCCTTTTAGTGTATTCGTATTTGCCTCGTAAATCGTATTCCACTTTTTGGTCGTACCATACATTTTTTTAGATATTTTCTGTAATGTATCGCCTTTCTGGACTGTATATTGCACAAAACGGCCTGCGACTTCCGGTTCAGTTATTTCTAAGGCTTCGCTTTTAGTAACATAACCGCGGTTACCCCAGACATCCTGCTCTTCTGTTTTTTCTAAAGGTGCCGCGGGATTATTCTTGGAGGCTTTTTCAAATTTTAACGGTGACCCCATCTCCATCTCAACTACTCTGGTAGTACGGGTAGTCTTTCTTTCAACTTCCGGCATATCTTTATTACCCTGGATAACCCCCCTATTGCCTATGTCTAAATCCTGATCAACCCTGTCCCTGGTTAACGAATATGTCCTTACCACGCAGCCTGATAACACAAAAACAAAAGATAAGCCTAACAAGTAGAACAAATATTCTTTCTTCATAACAACCTCCTTTTAATCATTTTTTTCCTTTTTGCTCTTTTTTAATGACAGGTGTAACTCTTTTAACTGCCTTTCATCCACACCTGAGGGAGCCTCGGTTAACGGACAAAATGCCTTTTGTGTCTTTGGAAAGGTTATCACCTCCCTGATGCTTGTCTCTTGGGCTAAAACAGCCAAGAGCCTATCTAAACCTAAGGCAATTCCGCCGTGTGGCGGAGCGCCGAATTTAAAAGCCTCTAAAAGGAAACCGAAACGTTTATCTGCCTGTTGTTTATTTATGCCGATAATCTTAAAAATTCTCTCCTGTAATTCCTTGTTATGAATTCTTATGGAGCCTGAGCCTATCTCCATCCCGTTTAAAACTAAATCGTAGGAGCGCGACTTTACTTTATCGGGGTTCTTCTCTAAAATATCCAGTTCCTCCTTTCTGGGCGAGGTAAAAGGATGATGCTCACTTTCCCAGCGTTTTTCTTCTTCATTATATTTGAACAACGGAAAGTCTATTACCCAAACAAAGGCAAATTCGTTGTTTAATTCTTTTCTCAGGTCCGGTTTATCGGTGTTAAATCTACTTTGCGCCTCTTGGAATGTAAGGCGTTCGAAAGGAATTTTAAGTTCAATATTTTTTATTTCCTTAAATATTAATTGCATGAGTTCTTCCATCAAAGAAAATATGTCTTCTTCGTTTATAAAAGACATTTCTAAATCAAGCTGGGTAAATTCCGGCTGGCGGTCAGCGCGCAGGTCTTCATCGCGGAAACATTTAGCAATCTGAAAATACTTATCTATTCCTGAAACCATCAAAATCTGTTTGAATAATTGCGGTGATTGAGGAAGGGCGTAAAATTCACCCGGGTTAAGCCTCGAAGGAACTAAATAATCGCGTGCCCCTTCCGGAGTGGACTTAGTCAAAATAGGCGTCTCTGATTCAATAAAATCTTTCTTATCTAAAAAACTACGTATAATCTTATAAAGCTTGTGCCTTAGGATGAAGTTTTTGAAAACCCCGCCTCTTCTTAAATCCAGATAGCGATATTTAAGGCGTAACTCTTCGGTAACATCCAGATTTTCCGTTATCTCAAAAGGCGGGACAAGGCTTTCATTTAAAATCTCTAAGTCCAGAGCCAGAACTTCTATTTCACCTGTGGCAATCTTGGGATTTACATTGCCGCTAGGTCGCTTAAATACCTTTCCTGTTACCTTAATCACAAATTCGCTTCTTAATTCCTCTGCCTTTTTATAAGTTTGCGGTGAATCCTTTTGTATGAACGTTACCTGAGTGAGTCCGTATCGGTCGCGGATATCAATAAATATGAGTTTTCCGTGGTCACGGCGGCTGGCAACCCAACCGCACAGCGTGACTTCGCTGCCGGCATCGTTTACGTTTAATTGACCGCAAGTATGAGTTCTTAACATATCAGTGACTAAATCCCAATTTCAAATACTACCAATACTACCAAATAAATCCCAATTTCCAAATTCCAATTTTGGACTTGGGATTTTGAATTTATTTTGGATTTGGTAGTATTTGGATTTTGGATTTTTCAAGTTTATTATTTATTTCCACCGAATCTATTGCGTAACTCAGTTATTAAATCTCCCTGTTGAACTTCCTTCTGCTCTCCTGATGCCATGTCCTTCAAAGTCACTACATTCTTCTTTAATTCATCTTCTCCGATAATTAATACGAATCTTGCCCCTGAATCATTGGCTTCGCGCATCGCCCCTTTAAGAGACTTAATTTCCATATTGGTGCCGGAAGGAATGTCTGCTTTACGCAGGCTATCCAGCAATTTTATACTTTGTTTTTCAGCCTCATCTCCTAATGCTATTACATAAACTA
>JAPLLU010000072.1 GCA_026387385.1 Candidatus Omnitrophota bacterium
TCACCCACGCCTAAAGAGATTACGTCTTTCATCCCCAGCACTAAATCAAAGAATGCCCGGATACCCGAGGGCTGCATGTCCTGTACTTTTTTAGAAATAATGTTTTTCATATGTTTAGCGTATAGCTTAAAGCGCAGAGCGCAAAACTAAAACGTAAAACTTAAAACTAAAAAAGTTTTTAGCTTTAAGTTTTAACTTTGCGCTTTTCGCTTTACGCTTTAAGCTCAATATGAGATTGCTATCCTCTTATTCTCTTCCTTATGCTTTAAAATAACTCCGTCTTCTTTGTATTTCTTCAACAAAAAGTGCGTAACTGTGCCCTTGACATTTTCCAAAGGAGCAAGCTTTTCTGCTACGAAGCGGCTAACAGTATGCAAATCCCTGCCTTCTAAAATTAACAACAGATCGTATGTCCCAGAAATAAGATAACAGCTGGAAACTTCCGGAAACGAATAAATACGCTCGGCAATCTTATCAAAACCCACGTCTTTCTGAGGGGTAATATTAACCTCTATCAAAGCCCTGACTTCTGAACCAGCATCTTTTGCTAATTCTTTATTGATTACAGCTTTATACTTTAATATAACACCTTCCTTTTCGTATTTTTTGATGGCCTGTTTTATACCCTCTGGCTTTTTCCTCAAAGCTTTAGCAATTTCTTCTGGTGTCATACGCGCATCCTTTTCTAGTATCTCTAATATCTCATCCATATTTATCTCCCTCCTAAATTAAAGTTAAGTTCTGAGGTTAAGGTTTAGACTAAAGGCTGAGAATGAAACTCAACCTCAACCTTAATCTCAACCTATTTTTTTAAACACGACATACCCGTGGGGACCGTCTTTTATGCTCTGACCTTCGGATCATCTTTTTAACTTTATTTACCTTTTCTCTCGAAAAAACCTGTTTCTTTCTTTTTTCTATACGTTCTAATATATCATCTAATTCCTTATAGGTGATACCCATTTCCGCTTCGTCAGTCTGGCCAGGCCAAAGGCCTGCGGTAGGAGGCTTGGTAATTATATGTTTAGGGATCCCTAATTTTTTTGCTAGGGCCTTTACGTCTTTTTTTAATAAACCCCCAAGAGGTAATATATCTACGCCTCCGTCTCCGTATTTTGTGAAATAACCCACCTCTAGCTCTGACTTATTTCCTGTTCCGCAAACCAAATAATTCTTCTTATTTGCAAAATAATACAGAACCGACATTCTTAACCTGGCTTTAAGATTGGCTTGCGCGAGGTTTGATGCTTTAGGTAAAACCTTAAGCAAGTTATCGTATGCGCAAGATAAATCGATTAACTCGGCCTTTAACCTGAGTCTTTTAGCTATAATCCGTGCGTCTTCTAAATCACGCTCCTGGCTGTGACAAGGCAAAAGCAAACCCAGGACTCTGTTTTTACCAACAGCATCTTTTACCAAAGCTGCTGCAACAGAAGAATCTATGCCTCCGCTTAAGCCTAACACAACACCTTTAGCATCGGCCTGTTTTAA
Organism: Candidatus Omnitrophota bacterium; assembly: GCA_026387385.1. GTDB lineage: Bacteria > Omnitrophota > Gorgyraeia > Gygaellales > Profunditerraquicolaceae > JAPLLU01. The sequence continues at coordinate 1,492 of JAPLLU010000072.1, forward strand.
CTGCCTTCTAATCCAAGATACAATTTTATTTTTCATTTTTTTGGATTATACCATGTAAAAAAAGCAGGGTCAAGGCATATTGCCTAAAAGAAGTAATTTATGATTGCAATATTCTTATTTTCGATTATAATCAACTACATATCTCCCCCCCGGATTCAAAGCTGAGGGCCTGCATAGTTGATACTTAGCGGTTGTTTTTAACCTTACTCTAAAGGGAAGGTTGTTTTAGTCCGCTAACTTATAAAACCCTAAAAAGAGGTGCTACATGCTTAACAAACTGAGGCAAAAAAAGACTGCTAAAAAGATATGGATTATCCTGATCATATTGGTTTTGCCTGCATTCCTCTTTTGGGGTTTCGGCAGTTTTATGCGCAGCAGGCAGGAATCAGTCTATGTAGGAAAAATCTCCGGAAGAAAGATAACTTCTTTAGAATATAGAGATGCGCTAGATGCGGTAAGAATTCAGGCGCTTATTAGATTCGGAGATAGCCTCCCGGAAATACAAAAATTTCTGAATTTAGAAGCCCAGGCCTGGGACAGATTGGCATTACTGGCTGAAGCAAAGAAACGCAAGATACGGGTAAGCGATAAAGAAATTGTAGAGACAATAAAAAGCTATCCCTTTTTCCAGCACAACGAACAATTCGATAATAAGATATACCTGGAATTGCTGAGATATGTCTTTTATACGCAACCCCGCACATTTGAAGAGCAAACCCGTCAGAACCTTACGCTATCTAAATTTTATCGAGAAATAACTGATAAAATAACAGTAACTGAAGACGAAGTTAAGCAAGAATATCAAAAACTCAATGAACAAATCAGCCTATATTATATAGCTAGCCTATATTCCGTTTTTGCAAAAGACATAACGCCATCCGAAGAAGAAATAAATGATTATTTTAAAAAAAATAGCTTTAAATTTAAGGAGCCTCTTACTTATAATCTCGAATACCTGTCTTTAAATTCAGAGGCCTCGGAAGAAGAAACCATAAAAGATAATATAAAGATAATTTTAACGCGCCTAAATAAAAAAGAGAGTTTTGCTAACGTGGCGAAAGACTTTAAATTGGAGGTAAAAGAAACTGGATTATTTCGCCAAACCGACCCCATGCCCGGAATAGGATGGTCTGGGCAAATCTTAAGTTTTGCCGAGAAGGCCAAGGTAGGCGATTACCTCCCCCCTATCAAAATGGACAAATACTACTATATATTAAGGCTTAAGGAAAAGAAAGATCCTTTCGTGCCTAATCTTGAAACAATAAAAGAGAAGGTTAAAGAAGCGTTTACCAAAGGCAAGGCTCAAGAAATCGCAAGGCAAAAAATAGAAGACGCCTTAAAAAACTTAAAAACAAAATATCAATCTGATCCAAAATCGGCTGATTTTAGCGAGGCCGCAAAGCTATTTGACCTGGAATCCGGCTCCACTGAACTCTTTAAATACGGCAGTTACATAGAAGGTATTGGCGCTTCTGATAAATTTTTTGTGCAGGCTAAAGAATTAAAAGATGGCGGCTTTAGCGAAATAATAGATATGCCTTTTGGTTTTTATATTATTAAATTAAATACGATGATTCCTATTGATGAAAATAAATTTAGTGGCGAGAAAAACGAATTTACACAAAGATTACTGCTTCAGAAAAAAGAGGAATTCTTTGCTAAATTTGTTGAAGGATTAAAAGGTAAGGCCCAAAGAAATTTTTAAAAAATTAGCTTACTTTAATTGCTTCTACGGGACACTGTCCAGCTATCTCTTTTAGATTATGTGTGGAGCACTCCTGTGCCCTTACGTGAGCGACGCCGTCGCCTTCAATTTTAAATACTTCCGGACAAGCCTCTTCGCATAATCCGCAACCCACACAAGTAGCAGCGTCAACAGTTACTTTAGACATACTTATAACCTCCGTTTAAAAAACTTACTCCTGATTCCAAACTCTTAACTTAAACCTAAGACTTTCTTAGTTTTGAGCTATGAGCTGTGAGTTTTGAGTAAAACTCCTAACTCCCTGCCTGTCGGCAGGCAGGCCAACTCCTAACTTAAAACTTGAAACCTGCAGCATGAAGTTTTTGATAACTATCTTTCCAATAAATTCTCAAAAATCTCCTCATGGTTTACTTCTTCTGACAAGATATGAGTAACTAACTGATAAGTAACGTTGTCTTTACCCAATGTTTTTTTGGCGATTTTATTATAGACCTCGATTGCTGCTGCCTCAGCTTCAGTTACTATACGGATGATCCTGTTTATATCCGCGGTATTCTTTGGCGGGAGCAGATAAGGAGCATTGGCATTCTTCTCTAATTCCATAGGATTAGCTATGGGTAGGCTTCCTAATTTAACGATTAAGTCTGCTACTTCCTCAGCATGCTCTAATTCATCTTTGGCAATTTTGTTCAAAAATTCTGCTATGTCCTCGTATGACTTCCCGGAGACCGTCTGGGCCATATACCAATAAAGATAAAATGCTAACCATTCATCAGCATACGCCTTGTTTAAATCCTTGACCAGTTCTTTTAAACTTAATTCTACTATTGCCCTTGCTTGCTTTCCCACAACAACCACCTCCTCTAATTAGCTTGAGGGGCTTTCTTCCCTCAAATTATATTTCTGTATATTGTTATCGGCTACCCCCTGAACCTTCTTAAGCTCCTCAGGGTTATTAAGGATGTGTTTAAATCTGCCCTGGGTTTTAAGGTACTCTTCAACCGGCTTAGGTTGAATTTTACGGACAGCCGCAAGTTTTCCTGACTCATATTCGAATAAAGGATAAAGGCCGGTCTCTACAGCCAATCTGGCTATCTGATAGGTGAGATTCGACTCATGGCGCCAGCCTAAAGGACAAGGTACGTGTATCTGGATATACTTTGGCCCTTTGATTGATATTGCTTTTTTCACCTTACGTTGTAAATCTTGAGGATATCCCACGGAACATGTTGCAACATAAGGTATGCCGTGCGCATTGGCTATCTCAGGCATAGGTTTCTTTTGGCGGATATTACCCACAGAGGCTTTGCCTACGGGACTGGTGGTGGTATTGGTATCAAAAGGCGTGAGGCCGCTGCGCTGTATGCCCGTATTCATATATGCCTCATTGTCATAACAAACATACAAAACATCATGGCCTCTTTCAAGCATCCCTGACAATGCCTGAAGCCCTATATCAGCGGTACCACCGTCTCCTGCCTGTGCAATAACATTAGTAGTATCTTTTTTGCCTAAATAAATAAGCGCTGCCTCTACGCCTGAGGCAACTGCAGCGGCGTTTTCAAATAAAGAATGTATCCAGGGCACACCCCAGGCTGACTCCGGATATCTTGTAGTGAATACCTCAAGGCATCCGGTATTATTCACCACGATGGTATTAGCTCCCGCTGCCTCTATTACTAACCGTGCAGCCATTGACTGGCCACAACCTGCGCAACCGGTATGTCCGGGCTTAAATAAAGGATTATTCTCCATATTCCTCTCTTAACAGTTCAGGTTTTAAATCGATGAATTCCAGGCTTACTTCCCGTTGGGTTAATTTCCTAAATACTTCTCTTACGGAATCAAGTGTTATATCCCTCCCGCCTAAGCCTGCTATGAAGCTACTGATTACTTTAGGCGATTTCTTCTTGCCAAAGAACGCTGCCTTTATTTCTACAGCCAGTGGTGCATAGGCACCCAAGGATACTGCTTTGTCCAAGACAGCAACACGAGGTGCATCTTTCAATATCTCATATACCCTTGAATATGGGAAAGGCCTAAAAGAAATAATCTTTAATAGTCCGACTTTTTTGCCCTTAGCCCTTAATTCATCTACTACTTCCTTGATTGTCCCGCAGACTGAGCCCATTGCCACAATTATCTTCTCAGCGTCTTTGGTGTAATACTCTTCAACCAGGCAGTCTTTGTAATCCCTTCCGAAATTGCTTTTGAATTCTTCGCTCACCTTTGGTATAAACTTTAGTAAATCTTTAAAGGTCTCCTGTATTGCAAACCGGGTCTCCAGATAATAATCAGGGTCTGCCAGTAAACCCATACTAATCGGGTTAGCAGTGTCCAGCTTATAAAGGGCCTTGTAAGACGCAATAAATTTATCGACCTTTTCCTGTTCAGGCATATCTACTGATTCCATGCCGTGCGTCAATATAAAACCGTCCATGCAAACCATTGTAGGCAGCATTATAGACTTATCTTCGCTTATACGATAAGCCATGAGATGAAAATCAACTGCCTCTTGATTATTCTCTGCGTACAGCTGTATAAAACCGCAATCCCTCAAAGACACAGAATCCTGCTGGTCGTTCCAGATATTAATAGGTGCGGAAATAGACCTATTTGTGCAAGTCATAACCAAAGGAAGGCGTAGTCCCGCAATATTAAAAAGCACTTCAGCCATATAAAAGAGGCCCTGTGAACTGGTAGCTGTAAAAGCGCGCACCCCGCAAGCCAGGGCACCTAAGACTACCGAGGCAGCAGAATGTTCGCTCTCTACATTAATGAATTGAGATTTTAACTCGCCATCGGCTACCATCTGGGCCAATTCCTCTACGATGTGTGTCTGTGGAGTTATGGGATAAGCAGAAATCACCCCTGGTTTGCACAGCTTTACTGCCTCAGCAACAGCACGCGAGCCTTCTAAAAACTCTTTCACCCCGCTCTTCCTTTCTTATCAACAACATCTCTATCTGCGCCCCCATTCCTTCCTTTACTATTTGCTCTAATATTTTTAGGAAGGGCGGGGCTCACTTCTTTTCTCCTTCAGGGCTTTCTTCGGTCATAATAATATCTGCCTTGGGGCATATAACAGAACAAAGCCCGCAACCTTTACAATACTCATAATTACATATATAGGTATTCTTCTCTTTGCCCGACACACATCCTTCAGGGCAAATTACAACACACATCTTACAGCCTATACAGTTCTTCTGAAGATATTTGGGCCTTATCTTAGTTCTCCAGCTTCCGGTCTTATCGCCTTTACTCTTAGATGGTTTTACTATTAATGGCCCAAACATATTTATTCCTTCGTTAAAGCCTTTTTGATATATTCGTATCCCTGCTGCACAGCTTCTATATTACCCTGTTGTGCTTTACCGCTAAACCTCTTCTTTACTACTTCTAATAGGATATCCAGCTTTAATTCATCGGTTGCCGCGGCAAATGCCCCGATTAAAGCAGTATTGCCCAACGGCCTACCGATTGTCTTTAACGCAATCTCATTGGCGGGAACAACAAATACTTTCTGCTTTGCCTTTATTTTAGGAGTTTGCGCCCCCTCTTTTTCATTAAGAATAGCTACCCCTTCCTCTTTCAGCCCGGAAAAACAATTGAACCCGCGCATCAGTGTCGGGTCTACGACAATGACATAATCGGGTTCATAAATCTGGCTTCTTAACCTGACGGGCTTTGCGTCTATGCGTACGAAGGCATTCATGGGTGCACCCATTCTTGCTGCCCCAAAATGCGGGAAAGCATATGCATACTTACCTTCTAGGAAATAGGCATAACCCAATAAAGATGCGGTGGTAATAGCGCCTTGTCCGGCGCGGGCGTGAATTCTTATTTCCTTCATTCAATGCTCCTATTAAATTACAGGTAAAAGTAAAAATGAATTATACGACTTTTGTTTTAACTTGTCAAATAATTTATTTAGAGGGCTTTTCTTATAGAAGAGGATACTTCTGAAAGAAGCCTGAATATCTTATCCGATTTTTCCGGATCCAGAGTTCCTAAGCCGCAACTGGGGCTTACCAATAACTTATCTAATAGCAAATCCTTATCTAGGCCTTTCTTTGCTAATGTATCTATGCCTTCTTTTATCCTACTAATCAGGTAATCCGCTATTAACCCTTCCTGAAAATCCTGCGTAGGGACTATGCCCCAGCATATAAAACGCTCTTGCCCCTTCTTCAGGAAGTTATTCAGGTCTTCTGCATAAAGCATAAACTTATCTAAAAAACCAAAGGCGTCAAAACTAATGATATCCAAGGCTTCAATATCTGTAAACATTGACCAGTCAGTATTGCCGCAACAGTGGATACCTAGCAGGACATCCTTAGATTTTAGTTCCAAAGTCAATTCTGTTAAATTCCTAACTACATCCTCTCTGTTTATAGACGTATAGGCAGAACCAAAACATCCCAGGTAGGGCTCATCAATGAAAAGAATTATTTTTTTCCCAAATTTCCTAAAAAAACATATCTGCCAAAGCGCCTTCATTATAATAGCTTTTAAGACCACCTGAAAGAATACCATATCGTGCAAGAGTGCAAATCCATCTTCGTCTTTTATAGCTGCTGCAAAAGTAAAGGGTCCTACAATCTGACATTTAATGAACTCTACATCTTTTAGGTCGGTTTTTTCTAATCTCTGATAAAATCTATGCAAGCCTTGCGCAAAATCTTCTCCGATTTTAAAATAATCTACATCGTTTGAAATTATTTGTTCATAAAACACCCCCAATTTGCTATCTTTATCCTTCGCGTTAAAAGAGAGACCTCCTGAAGCAATATTCAAACAGGGGATATTCTCGCTGAATTGAGCAATCATACCCTCGCGGATATCGCGCTTGGGCAGCTGCGGCCAGAACGGTATATGAGGAGTGTATTTAAAAATTAAATCCAATGCGCTATCCGCATCCTTATGCGGGAGGCTGCCTATTCCTGTAGCCAATCCTTTTAATACTGACATAGTTTAATTATATTATGCTATCACCTAAAACATTACTGAAAACAACGTCAAAGTCATAAATATCCTTAAAATCATCCGCGGAATCGTTTTCTGTTTTAGAAAGGAGTTTTTGCTTAACCATATTAAACACGATGTTACCGAAGTCCTCAGTTTTATTTATGCCCCAATGATTTAAAACCGTCTTGGCCATCGGCCCGTACTGCTCAATGGCAAACTGGCGTATCCCTTCTAAAAGCTCTTGACCGCTAAGATGCCCCTGTTTTTTAAGTTTGGTTTGAGTAAAGTTCAGTGCCTGCATAACGAACTCGTAGCTATCCGGCTTATAGCGATCATCACCAGCACAAATTTCTTCAATAACCTGATAAAAATCTTTTTTCTCTTTCATATTATTTTAAAAGCATTTTATCTCTATCATTAAGTTTAGTCTTTTTATCTCCTACGACGTTGCCGCAGTTAGAACAGAGATATTCAAATAAATACCCGTCAGGTAGAATCAGAAGCAGGCGCTCTCTTACAGGCATGGAACCACCGCAATCATTGCAATATAAATAAGTAGCCTGAAAATCATCGTATTGTTTCATAACAGACCGGATACATTGAATCCTGTAGCATCCTTCATCTTTTCAGCTGCTAACTCGTGAGACTTTTTAATCGCTCTATTATACGCGTCTTTGAAAGATTTTTCCAGCACGTTTTTTTCTAAGTCCTTGTGATCTGCCTGAATGTTTATTTCTTTTATCTCCTGTGAGCCATTCATGGTAATTCTTACTACGCCATCAGGGCCTTCAACATCAAAAAGAGTGTTCTCCAATTCACGCTTTATTTCATGCATCTTGCTCTTCATGTCCATTAAAGCCTTTATTTTATCTAGCATAGTTTCCTTTCTGTGTTGAATATAAAATTGTAACGGGTCCCTGCCTGCCGTCAGGCAGGCTGTCTTGGGTATTTTTTCAGCCGCATCACGCGGCTTCGAAAACACCCAAGCCACCCGTTACCAAAAGATACCTAAAACCCTAGATTTTCTTCGACTAAGATTACTTTTAATCTATCGGCAGTAACTTCTGCCTCGATAATTAAAATCTGGCAACACATCCTTTTGTATTCAGGGAAAAAACAAATCTCTTTGCGGCAGATACCGTCTTTAAAACAAGGGCTCTCCCAATTGAGCCGCTTGCAATTAAGGGGTGCTGCGTATTCTCTTGCCCGTTTTAACGCCTCATCAATAGTTTGCGCAAGTTTATTGATTCCGCAAACAATAATTACATTTTTTGCATAAGAAACACCCGAGGTGCGGTTACCAAAGGCACTGAAAAATACAAGCTCTCCCTTTTCGGATATGGCATTGGCACTGGCTAAATAATAATCTGCCTGGGCACCTTGTCTCCTCAACTCTAGCCCCTCTTCTCTGCTAATACCCGTTTTATATGGGCTGAATACCTTGTTTCCGCGAGATTCTAGTAACCGCACTACACCTAATTGCTCTAAGCTAATAGAGCCGGAAAAACCGACGCTGGCAGATAAGGGAATAATCTCTAAGATTTTATCTATCCCTGATTCTTTATTAGCACAATAAAAACCAGCAATATTTCTTTTCTGCCAAATTTTAATAAGACTATCTATTTTTTTATCCAACTTAAATGAGCGCATAACTTACGAACACTAAAAGTGTGAGTAAGTTATATGCGCGAATTTAACCCCTCACCCAGAGACGTTATAGAGTACATATTCAGTATCTGGGTGAGGGGTAAGTTCGGCCGTACGACTTACGTTCACTTTGTTCCGTAAGTCGTGGCCTCACTTATTGCCTCTTTTCTAATTGCCTTGTCAAATCCTGCCTCAGCATCTTAAGCTGCTTACTGATACGTACCGAATACTTATATTTACTCTCTATGCCTTTTAATGCGCCGGGAAAATTCAAAAGATTATTATTTAAAGATTTTCTTATCCTATCCAGAGGGGGCGTTTTGTAAATTATTCTACTTTTATCTACGACCTTGATTAACAGGGGTAAACCTTTTATTCTTTCCTTTTCCAGGCCAAGAACGTCTTCGATGAATCTTCCCCCTTTTGCCCGTATCCTAAATACCTGTTTTCTCCCGGGATAAGTAATTTTGCCTTTGCTTAATTTCATGGTGGGCAAGAAATTGCCCTCCTCATCTGTAACTTCGCTAATTTTATAGATGACGTCCAGGAAAGGAGCATCTACGCTAGTGCCCATATTCGTGCCTACCCCGAAACTATCTACGCAGGCCCCTTTACTAATTAAATCTTTTATCTTAAATTCATCGAGGTTTCCGCTAGCCAGAATCTTAACGTAATTTAGGCCGGCCTTATCCAGCATGCTTCTGGCTAATTTGGATAAGCTAACGATGTCTCCGCTATCTAACCTTATACCACTAAGACGGTGTTTTTCTTCCTTAAGATACAAACCTATAGTTATTGCATTCTCAATACCTTTTTTTGTGTTATATGTATCAACAAGCAGTGTTGTGTTTTTAGGAAAAGTATTACTGTAGGCCAGGAAACTGTCTATTTCCTGCTTAAAAGACATCACAAACGAATGCGCCATAGTTCCCACAGTGGGTATGTTGTATAATTTTCCTGCTAATACATTGGAAGTACCAAGGCAACCGGCAATAAAAGATGCGCGTGCTACCTTTATACCGGCATAAGCACCATGCGTTCTTCTTAAAGAAAAATCATAAACCGGCCTCCCCGCTGCGGCATAAGCCACGCGCGAGGCTTTGCTGGCAATCATCGTCTGCAAATTTATGGTATTCAGAAGAAAACTTTCAATAATCTGGGCCTCGATAATAGAGGCAGTTACGCGTATAATGGGCTCCTGAGCAAAAAATACCGTACCTTCAGGCATCGCCCAGATATCTCCTTTAAATCTAAAGCTACTTAAATAATTGAGGAATTCGGCAGAGAAAATATTTTTGCTTTTTAGATATGCCAAATCCTCTTTTTCAAACCTTAACTCTTTTATGTAGTCTAAGATATCTTCTAATCCGCAGGCAACCAGATACGAGCGGTTTTGCGGAAGTTCCCGCACAAACAGATCAAAGGTGGCGAAAGCATTTCTTTTATAATGAAAGTAACTTTCGGCCATGGTAAGTTCATATAAATCTAGTAGCAAAGAAAGGTTTCTGAGCATTATTTACTGTGAGATTAATTTCTGATAGTCCCCTTGGGAGAAATAGTGTCCTTTTGAGACAATAAGCCCTCGTTTATTAATATAGATGTATGTGGGCACACCTAAAATATTATAAGAATCGGCTACCACAGTATCTTCGTCCAAAAGGACCCTGAAAGGCAATTGGTAACTCCTGATAAATCTCTCTACTTTAGAAGCTGACTCACCGACGTTGATGGGCAATAATTCTAGGCCGTCTTTCTTAAAATTCTCATACTTATCTGCAAGCGCCTTTAATTCTTTCCGGCAGTAAGGGCACCACGTTGTCCAGAAAAACAATATCACAGGCTTATCCTTAAAATCAGACAGAGATACCGGATTATTCTCTGAATCTAAAAGCTTCAAATCAACTGCTATCGTTTCAACATTATTCTGAATTCTTAGCGGTTGCACGGCAAGCGCATAGTTTTGTATCGATAATAAAAGGAAAAACAAAAAGAATAATCTTATATTCTTTACCCCGTTAGAAACTATTATGTCAGCTTTTTTTTGTGCGGTGTTTCTAACGGGGTTTACCACATTAGCCTCCCTGCTTGAATAAAAAAATATTCACCCACGCCTATTAAGATAAATCCGGATATCCTCTTTAAACGCACAAGCCAGATCCCGGATTTAGGCAAGCTCAAAAATGCTGCGCCGAAAGTTCCGACTAAAATTAATAGAAACCCCATCCCGTAGGCAAAAACAAATAATAAACTGGCGCCATAAAGTATATTTTGTTTGCTGGCCACATAAACTAATATTGTGCCTAATACGGGAGTAGTGCAGGGCCCCGCCACTAAACCAGAAGCAGCCCCTAGAAGAAATACTGAAAAGATACCCCCGGTCATTTTTATTTTATTCTGTAAGCCCAGGTCCATAAAATTTATATTTATGGCTTCGAGAAAAGATAAGCCGGCGATGATACAAACATTGCCAATAATAAAAAATGAGACAGGATGCTCTGCGACCTTGCCGAATAATCTTCCTGTAAGCGCAGCAAACAAACCTAATAGAGAATAAGTAACCGCAAGGCCTAATACGTAAACCAGGCTTAAAATCAGGCCTCTAAGGCGGGATGAGCCGGCCTTTACGCCGATAAAAGCTAAGGTTATAGGAATAAGAGGAAAAACACAGGGGGAAAAACCCGTTATAACCCCGCCCAAAAAAGCACTTATATAACCTACATAATCACCTTGTAGATTCATTTATCCATTCCAAATATTCTTTATTACCTGAGACAATCGGTAAGGCAATTATCTCAGGCACTTCATAACTATGCAGAGATTTTATCTTCTTTGTCAATTTAGCGGCAAGCGCCTTTCGGGTTTTAATTACCAAGAGCACTTCTTTTGCGCTATCAATCTTACCCTGCCACCAAAATAGAGAATACACATTTTCAATGATATTAACACAGGCAGCAAGCTTGTCTTTTATCAGTCCTTGGGCAATGAGTTCTGCTTCTTTTTTATTTGGAACCGTGGAAAAAACTACTATATACATATTTATATGCAGGTTGAGGTTAAAGTTGAGGTTTAGTTTTAATAATCGTCAATTAGATCGAGAGCTTTTTGACTAATTTTGCTACTCTCTGCCCAAGCCTTAAACATTCTTTAGTTGCGCGGGCATCCGGAGCACCGATAGCCACAGGCCCATAGTGGTCACCCTGAGGGTCACCTTGGATAATCATACCATGAATGAGCATGGCATTCAAGATATCTAAAATCGTGGTCTCATTGCCACCACCAATATTAGCGGAAGAGGCGAATGCTGCCCCTATTTTACCGTCGAGTTTTCCGTGAAATTTTACTGAATCATCTAATAATCTTTTAATCTCAGCAGCCATGCTCCCATAATAAGTAGGAGAACCGATGACTAGCGCGTCATATTTTAACAACTCGTCTACGTTAACTTCTGATACCGCTTTTATAACTGCCTCTTCTCCCTCTTTCTTTACGCCTTCCACGATAGACTCCGCCATTTTCTTGGTATTGCCGCCCCTGGAATAATAGATAACTAATATCTTTGACATATTACCACCTCCGTTTTGCTACAGGATTATATTTAGGTTGAGATCAAGGTTTAGGTTTAGTATACTCAGCCTCAACCTTAGCCTTAACCTTCATTTATTTTAACTGACTTTATCTTCCCAAACTGCGCACAGGTATCAAATATTATCGTCGGGTCTAGAGTGTGCAGGCTTATTTTAAATTTCTTTACTTTTCTTTCTCGAATTTGTTCTTCGGGTTCAGAAGTCAGGGAATTCCCCTCATCAGATTCCTCATCTGAAAGCTCAATAATTTCTAAACCTTCCCCGAATTCTATTATAGAATTTTTCAAGATATCGAGCGAGGCATCTTGAATATACAATATGAATTCTAGGTGGTACTTAGGCATATCCTAGCAGAGTTAAGGCCTCAGGCAGGATTTCGCTTGCCTTGCCGGTGATTTTATAGTCGCAAATTTCTGAAAGCATAGACGGCTCATTGTTTATCTCTATCAGCTTAGCGCCCCTTTCTTTAGCATATAAAGGAAGGCTGGCTGCAGGATAAACAACCAGTGAGGTGCCGATTAGTAAAAGTATACTGCAATTATCTAACTGTTTATAGGCGCTTGTCAATGCTTCCTCGGGCAGCATCTCGCCGAACAAAACAATATCAATCCTGTGCCTTGCCCCACAACTGCATCTGGGGAAATAACGGCTTAAGACCTTGAGTAATTTAATGCGCGAATCTTTATTTATTTTTACCAATTCGGTCATTTCTTTTATTCTGTCTCTTTCTAAAACGATTGTGTGGCTACACTCCATGCACTTTATCCTAAAGGCATTTCCGTGCAATTCGATTACAGAGCGTAAGCCGGATGCCTGATGCAGATTATCTACATTTTGAGTGATGACACTGCGTACTATACCTTCTTTTTCTAAAACCGCTAAGGCAAGATGCCCTGGGTTAGGCCGCGCTTTAATAAGCAGAGTATAAAAATCTACGATAAAGTTGGCTAAACCCTGCGGCTGGGTCCTTAAGAGTGAAATTAAGCCTTCCGGATAAGCATAAATCTGGGGGTCATATTTTTCCCAAAGCCCACCCTTACCTCTAAATACCGGAATACCGCTTTCGGCAGATATGCCGGCACCTGTCAGGCACACCACGCTTTCTTTTTTAAAATTATTTTTTATAAAATCTTTTGATTCCTTGGGGATCATCTTAACATCATTACAGACATCATTCTGCCAGAGCCTCTTCCTTCTTTACGATAAGAAAAAAACTCACTATTCCGACAGGACGTGCAAATGCCTGAATCAAAGATATTTGCTTCGCATACCCCTAAATCTAAAAGTTCTTTCTTATTTATTCCCGCTAAAGCGAGATAATATCGCCCGGATTTCTGCTTTAGTCCGTAAACAAAATTATCTTTAAATTCTGCGCTTACTTCATAGCAGCATTCTCTTATTGCCGGGCCGAAACCAGCACATAAATCTTCGGCATGAATATCAAATTCTTTCTTCATTAACTGCACGGCCTTGGTCGTAATATTTTCTTTAGTGCTACGCCAACCGGCATGAATTAATCCGATAACAGATGCCTTGGGTGCATATAAAAATATGGATAGGCAATCAGCCGTGAAAACAGCCAAAGGCAGATTTTTCTTATCGGTGATAAAAGCGTCTGTATCGGGTATAGAGTTATCGTAAGATAAAGCGCCGCTGCCCTTATCTTCTTCCTTTGCGTATCTTACGCGGCCTGAGTGCACCTGCTTTGCGCAGATTAAGTCCCGATAATTAATACCTAAACCTGCCAAGAAATTTTTGCGATTATTTAACGATTCTTTTGTATCACCGTAGAAGAAAGACATGTTTTTGAAAAGGCGCGAGCTGAAAGCACAGATTAAATTAGGATGGTTAAAAATCACTTTCTTACCTGCCTGCCGGCAGGCAGGAGTGCAGTTTTGTAGGCATCGAGGATACTATATATCCCTAATATACAGATGAAGATTAACCCGATAAAAAATAATGCCAGGCCTAAAATCAATTCCTGGGCAAATACAACTTTACCCAATAACCAAAGACCAAGTAGTATACTTCCGATGATAAAAATCAGCATACTTACAGCGGAGATAAAAATAATTACTAACCCTTTAATTATCTCGCCGTTATATAGCTGGCCTAAGCCGTTAAAAACAAATGAAAGGACTGCTGCTAAGCCTGGGTCGCGTTTTCTCTCGAGGTCCATATTTTGTCTTGCTTATTTAACTTCTATGCGTTTTGAGTCCTGGATATTGTTAAGCTTACCGGAGAATTTATCCAGCCTCTTTTGGCTATCTTCGTATTTACGGCCGGCATTGGATAAGTGCGTTCCCAAAAGTTCAAAATCTTCTTTAAATTTACCCATTTCATTAGAAAGCATACCCAGATTCTTCAGTATCTCTTTAGCGTTCTCTTCTACTTTTAGGCCTTTTAGCCCCAGGCATATTACCTGAAGGTAGGCATAGAAAGTAGGTTTTTTACATCCTGGATGAATTTTTTGCGGTATGCGTTCTTTTCCTCTTCATCTTGCGTATCCAATATCTTCTGAAAGTTCTCTAAGGTAAACTTTGCGTCAATAGGGACGATCCGCTCTCCCAGCTTGATTATCGCATCCACGGCATCACCTGACTTAAACCTATACTGCATCTGGAAATGCTCTTTGGGCATGACCTGCGAGAGAAGATTTTCCAGCATAGTCTCACCCATTTGCCCCCTGAATTTGGGTGCGCGCAGAAGTTCCTGTAAACTGGCAATATCTTTGCTTATTTCATAAATTTGTTTGTGAGTCTCCTCTACTCTGCCTAAACTTTTCTGAACGTCTCCAAAGACCCTCGTTGCCGAATCCAGCCTATCACCGACTGTCTTATGCGTATCTAATAACGCCTGGGATATCTCTTTTAGCCGGTTATTTAGCTGTTCAGTGACAGAATTAAGTTGCTGGTTTACCTGGCCAGTGATTTTTGAGACCAAAAAGATAATCACCGCCATCCCAACTATAGAAATTCCTGCAATTAACCAGATCATATTTTTATACGTGAGCCACAGGAATCCGCGCCTTTTAAAGGAACGGATGCGCTATGGTTGCTCAGTATCAACCATAGCGGACTGCGGCCTAAAGTCCGCAGTAACCTTAGGTTGATTATACCACTATACTCTGCTTTCTTAAAGCAGATAATCCTTTTTTATCCTCTTTAAACTTCTGAATATGTTGGTCTTTACATCCGGACAGACTCTTTTTAATTCGCTGATTATTTTAGCGACTTTGGTGCGGTTTGAGGTAATAGAATTAGGGCATTTACAGTCAAAGGTAGAGAAATCAGCGCTCCTTACAAAACGCTTAATCAAATCCTCTTCCACATAAACCAACGGACGGATAATAACGATCTTGCCTTTGAATAATTCCTGCTTTGGCGACATTGCGGAGATCTCTCCCTGAAAAAATAAATTTAACAATATTGTCTCTACAATGTCATCTTTATGGTGGCCTAAGGCCACCTTGGTGCAGCCAAAACGATTGGCAGTCTCAAAGAGCGACTTTCTCCTGTTCCAGGAACACCAGAAACAATTAATGTCTTTGCGCTTGGTCTTCCTTAAAGCATCTGACTTCTCAATATGGTAGTTAACGCCTATTTTCTTGAAATATTTCTCTAACGGCTTGGCGCAGGAACGCGGATAACCCAGGTCAATATGCACTGCTAAAATATCATATTTTATCGGCACAAATTTCTTTCGGTCATTTAAAACCCGAAGCAGAGTCAGGCTATCTTTTCCGCCTGATACAGCTACGGCAATCTTGTCACCGTCGGATAGCATCTTGTAATCGATGATTGCCCTGCCGATGCGTTTGGAAATATAGAATTCTGGACCTTGGAGTACTGACATATAAAGTCACCTTGTTAGCGTAGAGTGTAAAGCGTAAAGCGAAAAACTTAAACTAAAAGCTTAAAACGTTTTAAGTTTTTAGTTTTAACTTTACGCCTTACGCTTTTAGCTTTAAGCTAATTTACAAAGTTATCAGTTCGTAGTCGAGGCTGCCTAAGCCGATTTCCTGGGCATGCCTAAGTTGAACCATGCCATCCTGGTTAGGATGCGCTGCCTTAAAGATATCCTTACCGCAGGCTTTATTCACTACATCTAAACTTGCCTTGTCTATACTTACAGGGTCATTCGATGCAAGTATACCGACATCAGGAGCTATGCGCGGGTTCTCCATATTCCAGCAGTCACATTCTTTGTTGATTTTAACAGCGAAACTTATAAACCCTGATTTATTTTCCTTGTCTCTAAGCACAGCTAAAGAATATTCAGCTATCTTTTCCTGCACAGCAATTCCTGATTCCGTGAAGACAAACATCGCCATTGTTTGACAGGCGCCGATACAATTTGCGCAACCAATACATTTTGCTTTGTCCACTACTGCTTTCTTATTTATGAGTTGTATAGCTGCCGAAGGGCAAACCTTGATACATGCTCCGCAGGCAACGCAATTCTCCTTAATAACATGAGGCGCAACATCGCAATGCTGTGCAAGCTTACCTTCTCTTGTGGCGCAACCCATGCCCAGATTCTTTAAAGCGCCCCCGAAACTAGTCAATATGTGGCCCTTAAAATGGTTAATAGCAATAATTGCGCCTGCGTCAACAAAAAGACGGACGATTTTTGCGGTCTTGATAAGCCGATGATTGATCTCTATCTCTGCTTTATTCTCTTTTTTTGTGTCATCTGGAATAATGACGTCTAATCCGGTCACTTCTTTTGTAAAACCATGCTCAAGGGCAAGCTTCTTATGCTCATCTGATTTTATGCGCCTTCCAGGATAAAGCGTATTTGTGTCCGACAAGAATGCACTCGCGCACTTCTTAGCAATCTCTTTAGTAATTACTCCCGCATATTCAGGATTAATAAAACCGGTATTCCCTTCCTCGCCAAAATGCATCTTCACTGCGACTTTATCTTTCTTTTGTATAACACCCAGCACATTGCTGGCATCGAGCAAATTCCTTACCTTCTCTTTAATACTCTGAGTAGTATAGAACTGTCTACAGGTATGAAATAGACTTTGCTTTTCACTTTAAAACTCCTTGATAAATGGGATCCAGGATGCAGGATTCAAGTTTGAAGTTGGGAGTTTGGAGTTGGGAGTTATACTCCTAGCTCATAGCTCCTAACTCATAACTACAAAACCCCGCTACTCAGTACAGAATCAACGATAATTGCAGAAACTAAGCGGTATAGGGAAATTCAATCCCCTTATATGTCCGATAACTGTCTGCAAATCATCCTTCTTCGAAGAGCTGACCTTTATTTTTTCTCCCTCGATCTGCGTCTGTACTTTTAAACCCAGGCCTTTTATAATACCTGTCAGCTTCTTTGCATTCTCCTTATCAATACCCATACATATTTCTGCTATCTGACGCAGATACCCCTCAAATGCCTTTTCCGGGTCCTTAAACTTTAGGGATTTAAGAGAAATTCCCCTCTTCGTCATCCTGGTAGCCAAGATGTCTTTAAGAGCACGCAACTTAAAATCATCATCCGCGATTAAAGTTAATTTCTTCTCTTTACTATCGTAAGAAATAGAAGACTTGCTATCCTTAAAATCATACCGCTGGCTCAACTCCTTAGTCGCCTGGTTTACCGCATTATCCATTTCCTGCAGGTTGACTTCAGAAACGATGTCGAAAGAAAAATTTGGCATGTATTACTCCTTCGTAAATAGAAAGGGCTACAAGCTACATGCTGCAGGATTCAAGTTTGGAGTTCGCCTGCCTGCCGGCAGGCAGGGAGTTGGGAGTCAAAAGTAATACTCCAGACTCATAGCTCCTAACTCATCACTACAAAGCCCCAGCGACCCAATTAATCCACAGTCCACGTAAATCAAAACTGCGCCCAAAAAGTGCCTTTAATAATTTCCAATTCTTACTCTCGCCAGAAATATAGTGCTGCGGTAAGGATAATACCGATAATATAAAGAAAAAACGTTCCTGAGATAAAATATGGATACACCATTAAGGTAACCCCGATAATCATAGGTCGAAAGAATTTATTTTTTTTACCATACAGAAAAACAGCAAACCCAATCGCACCAAAAATAATACAAGCGAAGATTTTTGCCGCGCTAAAATCGTCAGCCTGAAACATAAGAACACCTCGTTCTACACCAATAAATCTCTATTTGTTGTAATTTGCGGGTGGCCCTCCTACGCCCTTTAATTGACTTCGTTAAATGCTTTGATGGGCTTCGAAGGACAAGCTTGGATGTTTTTCCGAGCAGGGCCTTGTTGGGGACCCCGCGAGCGGGTGTGTGCGAGGAAAATTTGACGAGCACACACCCCGAAGCAGGGGAAAACTTATGCCCTGCAAGGATTAGACAGTACCCGCAAATTAGCTATATTCTACAACTATTATCAATTATTCCACTAATCTCTTCTAATTTATCTACGACTATATCTGCTCTTTTGAGATAGTTCTTAGGGAGGCTGGTGGTGACGGCGATGCAGAACATACGGGCGCGTTTGGCGGATTCTATGCCTAAGGGCGCATTTTCTACAACCACGCAGTCATTTGATTTCACGCCTAATTCTTGCGCAGCTTTTAAATATGACTCTGGGTGAGGCTTACCGTGCTTTACCTTATCACCGGTAATAAGACAATGAAATAAATTTTTAATTGTCTTGGGCAAGATTTCATTTAATTCCGACATGGGAGTGCCGGTAGCAAGCCCTAACAAGTAGCCTTTTTTCTTAAGGCACCTTAATAATTCCTCTGCGCCTTTAAAGATATAACGCTCAAAGTGGCTTTTGAATATTTTCTCCCGGTTTGCAAAAATCTTCTTTAAAATTTCTCTGGAAGGATGTATTTTTTCTTTATTTAAGAAATCTTTTAGCGACTTATCCCAGCGCTCCCCTTCTTTATAATACACATCAAAACAACTTATCCTGACGCCAAAAGGCCTCAATGCCTCATACCAGGCCAGGAAATGATACGGCATAGAATCCACGATTACTCCGTCCATATCA
>JAPLLU010000065.1 GCA_026387385.1 Candidatus Omnitrophota bacterium
AATCTCGCGTTATCGGCTTTTAGTTTTAATTGCTCGGCAGATTTGAAATCAATACCTAAATTCTCTGCAATCTTCTGGCTAAAATTGTTTCCTGCGATTTGGATATCCCTGGTTAAACGGGGAATCCCGTTTTCTAATATATTCAGGTTACTAGTTGATGCACCGATATTAAGCAGGGCAATAGTTTTATTTTTTAGATTACCTTCCTCGGAATAATTAAAATTAAAGGCGTTTACCAGGGCTAAAGAATCAATTCCAATCATATTGACTCTAATGCCTGAATCCTGGATTAACTGCAGGCGTTGATTTATAAAATCTTTTTTTGCGGCTGCAAGCAAAACCAGCATCTTATTATCCGCCAGGTCCTGCTTTAAGATATAACCATCTAAATTTACCTCTGAACTGGAAAAAGGGATGTATTTCTGCGCCTCGTACTTTAAGGCCTTCCGTAGCTCCTCTTCTTTCATTTTTGGAAAATCGACATATCTGATTATTGCAGCCGGACCAGAAACAGATATGTTGACCTTGTTTAACTCCTGATTCCGCGCAATTGTTTTTAGTAACTCGTTTAATGCCCCCTGAATTGGCTCTAAGTGAAAACTATACAGTTGAATTCCGTCGTTTAGAAACCTTAATTTTACAATCTTAATTGCGGAGGTGCCGATATCAAGGCCAACGGAAATTTTTTCCCTTTTGAATCTATCTTTTAATTTTAGTAGTAGTTCTTGCATGGTTTCTAATTACTCTTATAATTTTAAAAAACGTGTTTTTCTATTGTTGTTCCTTCCAGGCTACAATAGTAACTAAACTGTTAGCCGCATCATTTAATACATCTAGGGCGTTTGTTATTTGTTCCAATTCCCAATATAAAAGTGGACTTCCGTTAATATAGTCCGTGGTATCTGTTTCTCCTAGTACAATTACGCTACCGTGCAACTCAATATTACCGTTACCTTTTGCGGTAAGAGCACCTGTAACTAAAATAATACCCTCAAAGACATAATTTCCACCAAACTCCGCGTTTCCATTTATAATTAAAAACCCGGCTCCTGTTCCGCTTGTTATTTTCGCTGTTCCATCGGAAGGATCAATCGCGGTCACTCCGCTGATTGTTTCGGGGGCAGAGGTATAATGAGTGGCTATACTATTTAAATCTTCGATCTTGTAGCCAAATAAAGCTTGAGTATTCATTGACGGATCATATCTCTGATAACATGGGTGAAAAGGAGACTCACCACAGCCAGAGACCGAAGGACTATAATTCGGTTCTAAATATTTATTCGGATCTGCTCCTAGATTTGGTAGAGTTGGCGGACATGTTGCATCTTTTGGGCATTTACATTGCCCGCCTCCCCCAAAACAAATATTATTAGTTGCCTGTATGGCAAACTGGAAATTATTCGGGCTGTTAGCTCCTTTCGTTACCACTGTATTTAGCGTGCGTCTGATATCTCCTACAATACCAGTAGAATTTATATCGAAATAATTGATCGATTCTATTGTAGTCCTGCAAGTAGTATTAGTTTGAAAGCTATATCCGCCAATGTAGGGTGGGCTGTTAGTAGTGCTACTGGTACAAGTTGAAGGTAAATCTAGAATTGCCTCGGCAATTCCTCCTTCTGCTACCCAAAAAGCCTTTGTTGAACTTATATATCTTCTTACCAAATTATTTTCGTTGGCGCTTTTAAAGAAAAAAGAGCTTAAGAGAATAGATAAGACCATAACCACTAATAGGCTAAAAATCAAGACTGCCCCGCGCTTAGTCATTTCTAATCTTTACCTCCTCACTAAGAGTCTGGTTTATAACCAAAGAGTTCCTCACCTGAGTTTGACCTGTAATATTAACGAGCAATTTCCTAGACTCGGCAATTTCTCCTTGGGCCAAAGGAACTCCCGGAGCAGTATAGAAAGATACCTGAGTTAAATTAGTGAAATTCCAACTTTTGATTATACTGCCACTATCATTAACTTCATTACGCGAAAGTTGGTTTAGGGCCGCAGTATAATTATATTCAATGTAATCAGAAGTCAACGTGTAAATTTGAGGGGTGACATTATCTACACCGGTGACTTTTACAAATTTTATATAGCTTTCAGAAGGAGGAGGATTACTAAAGTCAATTCTACCCTCTGACGAACTAGTCTGCCGTACATCTCTTATTATCAAATCCATTACCAGTCTTAGCTTAGCCTGCAAATCCGTTTTAGCTGAACTAACGGAACTAGAAAATTCTGCTGTAGTTAAACTCAAAAATAAAGCCATAAAAATAATACCCATAATGAAGACAACAACCATTATTTCAATAAGAGTAAGGCTTTTTTTATTCTTCCTCGACAACGCGCGCAATGCGCGTTGACAAATTGTAGTACCGATTCCTGCCTTTTTCTGTCCATGCAACATATACTGTTACCTCTTTAAGGTTAGTGGCTACCTCTGTTACTACGGGAGTGATAGTACCATTATACAAAACAGTCTCGTTGTGCAAATTTGTTAAAGTTGAATTAGTAATGTCAGGGTATGATAATCCTTTCACCTGCTCTAATAAATATTGCGCGTCATTAGCTGCTTTAATCAGATTATTATTGGATTCATTCATCAATAAGCAAGTTACGAATGTATAAAGTAATCCTGTTACAACTACTGCTAAGATAGCTACAGCTACCATTGATTCAAGTAATGTAACCCCTTTATTGAATAGGTTTTTCATCCAATATCTTATGTTTAATGAACGTATCCCCTAGTAAAATCAAAAGATAGCATTAACTAAAGACCGGTATGATATACGTAACTATTTAAATAATTTTAGCATAAAATAATATTTATACAAGAAAAATGTATATTATTTGCATCAATTTTATATATGTGTGTGAGATATTTTCATAGGGTTAAGTAGCTAAAACGATACGCATAATTCGTGCTGTAGGGATAAATAAAAAGGCTCAGTTTCTTTTTTAAAAAACCGAGCCTTTTATTCCATCCAATGTCAGGCAGCGAAAATTACGAACAAGCTGCAGATACCAATACGCCGCCGGTGGTAACATTGAAGTCGTGATTACCTGTAGAGCCGCACTCCAGGGGCGCAGCTGTAGCTTCATAGCCGGCAGAATCTGAGATGAAAGTATAATTGTAGCCCTGTCTCGGAGCAGCAGTATAATCCTCATTAAGGTATGGAGGAGTTGCGTTCACGGTAGTCAAATCATCAATACTGGTAGGAAAATTACCATTATTTGCAGCAGCATAGGTCTCAGCAGCTGTGGATATGGTTCTTAATGTTGCCTGTGCTGAAGCTTCATTAGCGGTTAATCTAGCCCTTAACAGGTTAGGTATGGCAATGGCTGCTAATAATGCAATAATTGCCACGACGATCATAATTTCTACAAGCGTAAAACCTTTTTTCATCATTTCGAATACCTCCCCTCTAAGGTAAAATTAACTTCTGTACTTTACGTTTCATTCCTCAACCTCTAATTCAATTGTTTTATAAGTACTTATACTTAAAAAGAGGCCAGGCTTATGCACAGAAGTACCCTTACACTTTATTGTATTTTTATATCACCCCCCTCCTTATTTGTCAAGTAAAATTGCATCTGTTGTCAATTCTCGACTTAAGAAGCCTCTAAGTTAACTGCCTAATAAAAAACCCATTCTCCGTCTTATATTTAACCTTAAGCCAAAACTACAAAAGCGGAGAATAGGTTTGTTCTTAATATATCTATTATTAAACTACTTATGAAAACGTTTAAGGATAATAAGCCTAAAACTCCTATTCTCCTTATTATCTCTTCTAAAATAAGTATAACATATAATTATCAACAAAACAATGCTAAGCGGTCCTTAAACCACTCTATAGTCAAAAAAAGCCCTTCTTCCAATTCTATCTTAGGCTGCCATTTTAAAAGTTTCTTGGCTCTGGTGATGTCCGGCCGCCTCTGTTTAGGATCATCCTGGGGCAAATCAGTAAATTTAATCCTGCTCTTACTTCCGGTAATCCTTAATAATATTTTTGCCAATTCCAGAATAGTAAATTCATTGGAATTCCCCAAATTGACAGGGTTATTTGTACTGGACAACATAAGCCTATAAATACCCTCAATCATATCGGCTATATAGCAGAATGAGCGGCTTTGCTTTCCTTTTCCATATATGGTTATGGGTTTATTATTTAACGCCTGATAAATGAAATTCGGTATGACCCGACCGTCATTTATCCTCATCCTGGGGCCATAAACATTAAAAATCCTTACAATCTTTGTGTCTATATTATGGATGCGATGGTAAGCCATGGTAATTGCTTCAGCAAAACGTTTTGATTCATCGTAACAACCTCTTAAGCCGACAGGATTGACATTGCCCCAGTATTCTTCTGGTTGCGGGTGCACAAGAGGATCTCCGTAGACTTCTGAAGTAGAAGCTAACAGAAATACAGCATTCTTTTTCTTGGCTAACCCTAACGCATTATGCGTCCCTAAAGATCCCACCTTTAATGTCTGAATAGGTAATTTTAAGTAATCTATTGGGCTAGCCGGAGAAGCAAAATGCAAAACATAATCTACCCTGCCTGGGATATTAATATACTTAGAAACATTGTGTTTGATGAACGTAAAATCTTTATTATTCAGTAAATGCCCTATATTTTCTTTTTTCCCGGTTATAATATTATCTAAGCAGATGACCTTAAAATCTTTTTTGATTAATTTATCACAGAGATACGAACCGACAAAGCCCGCCCCTCCTGTAACCACTGCGACTTTTTTAGGCATTTGCTTTAGACCATCTCCTACCTATACCTATATAGGTAAAACCTATTTTTTTCATTTTTTCTGCATCATATATATTGCGGCCATCTATAATGAGCGGCCGCTTAAGCAGTTTCTTCATTTTTAAAAAATCCAATTCTTTAAATTCATCCCATTCGGTCAGTACTAACAGGCAATCGCTTCCCCGGCAGACATCATACGGGTCCTGGCAAAACTTTACCTTATCTAATGCAGCCTTTGCTTTTTCCATAGCGCAAGGGTCATAAACCTTAACCCTGGCGCCTTCCATTTGCAGGGAACGGATTATGTCTATAGAAGGTGCATTACGAATATCGTCCGTGTTAGGCTTAAAAGATAAACCCAGCACCCCTATATTTTTATCTTTAATTATCCATAACGCATCCTTTATTTTGTTTAAGAAAAAAAACTTCTGCTGTTGATTTATTTCTTTAGCTGCCTTAAGCAACTCAAAGCTATAGCCCAGTTTCTCCGATATATTAATAAACGCGTCTAAATCTTTAGGAAAACAACTGCCGCCGTAGCCTATGCCCGCGCTTAAAAAACCTAAGCCAATCCTCTTATCCATGCCCATACCTTGCGCCACCTCTTTTACATCAGCACCTACCTTTTCGCATATGCGCGATATAGCATTAATAAAAGAAATCTTACTGGCCAGGAAAGAATTTGATGCGTGTTTGATTAATTCAGCTGATTTAATATCGGTAATTACTAAAGGTGCGCCCAAAGGCTCATATAAACTAACCAATATATCCTTTGCCTTTTTTGACTCTACTCCGATAACAATTCTATCGGGATGCATAAAATCATTTATGGCCTGGCCTTCCCTTAAGAATTCAGGGTTTGAGGCAACATCAAATTTAATCTTATGCCTGATATAGGTCTGAATAGTATGTTTAACCCATTTCCCGGTTTCGACAGGAACTGTGGATTTCTCTACAATCAGGCGGTAATCGGTCATGCTCATCGCGATATTTCGCGCAACATTCTCTATACCGATAAGGTCTGCCTCGCCGTTGTCTAAAGAAGGCGTGCCCACGGAAATAAAAATAACTTCACAGCTTGCGACGGCTTCTTTAATGCTAGAGATGAATCTAATCCTCTTTTTTTTAACATTAGTAGCTACCAATTGCTCTAAGCCGGGTTCGTATATGGGAATAATACCTTTATTAAGCTCGGCAATCTTTTTGATGTCGTTGTCTACACATATAACTTTATTACCTAACTCGGCAAAACAAGCACCTGTGACTAAACCTACATAACCTGAACCGATGATTGCGATATTCACCCCGCCCTTCCTTTCTTATTCAACAAACTTATTTATACCCTTATCCTTCTTAATGCTATATGAGTTATCTCGCATTAGGAAGGGCGAGGCTCACCCCGCTCTTCCTAATACTGCTTAATGCACATTTCTTAGGAAGAGCGGGGCTCATGACAACCTCTCTATTTTATACTTTAGCACCCCACAAAACCGCGCCATTCATGGCGCGGATCGCTTAAAGTATTTCGCTAAAGAAACCTTTGGGCTTAAAGCCTCGAAGGAGCTTCATTTCTTATTTTTTTAGGGATTTGACTGCGATCCGGAGCTAGGTTTATTGTAGCTCTGGTTAAAACCGAATTCTAATTCTGGAAACGCATTTAGCCTAAAAACTAGCCAAATTGACTGACCCTGGTTCTTCTCGATATTGAAAGTGAGGTCGGTAGTCCAACAGTGCAAATCTCTGGATATGCTGTATTCCTGCTCTACCAAGCCTCTGCTTAACGCGGGGTCATGACCTAACTGGTATCTATTGTAAACCGAAAATGCCCATTTAGGATTAAGCCTCCATTTTAAGTTCGAAGTTATTTCATTTCCGCCTTTTCTAAGATAACGTTGGCCGAAACCAAGCCAGCGCTCTTTCCCTAAATTAAAATTAGCGTCGTAATTGGCATCTGAAAAATAATCCCCTTCAGAATTATAAATAGCATCGGCATCTATGCGCATCCATGCATACGGCAGGAGTTTTATTTTGAAAAGAAAATCCGAGAAGGTATCTTTAGTTTTTTCTGACGTTAGAGTATCAATAGCATAAAAGGTGTATCCGGTTGAAACCTTGAAATCTACTAAATCTACACTCTGGCCTTTGCGTTTTGTCTGAAGCTTATTGGAAAGTTCTAATACAACAGAATTATTGGAATTAAGGGCGTCTATACTATCTATCTGTTTTAAATTACTACTATCGGTGTTGGGCTCAGTATTATAAGCATAGCCTATGCTGGGAGTAATTATATGTCTTAGGCCATTGATATCCATACCTAAAAAATTAGTCTTTACTTCGGATGTCCGATAGAACTTTGTGCTTGCCTCTAGGCCGCTATAAAAAATATTCCGTATCCCAGTAGAATCGCCATCTAGTGCCTTATCGTAAAATGTTTCCCGATTTCCGATAAAAGGAGAAACCTTCACGAAAGCGACTTTCATCGGGAGGTAAAATTTGTTGATAGTATCGAGCCTAGCCACGTTTACTTCATCAGCAGTAACAGGGGCGGTAGTTGCCTTCTTATTAAAATTAGCTATAGAACTAGAATTTTCAAAATAAATCGGGCTATCTCCGAGCTCGAGGCTCGGTAAAGTGTATTTTAATTCTGGTAATTTTTCTAATTGGTCATACCATTGATTGGTGCGCTTTTGAAAAAGTAAATCTAAACCTGAATAAGCAAAATTGTGGTGGAACAGTACATAACTTAGAGGTTCAGAATCTTTTTCAAACTCTCTATAAAAATAGTCTTTTAAGAAATTGTGTTCTTCATCCAGAATTTTTCTTCTTTCGTCAGTAATCTTATAAAATTCAGTAGTCAGATTGGTCTGTTTATCGATATCCCATTTGTGACGCCACCTTATAAGGTGTCTTTCGTATTCTTGGGGTACCCCTGGTGTAAGATCATCCGGCTTTTCTTGGGTATAATAAAATTTAAAGTCTCCCTTACCGAAATTGAGTGTTTTGTAATTCAGTCCAAATCCTTCCGCTAGTCCCAGTCTGCCCCGGTAGTCAAGATAAACTCTGCCATTGATATTATCTGTAAGGTTGTATCTCCAACCAGTAAGTAAATAAACGCCCCAATCTTTATTTTTTCCCGGACTTACCTGTATATCCATAAGCGGATCGCTTAAACTGTGGTTGTATCTATGGATACCGAATATAGGAAGATTACCGGCATAGAATGTATCCCCTTCAGTACGTATTTTATCACCGGTAAAGAAATCTACTTTTTTAGATTTTATGCGGTAATGCGGATTATCGTAACTACAGGTACTTAAGTAACCGTGCTCGGCGATAAATTCTGCATCGCTGATTTTTTGAATTTCTTTCGCTTTGCCGAAATATGGGTATGACCTAAATTCTATATCGATGCCTTTTGCGGTCTTGGCTTCGAAATTATAAGTTAAATTTTCCGATTCGATTATTCCTCTGGCCTCTTCTATCTTAACATTACCCTGGGCCTGTGCATCTTTAGTAGAGGTATTGACCGTCAATTTCTGACAGCTTAATTTTGTGCCTTTATAATTTACTATGACGTTACCGGTAGCAGTAACTTCTTTATTATCGGTTGAGTACTCAACCGTATCGCCGTTAACAATAATCGGTTCTTCTATTTTTTCCTGGGCATAGCAAGTGAGGCCGCAGGATGCAAGCTGCAGGCTGCAAATGACAGCTAATAAACAAAGAATTCGTATTTGCAACTTTTGAGCTTGGAGATTGGAGATTGGAGCTTGGAGATTGGAGCTTGGAGCTTGGAGCTTGTCTATTATCATTATGTCTTAGGTATTTTCTTATAATCTTCTAAGAATTTCTGTACCCCGATATCCGCAAGCGGATGTTTAACTAGCTGTTCAACTGTCCTCTTGATAAATTGCTAGACATTATCTAGTTGCTACTTTATTTTTTTAAAAGGCTTTCTCTTACAAATATTGCTGCGCCAATTAAACCTGCGTCATTACCCAGTTTCGCCTTAACTACCTTTACCCGTCTTGCCTGCACACTCATTGCCTGCTTAGATATAACCTCTCTCACTTTATCAAATAACATCTTGCCTGCATTGGCTACTCCGCCACCGATAACTATACAGTCAGGATTAAGTAAATTTACCACACCCACAAGCGCAATACCTAGGCGCCTGCCTACTTCCAGCCATATGCCTAATGCCTGTCTGTTTTTTCCTTTTGCCAACCTGCTTAACTCTTCTAAAGAGATATCTCGTTTAAATACCCTCTTTGCCTCTCTTAGAATTCTATTGTTTCCGATATATGTCTCAAGACACGCCCTCCCCCCGCAATTACATATTGGGCCTCTTTCGTTAATAGGGATGTGGCCGATTTCTCCTCCGGCATTACTTGCCCCGCGGTAGAGCCCATCTGCTATAACGATACCCCCTCCTACGCCAGTTCCTAGCGTAAGGCAGACTGAATACTTAGAGCCTTGCGCAGCTCCTAATTTATATTCTGCCAGGCTCATCATATTGGCATCGTTATCTAAAAATACAGGCAATTTTAATTTTTTCTCTAATATACTTTTAAGATTTACTTCTTTCCATCCCGGGATATTAGGGAAAAAATGGACTATGCCCCGCTCTGTATCGATTGGCCCTGGTAACCCTAAGCCTACGCCTAATATGTTCGCTTTGTTTAGCCTGTTATTTTCTAAAGTTTTATTAATGGAATCTATGATAGCTAAAATAAGGGCCTCTTTTTTAATAAGCCTTTTAGTGCTTAAGACTTTTTTATCTTTGATCCTATACTTTAAATCCAACAAAGCGACCTTTAGATTTGTCCCCCCTAAGTCTACCGCAATGATAAATCTGTTTACCATAGCCACGTATTTTATATTAAAGTTATTATAATTGCAACAACTTTAGTCCTTAAATCATAAGATAAAGCCTATAGCGTAAAGCGAAAAGCGAAAAACTGAAACTAAAAACTTTAAACTTTTAGTTTTAACTTTACCTGCCTACCGGTAGGCAGGCGCTTTGCACTTTAAGTTTTACGCTTATAATAACGCCTAGACTAATGTTAACTGCCAACCGCCAACTAAACTATCGGTTCTTAAGCCTTTGATTGAAATATACAGACCCTGTTTCTGCCTTCCTGTTTTGCCTGATATAAAGCCAAATCGGCCTTATCAATAAGCACATCTATATCTTTGCCATTTTCAGGAAAGAAAGAAATACCGATACTTACTGTAACCCTTAACTCCTCATCATAGGCCCTGACATATCTATCTTCTATAGCCTGACGGATACGTTCTGCTACCAGTTGCGTCTGGCCTTTATCTGTCTCCGTTAAAACAATTGAAAATTCTTCTCCTCCATATCTGCCGAATAAATCTATCTGCCGTATGTTTTCTTTGATTAATTTAGCTACTTCTTTTAATATAGCATCTCCTACAAGATGGCCGTAGCGGTCATTGTAACTTTTAAAATGGTCTATATCAATCATGAGGCAGGAAAAATGATAGTGAAACTTCTTAGAGCGTTCGATCTCCTCATTCAATCTCTCCAGGTAATATCTACGGCTGGAAATCTGGGTAAGACTGTCCGTAATAGCTAATTCCTGAACCCTCTGATATAAAATCGCTCTTTTAATGCCCAATACAAACTGCTGGGCCAGGATATAGAATCTATCTTTATCCCTTTCTTTAATTCCACGCACTACCAGATACCCGATACTATTCTTATCTATCTCTAAAGGCAAGATTGTGTAATCGTTATATGCAGATAGGTCTGCTTCGTTTCTAATAAATTTACAATCAGTCAACTCAATATGTTTACCCATTTCTTCGCAGAAGTAACTAAATACTCTATCCGCATCTAACGCCCTGCATATCTGCTTAGTTATATCATAGAGCGCAATAGTTTGTTCAAGGTTATCATGTAAATTTATTGTATCAGTTTTGAGCCTGGCATTTTCCGATAGTAAGCTGTCATATTCATTTTTTATCTTTTCATAAATTTTATTCTTATCGGAAAACCTTTTATTTAATGTTTTCATGAACCAGCTGTACAAAAATATGGTTAATATTATTAATACTAGCAAATACCACATATTAGTTATTGGTTAATGGTTAATCGTTATTGGTCATTCCTATCGAATAACGATTAACGAATAACCATTAACGCCGAAGGATCTAGGTACCTAAGACATCCCTGTTGATAGTTTATTTTGAGCCTTACCTACGCCATAACAACCAGGTTACGCCCTTTTTGTTTTGCCTCATACATCGCCCGGTCAGCCTTATAAATAAGCTGCTCTTCTTCGCTGGCATCGGCAGGACAAGATGCCACCCCGATAGATACGCTAATATGAGTCTTTTGTCTACGTAAAATTATCTTCGTATTTTCTATTCTTGCGCGTAGTTGTTCAGCAATAGTACAAGCCTTGTTTTTGCCTATCCTTGGAAGGATTATGCAAAATTCTTCGCCTCCGAAACGGCTTATTACAGGAGTGTGTTCTTCTAAGAAGGAGGATATATTCTGGCTGAGGCTTCTTAATACAATATCTCCTGCAGTATGTCCGAATTTATCATTATAATTCTTAAAATAATCGATATCGAGCATTAACAGCGAAAGGGCCTCGTTTTGACGTACGCTCCTTTTGCATTCTTCTTTTAAGCGATCTAAAAAATATCCTTTTGTGTAAAGCGCTGTTAACCCATCACGAATAGCCAACTCCTGAGTCTTCTGAAAAAGTTCACTATTTTCCAAGGCCAGCGCTCCAAAATCGCAGATTGTCGCCAGTAGTCTTAGGTCATGCTGCATATATGAACCGGCTTGACTATTATCGAGCCTCAAAATACCTAAAAATTTGCTATCGCTAATAAGGGGTGAACTGATTAAAGAAGAAACAGTCCTTTCCTCATGAACCTTCATTTTCTCCAAATCAAAACGGAAATCTTTCCTGGTATCCTCTATGAGTAAGGGGCTCGTATGCTTTAATACCCAAAGGTCAAACATATCTCCCTCTTTTGTTTTGATAATTAAATTTTTATCCTCTTTCCTGGTTTTAAAAAGGGTTGGTTTATGCGTTGAGCTGTCAATCAGATACAAGATACATACACCCTTGTTATTGGAGACCAAAGAAAAAGAAACCGTAACAAGGATATCGGCAACTGAATCTAAGGTTAAGTTTTGACTTATCTTCTCTATACTATTCTTTAGATTGTCGTAACGGCTTATTTTTTCCTGTAGAGCAACTTTATTTCTAAATTCATTGGAATTCTGATCAATTATAATATTTATTTTCTCTTCGAGATTCTGGATCTTAAAATCTGAATCGTGTCTTTTCTTATAATCTCTCCACAACAGATAATATGCGAGAAAAATATTAACAAGATAGAATAACAATATTAACCGGAAAGGATGATGATGCAGCTGAATTGCCAAGTATATAGGTAGGAAGATAGATACAAAGGCAAGGAGAACAATCTGTATAATTACTCTTGAGTATTTCGTTTTATTTGCTATGTTTGTTTACCGTACGGTAAGACAGGAATCCCGTTATGTTCGCCTGATTCCATACGGTTAATAATGAATTTAACCGATGAGAAACATCAAATAGAATCTAACGGCCTAAATAATCGTTTCTTCGGTATCCTTATCAAAAAAGTGCACCTTGCTCATGTCAAAAACTACATCTATGTCCTGATTGAGCGGAGGCCTGTTATGTGCTCCAACACGGGCAATAAAGATATGCCTTCCCGTATTCAGATAAAGATATACCTCTGACCCCATAGGTTCGACTACTTCGCAATTTACCCTTACAACGTTTTCCGGAGGAGCTTCAGAAACAAATAATTTATCATAAATATCTTCTGAGCGAATACCGAATATTATATCTTTACCGACATAAGACGCTAAGCTGTTGTACATATCTTCTACGAGTTTGACGGTAATGTTCCCCTCGTAGAAATATATCCGACCGTCTTTTTTTATAATTTTTCCCGTCATAAAATTCATCGGAGGGGAACCGATAAACCCAGCAACAAATTTATTCTTCGGATGATCATAAATAGTTATCGGGTCGGCTACCTGCTGCAAAACGCCCTCTCTCATCACAGCGATCCTGTCACCCATAGTCATTGCCTCGACCTGATCATGAGTAACATAGATCATTGTAGTCTGAAGCCTTATATGCAGTTTATGTATTTCTGTGCGCATCTGGATTCTCAATTTTGCATCCAGGTTGCTCAGGGGCTCATCGAACAAAAATACAAGAGGCTTTCTTACTATTGCTCTTCCTACGGCAACACGCTGCCTTTCTCCTCCTGAGAGTTCTTTGGGTTTACGGCCAAGAAGGTGTTTTATGTTTAAAATATCTGCGGCTTCATTTACGCGCTGGATAATTTCCTGTTTAGGATAATGCCTGAGCCTTAAACCAAATGCCATATTTTCAAATACGCTCATATGAGGATAAAGTGCGTAATTTTGAAATACCATAGCGATATCGCGGTCCTTAGCCGGCACATCATTAACCAGTTTATCGCCTATGTATATATCGCCTTCACCTATTTCCTCTAAACCTGCGATCATCCTTAAAGTTGTAGATTTACCGCATCCAGATGGACCGACTAAAACCATAAATTCTTTATTTTCAACGCCTAAACTAACCTGATTAACTACCCTTATATTACCGGAAAAAGCCTTAGAAACTTTATTAAGACTTACCTGGGCCATTTTGCTCCTTTTTTAGCGAGGGCCAATAGTCGATAGTCAATTGTCAATGATCATACCATAGACCATCGATTATAGACCATAGACCCGTTAACAATTATATCTATATCAACTCAAATAGTCAAGCAGTTGCCTTAATGTCTCTTTTAAGTTTTTACGATGCACTATTAAATCTATAAGCCCGTGCTCTAAAAGAAATTCTGAACGCTGAAAGCCAACAGGTAATTTCTGTCTTATTGTCTGTTCGATAACGCGCGGACCAGTAAAACCTATCAATGCCTTGGGTTCCGCAACGATAATGTCTCCTAACCCGGCAAAAGAAGCCATTACTCCTGCCATAGTCGGATTGGTAAGTACGGAAATGAAAGGAAGCTTTTCCTTATGATGATAGGAAAGCGCAGCAGAAGTTTTAGCCATCTGCATAAGGCTAAACATCCCTTCGTACATCCTCGCTCCGCCACCTGAGCCTGATACAATGACGATAGGAAGACCGTTCTTTGTAGCGGACTCAATCGCACGGGTTATCTTTTCTCCTACCACTGAACCCATAGAACCCATAATAAAACGCGAATCTGTAACAGCAATAATTGCCTTTTTGGAATCAAGCAGGCCTTCACCGGTTACTGCTGCCTCTTTTAATCCGGTTATGCCCTGGTCTTGCATTAATTTCTCCGTATAGGTTTTAGGCCCTTTAAAATCAAGCGGATTAGATGGGGCCATATCTTTGTCGTATTCTTTAAATGTGCCCTTATCTATTAGCATGGATATTCTTTCATAAGCCCCTAAAACAAAATGGTAATTACATTTTGGACAGACCTTTAAATTGTCCTCGAGTGTCTTATTATAGAGGGCCTCGGAACACTCTTCGCACTTTGTCCAGAGGCCGTCAGGCATCTCCTTCTTTTTTACTCTGACTATCGTGTATTTAGGCTTCCCGAATAATGCCATTTTTTTTCGTATCGTGTATTGAGTATCGAGTATTGTGTTTTTCAATTTTACGCTGTACCCAATACGCTATACGCTATACTATATTATTTATGCTTATTAATCACTAAACCCGACAATACCTTAGGATAGAAATATGTCGACTTAGAAGGCATCTTTTCTCCGCTAAGAGCGATATTAGTTAATTGTTCAACCTTCACTGGATTTAAAAAGAAGGCAATAAGTGAATCGTTATTATCTACCTCGCCAATCAGCTCATCGGAGTTGGGACTGAATGTAATATTTGCCTTATCTTCTAAATCCAAACCTAAGACCCTTTTTAAAACTAAGTAATTTAAAATAGAAATATCTAACGAGATATATTCTTTGGGTTTATCGCTAACGACGGAATCCAAAATCTTAATGTTCTTTAAGCGCAGAAGCCAGTATCTCTTGTCTTTATACATTCCTAAAACATGCTCCGTGCGGCCTCCTTTTTCAAGCAGGAAGAAAAAACGTATTTTGTCTTTAACTTCTTCTAAATCAAAACAATTCTTAAGTTTTTCATTGAAACCGGCTAAATCAAACTTAGAGCCTAATTTAACCAGACGATGAATTGGCAATATGGTAAGGTTACGGGATTCAATATTTGTAAAATAAGCCAGGATATAATTAAAGTCATAATCTTTTCTTGCAGCGTGCAGTCTCTTTTTCATTTGATTTCTATAAGCACAGGCGACTTCATAGCGATGGTGGCCATCAGCAATAAAAATATTAGTACCCCGCATGCCTTCCTGAAAATGGTCCAAGAAAGGCTGGTGGTCAAGTCTCCACAGTTTGTGAACGGTCTTCTCTTCATCAGTGATATTAATCAGCGGCTGCTTATCTAATACATGTTGATGATAGGTACGTTGAATAAGCCTTTTTTGGTCAGAAAAGATTACAAATATAGGACTTAAATTTGCTTTAGCCTGCCTAATAAGCTTTAACCTGTCTTCTTTTGGCTCAAGCCGCGTGTGTTCGTGGCCAAACACGGAAGTATTTTTATCTTCGAGGCCTAAAAGCGCAATGAAGCCCAGGCGCGTCTTCTTTTCTCCTCTTTGGCTGTACTGCTGGCTATAAAAATACACTGATGGTTTTTCTTCCTGGATAAGTATTTTGTTCTTTAACCATTCCTTAAAATAATTCCCTGCCCGTTTATATTTATCTTCCCCCGGGATATCTTTACCGAAAAGTATATGAATAAAATTAAAGGGGCTTATGTTATGGAAATATTCCTGGCGTGAAGGAGAGATCACGTCGTATGGGGGACAGGACACCAGAGATAAATCTTTAATAATTTCTTGATTATAAATAACTGCTTTAAATGGTTTTATTTTAGCCATCGATAAAAAGTACCTCCGATCAATATACCTATACTGTCGCTTGCTACGTCGTATAGCGAAGGGAACCTTCCGGGCACAAATGCCTGATGGAACTCATCGCTTAGAGCAAAGCTAAAAGACAGGAAAAACACCCAGAAAAAAATCCTAATAAAACTTATTTTTGGGCAACACGCCTTAAATGCCCGGGTAATTAACATTGTAAATAAGGCATATTCTATAATATGAAATAGGGTATCCTGGTGAGGAAACAGTTGTGGCATATTTTTCCCGGGTATGGAGGATAGATAAAATATGAGGGCTGCAAAGCCTATAGCCGGAAACCAGGATACAATAATTTTTTTCGGTGAAATATTATTTTGAATTACAGGCATTGCATCCTTCTTTAATGAGCGCGCGTTTTATAGAGCACATGTTAGTCTATACGACATAAATCGCTGTGCGCCTCACCTACCAGCAAGCAGGAATTAAATCCAGCAGTAATTTCTATTTAGCTTGGTATTACTGAAATCAGTGCTGGGTCAAATTCAGCCAACTAACTTACGTTACTTATGTTCCGTAAGTTCGGGCTTCATTTGGCATCTTTCTTTACATTCTTGGCAGGTATCTGCTTTGGTTTTAGGTAATTCGGTCTTTTTGCTCTTTCGATAATCTGTGGCGTAAAAGCCGCTTCCTTTAAAGATTATCCCCGAGCCACTACCAATAAGCCGTTTTATTTTCTTGCTACACTTTGGACATTTATCTAAATGTTTATCAGTAATTTTCTGAGATAATTCAAACTTATGGCCGCAAGATGTGCATTCGTAGTCGTAAGTAGGCACTGTATTCCTCCTTCAACAGAATGAGCGTAAAGTGTAAAGCTAAAAGCGTAAAGTTTAATCTAAAAGTTTTTAGTTTTAAGTTTCCCTGCCTGCCGGCAGTCAGGAGTTTTTCGCTTTACGCTTTGAGCTTTTAGCTTCATTTAAATGCTTTCTTTATTTTATCGCCAAAACTCTCTTTATTAATCTCTTCTCCTGAGGCCCTCGCAAACTCCTCTATAGCCTTGCGCTGCTCTGCGGAGAGAGACCTGGGGATATCTACAACGACCCTGACCAATTCATCGCCAATACCTCTATCGTGTACATCAGGTATGCCTTTTTCTTTAAGGCGGAAAATCTTCCCGCTTTGGGTACCAGCAGGTATTCTCATTTTAACCTTAGAATTAAGCGTTGCTACTTCTACTTCTCCTCCTAATATTGCCTTAGGTAAACTAATAGTCACTTCAGTCAATAGGTCGTTACCGTGCCTCTCAAAAACAGGATGGGGCTTCACTTCGATAGCAACGTACAAATCACCTCTGCCAACCGTACCTGCTTCGCCTTCACCTCTTATCCTTAAGTTTGAACCCGTATCTACTCCCGGAGGTATTTTTACTTTAATTTTACGCGTTATTTTACTGCGGCCTTCTCCGCGGCATTCAGGGCAAGGTGTTTGCATAATAGAGCCTTCTCCTGAACAACGCGAGCAAGTCTGCGCCATCTGGAAGAAACCGCTCGAGACTATTGTACGGCCTTGCCCCTTACATTGAGGACAAACGGTTTTCTTGGTGCCTGGCTTTGCTCCGCTTCCAGAACACACAACGCAGGTTTCGTAGCGCGGCAAGGTTATCGTTTTCTCTGCGCCCGAAGCTGCCTCTTCCAGGCCTATGCTTACGGCAACCTCTAAGTCTCTTCCCCTGCGGCCGCGGCTGGCCCGGTGTCCGGTCCTTCCTCCAAAAATATCAAATCCTAAATCTCCGAATACCTCATCTAAAATGCTACTACCAAAACCAAATTCTCCCAAACCCTCAAACACACTACTAAAATCTGCGCCTTTAAATATATCTTCGTAGGCATATTTCTGGTCTATGCCGGAGTGTCCATATTGGTCGTAAAGGCCACGTTTCTGAGAATCAGATAAGACTGCATAGGCCTCTGAAATTTCCTTGAATTTCTCTTCTGCCTCTTTCTTCTGCTCATGCGGCACTCTATCGGGATGATAACGCAAGGCTAATTCCCGATAAGCTTTTTTTATCTCATCGAGGTTTGCGCTCTTTTTGACACCCAGGATTTCGTAGTAATCACGTTTTGTAGACATTGTCGTAGAGAGTAGATAGCATTTAGTAGATAGTAGTTAGGGTTAACCCTACATGCTATCTACTAACTACTACCTACTTGCTCCCATCTTCTTCTTTATACTCAGCGTCAATTATGTCTTCTTTATTCTTCTCTTTTGGCTCTTCCGCAGGTTTCTCTTCTTTCGCCTCTTGCCCCTTCTGACCTTGCTGTTGTTTCTGCGCAGCCTGCTTATAAATTTCCTCTGCTAATTTATGAGAGGCCTTATTTAGCTCCTCCATGCTTTTTTTAATCCTATCCACATTCTTGTCCTTAAGAGCTGATTTTAAGTCATTAATCCTGACTTCAATATCCGCACGCTCACCCTGGCTTACTTTATCGCCAAATTCCTTAAGCGATTTTTCTGTGCTATAAACCATGGCATCTGCCTGATTAATAACTTCTATCTCTTCTTTTTTCTTTGAATCTTCAGCGGCAAACTTTTCTGCATCCTTT
>JAPLLU010000047.1 GCA_026387385.1 Candidatus Omnitrophota bacterium
CAGCCGTCATGTGCTATCTGAACCAATCCGTTACTCCAATACTGATCAAGAATAGGATGAGAACCCCATGCTGATAAATCTTTGTAAGTATGCGCGGAAGCAATATAGATTTTTTTAAATTGAGGGGACAATAAAAGCGCAACGCTTGCGAGAAATGCGCCGTAGTATTCTGCACCCCAGTCAGTGTATAAATTCGAGAAATTCCTAAGATTAGTCTCAACAATAATTAAGTTTTTTCTTAAGCTTGATGCGATTCCTTTAACCGTATTTGAAAGTTCAAGACGCGTTTCTTCTGTTAATTTTTTGTCATAACCGAGTATAAAAATCAATGTGCCTATTTCATCCAGATGCTTAAGTAAGGTATAAGACGAATCTACTCCCAGGCTAAAAAAACAGGCCACTCTCTTAGATGGCTGCGGCTGGTTTTGCGATTCTTCTTCCGTCTCAATCTTTACAATAGAGTAATCCGAATACCACCATCTAAAAATATCCTGAATTATTGAGACATTCTGAATTAATTGCTTAGATACTTTACCGGGGATTTTTAAAATCTTCTGATTTTTCATTGCCGGTATAAGACAAACGGGAATAAGAAAATCACTTGATTCCAATATTGGCCCTTCTGGGAAACGGTATTTTATTTCATATGAAAGATTATTCCCGCACTCGATTGAAAAAGACACCGTCCATTCTCCTGAGTTCTTATCCTTAGAGAATTCAGGTAGCGTCGGATTTATTTGGATTTTTTCACTTTTCTTACCCTTACCCACTTCTTTTACTCCGCTTTATAAGTTCATTTAACCAATTTAACATTGGGCATACTGCTCAAGCTATATTCAAATATGCCTCTCATCTTGTGGTATTTGTTGGTGTAAAGATATGTCTCTTTACCCAACATGCTAGCGGCAATTGCAACATGGGCCCTATCTGTAAAAACTTTTCTATATTTAGACACTATCTTTAAGATGGCCTCTTCGTCTGTATGCGGCCCGCGCGAAATATCATCAACGGTTATAAACCTGAAAAAACGTGTTAACCATCTTAAAAACCCCAAAACGACAGGCGAAAATCTTGCCTCTTTATCAGCCCTAAAGGCAAACAAGCTACCCCAGCCCTTTTTTTCCCATTTAGCATAATCCACATAAAAAGCCAGATCTTTATCTAAGAAAACATTTTCCTTTTTGGTGACCTGCTCCATTATCTGCTCAAAACTACCCCTCTCCCTGCAATATAAGATTACTTTCTCCGGTAGATTGATAATAAATTGCCTGACCTTATCGCAGGACAAGTCAAAACTGGCCGGCAATACATATATATATTTAAATTTCTCCTTATAGAAGTTAACCCTATCCACATTATGATTATGCCAAAGACAGAATCCTCCGCAACCGTATAGAAATAAAGAATCTCCGCTTGCTTCCTGAGGGAACTCTATTTCAGTGTAATCTACTTTATATTTATCTAACAAGGCCCTGCCGCCCAGATGAATTAAACCGTCCCCTCTATTTCCGCTATTCAGAAGAACAGTGACTTTTTTTGCTGAAAAAGATTTAAATAATTCTTCTATGGTCATTGATTAAAATAATTATGGTGGGCCTAAATATTTAACCCCCCACCTTAAGTATTAAGTGTGGGGGGTTAAATAAATCAAAACCTATCATCAAAAATCTTACTTCTTCATCTTATCAATTAACTCGGAGACAAATCTTGCTGCCATATCGCGACAACCTAAACCAAATGCTAAAGCCAAACCTAAACCAATAGAGGCTAATATTATGCTTATGGTCAACTCAATTATTTTAGCTTGAATGCCAAGCTGTTCAAGAGTTATGGTTAGAGCAAAAAGAATTACCACAACCTCAGTCACTCTTCCTAAGAGTTTGGATTGAGATAAACCAGCGTTATTAGCTGCAGTCTTAACTATATTGCTCAATAAGGTGGCCACAAACATACCCAGGACTAGAATAAATATTGCGGCAATGATGTTGGGCACATAAAGAACTATCCTGTTCAACAAGTCAGCGGCGACGGTAAGACCTACAGCATTAATGGCAACCACAAAAGTAACCAGAATCCCAACCCAGTAGAAAATCACTCCGATCAATTCGGAAAGAGAATATTTTATACCTCCCTTTTCCATCACCTTGTCTAATTCGATGCGATCGGAAAGTTCATCAAGCTTTACAGCTCTCAATACCTTTGTGACTAATGCCTTGATGAGCTTTGAGATAAGCCAACCAATGAGTAGAATTATAAGCACCAAAAGCACGCTGATTAAGAAATTGCCGACTTGAGCAAGAACTGCCTTGGCAGGCTCCAATAAAACTGCTTGCCAATTACTCATCTTCCACCTCCTCAAATGGCTAAAGCCTATGCCTCCTTTAATACATCTCGCACAAGCTTAGCATTTATTTCTTATAACTCTATCATAATTATTGGGTTATGTCAATATTTTTTTCTTAGAAATCTATTGTCATGCCGTCGTAGGCAGCCAAGACTTCTATGCCTAATTTTCGGGATAGTTCTTCAGCTTGTATGTGCGGCTTTGCCTTCAGCATGGTCATTCCGAAGTGCGTAAGTATAGCCTTCTTGGGCTTTATTTGGCTGATGAGCTGTTCAGCATCAGATAGACTAAGATGATCTATGCCTGGCCTGGGTTCAAAGAAGACTACTGAAACTATCAATAGATCTGTTTTGTAAAAATCTATCAGCTCGCTGTCATATCTTGTATCAGTAAGTATAGACACGCTGGTTTTATTAATATCAAATTTTATACCGTAAGTTTCTACCGAATGAATATGTTTCATAGAAGCCGAGAATATGAAATCCTTGACCTGGTAGTTCTTATTTGCTTTTAAAATCTCAATTTTTTCAGGAAAACCCGTGACATGTCTTAATATCACGCTATCTTCATTTATAGCGTCAGCCGGACAAAAAACTACGCCCCGTTTCTTGAAACCTCCTTCAGTCATTGCCTCAACCATCACATTGATGTCTCCGGAATGATCAAGATGTCTGTGAGTAAGTATAATAGCATCTAATTGTGACGGGTCTAACTTAGGCCTGCTAGTTGCACAACGCACAATGCTGCCCGGGCCAGGATCAATTAATACATTTGTGCCCCTGTAGGAGACCCAGATTCCTCCTGAAGCACGCAGTTGTCTTATCATTACAAAACGCGCACCAGCAGTACCAAGAAATTTTAAGAAATCTTTATGCTTATCTTTCTTTATTGCTTTGGGCATCGTTAGAGCGTAAAGCTTAAAGCGCAAAGCCAAAACTGGAACTAAAAAATTAAAACGTTTTAAGTTTTCAACTTTAACTTTACGCTTTTCGCTCTACGCTTTACGCTTATTTCAACCATAGCTTCTTTAGTTCCTGATTTATTTTCTCCATCTGGGTATGGGTAAGCTCGGCTTTTATAAATTCCTCTTCTATCTTTTGTAATTTCTTTGCTCTCTGCGTAATGCCCGGGTTAATGAACTCCTCCACAGGCAAAGGAATGGCTCCGAAAGATTTCACAAAGAAAATAATTTCTTTATCATCGGATACTACCACTGTATTCTTAGAATTAGGACTCTTCTCAAGTATGTTTTTTATCTTTTCATCAGCAGAAACGTCTTTAGAAAATATAATGTTCATCCCGGGATTGATTTGCCGTAGGTTTTCTGAATAGGGGTAACCGTCAAAGACAACAATTATTTTATTTCTGAGGCTGCCGCACAGTTTTTTTATAGCGATATATTCTAAAAGCGAGATCCGAGAATCTTGTATTTTCCTGTTGCAGCTGGAGAATGAAGGGTGATTTATAATATTATTTCCATCGAGGATATACTGTAAAGACATGTATAAAAAAAGACCTTAGTTCAATTTTTGTTGTTTTACTCTCCTGTGATGTATCGTAAGCACATAAATAATGCCTCCTATGATCCCGCATAATAATATAAAGGAAAAATTCAGAAGCGACATCGCAAAGGCTAAGTCTTTACCTACGCCTACCTTAGCAAAAAAAGATATGGTCGCATAATCTCTCAGGCCTAAACCACCTATAGATATAGGCAACATCGTAATTGCACCTATTATAGGTATAAAGATAAGGAAGTAAATTACATTTAACTTAAGGCCTAAAGATAATGCAGTTATATAGAAGTCCAGAGGTATGATAATCTGAATTGCCAAGGAAAGCAGTAAGTTTTTTACTATTAAACTCCTCTGTTGCCTAAAAATGTACATCTCCTGATGTACGTTCTTTATGGCTTCTCTGATTTTGCCTGCCTTGGGTGAGTGTAAAAATTTATTTATTTTACAAAATAAGAAATTGTTAAATAATACCAACAGGACAGAAATCAATACCGCAGTTATTATTACTACTATAAACAGCACGCCCTTATCTTCTATTAAGTTCCAACCCAAGGCTACAGCCAATAATGCCACAATTACAAGACCGATATAACCACTTACCCTATCCAAAATGACAGTTGCCACTACCTCTTTGGGTTTTTTGGTATAGGCAGCTAAATCTATGCTGCGCATTAAATCTCCACCAATGGTAGAAGGCAGGAAAAGACTAAAGAAAATACCGCCAGAGAATGAAATAATTACTCTCTTAAAAGGAAGGTATATCTGGGCCCCTCTAAGCAGCATCTCCCAACGAAAAAGACATAAAATATAAACCAAAACGTAAACAAAAAAGGCAAAAAGTAAAAGGAATTTATCTGCGCCCTTTATTATTTCGAATAAATTTTTCGTATCTACCTGTTTAAACAAAAAAATCAGCAAGATGATGCTTATGCTAATTCTTAGCAGGATAGATATTATTCTCTTAAAAGCCTGCATAATCCTACCTTAATAATCCCTTTCCCACCAGTCTTTTATAAGCCTCTAGATACTTTTGAGTCGTTTTATTAATAATCTCCTGGGGTAATTCTGGCGCAGGGGGCGTCTTGTTCCAATTTAGGCTTTCCAAATAGTCGCGCACAAACTGTTTATCAAAACTGGGTTGAGATTGACCAGGCATATATTGGTCTTTAGGCCAGAAACGCGAGGAATCAGGAGTGAGCACTTCGTCGATTAAAATAATTTGATTATCATATATGCCAAATTCAAATTTTGTATCGACGATAATAATCCCGCATCCAATTGCGTGCTGGCTTGCTTTTTTATAAATTTCTATACTTTTTTTTGCCAGTTTATCCACAATATCTTTGCCCACGAGCTCTTCTGCATGGCCCTGGTCGATATTCATGTCGTGACCTACATCTTCTTTGGTTGAAGGAGTAAATATGATTTGCGCAAGCCTATCTGATTCTAAAAGACCGCCGGGTAACTTTATGCCGCATATAGACTGGGTCTCTTTATATTCCTTCCACCCGGAACCGGATAGATATCCTCTTACTACACACTCCACAGGCAACGGCTTTGTTTTTTTTACTAACATAGAACGCCCCAGAAGATCAGTTTTATATTTTTGCAATTCTTTCGGATAACTGTCTACATCTGAAGTGATTAAATGATTTGGAATGATATCTTGAATAAGCCCAAACCAAAAAATTGACAATCCAGTTAAGACTTTGCCTTTATAAGGTATACCGGAAGGCAAAACTACATCAAAACATGAAATTCTGTCGGTAGAAACAATCAATAACTTATCGCCCAAATCATAAACATCCCTGACCTTGCCGCGCTTGAAAAGTTTTAGGTCTTTAAAATTAGTGGATAATAAAACGTTGTTTGTCATTTTAAATGAGCATGCAATTAAAGTTCAGCCAACAAAGGGCTTTACTTATTTTAGCCGAAGCAAAAGGCCTTCATATTCCTGCCATAACTCTACGGGGAGGTCTTTTTTAAACTGTTTAAAGAATTTTTTGATGCCTTTTAATTCCTCAAGCCAATCTTTCTTATCTATTGCCAATAGTTTTTCCAGGGTACCTGCTGGCAGCTGTAACCCCGTCATATCTATATCGGATGGGTAGGGGGCATAGCCTATAGGAGTATTAACTGCCCTTACTTTATTATTACAACGGTCCAATATCCATTCTAAAACCCTAAGATTCTCTCGAAAACCCGGCCATAAAGTTTTGCCTTCTTCGTCAGTCCTAAACCAATTAACATGGAAAACCTTAGGCGCCTTGGTCATGCGTTTACCCATCTCTAACCAGTGTCTAAAGTAATACGCCATATTGTAACCACAGAAAGGAAACATGGCCATGGGGTCGCGCCTGACTTCTCCGAGTTTACCGAATTGCGCTGCAGTGCGTTCTGAAGCCATAGTAGCGCCAACAAATACTCCGTGTTGCCA
>JAPLLU010000032.1 GCA_026387385.1 Candidatus Omnitrophota bacterium
TGCCATGGGAGACCGCGTCCTTATCCAGATGGCAAATATAATTAAGGATAATTTACGCGTAGTGGACATAGTCGCGCGTTATTCCGGAGAAGAATTTGCGGTGTTACTTGCGGACATAAATCTAAAGCAGGCAGCAACAGTGGCTGAGAAATTGAGGGATAAAATAGAGAAAGCGGTGTTTGTAGAGAGGAGAGATTCTCCTTTAGAGATGACAAGGCTTACGGTAAGCGCCGGGGTAGGGCAATATAATTTAAGAGACAGCAAAGAGAAATTTCTCAAGCAGGTAATAACCGTTTTGGAAGAAGCAAAGCGAAAAGGCAAAAACCGCGTTTGTGTTTATAAATAAGTATTATGCATTACGTATATGTTCTCCAAAGTCTAAAAGACGGTGAATTTTATACAGGTTTTACAAGTAATTTAGAGCGTCGTATAAAAGAACACAACGATAAAAATCAATTCTCGACACAAAATAGGGGGCCGCTTAAGCTGATTTATTATGAAGGATGCTTAGAAAAAGAAGATGCTATAGTCAGAGAAAGATATTTGAAAAGTGGCATGGGTAAGAAATATTTAAGATATAGATTGAAGAATTATTTAGCATTAAACAGTAAATAAATATTCGTCAGCATGGGGGGGGCGTGGCCCGATGCTGACGTGAAGTCTAGAGCATGGTCAGCATCGGGCCGTGGTCCCGATGCTGGCTTAGGGTTTAAAAATAACGCCAGCATCGGGGCGTGGCTCAGTTTGGCTAGAG
The DNA here is from genome assembly GCA_026387385.1 of Candidatus Omnitrophota bacterium. Taxonomy (GTDB): domain Bacteria; phylum Omnitrophota; class Gorgyraeia; order Gygaellales; family Profunditerraquicolaceae; genus JAPLLU01. The sequence continues at coordinate 755 of JAPLLU010000032.1, forward strand.
CGCTTGGTTTGGGACCAAGAGGTCACAGGTTCAAATCCTGTCGCCCCGACTTACCCACTATTACTTGTCAGTAAATCGTACTTTGTCATCAGACAAAATACCTAAAGATCATTGAAACTAAACTGTCCCTGTAGCTCAGCTGGATAGAGCAACTGCCTTCTAAGCAGTCGGTCGGCTGTTCGAATCAGCCCAGGGACGCCAGTATTTTCACTCTCCTCATATAATGAGAGAACTTTAAGGCTATGGTCGATCATACTGATCATAGCCTTTTTATCTGGCGCTGTGTCAAAGACTTAGGGCATTGCGTTTTCCGACCTACCAAAGCACTTATTCCGACGGATTTCTATTTATAAAACCTCTCTGAATTAAGTTATTTTAGCGTAGAAATAGGCCAATTCCTCTCTTATATAATGGTCCCTATATAATGAAAATATCGGCAATATTCGAGGCATTTTCGAGTTTCCGAAGGTCATTTATAAAAGCCGGGTAATAGGAGAGTGGCTAGGAAATACCTCTCTAATTTTGCCATACCTGTTTGCAGAGAGTGTTTTTATGGTGAGTCCCTTCTGAGCGTCCTGAGTGAGAATACCTCTTAACTGCTTGACAAAAGAAAAAAACGCGATAAAATTATTTTAAATAAAAAGTGGGGAGGTCGTAAAACGGCCTGAGAGTTCCGTGTGGAACGGATGACCCCAGGAACCTGATCTGGATAATGCCAGCGGAGGGAAAGGAGGTCTGGATGTATGTAGCCCTTATGCAGTTGGCATAAGGGTTTTTTGTTTTTAACCATTAATAAGGAGGAGCAAAATGAGATTGGATGAAATAAAAATTTCTCGGGCTATTATTGAATCATACAGCGAGAAGCTCGTGAAAGCGTTGGATGTTGATGTGGCAATAGCCGGGGCCGGCCCTGCCGGTATGGTATGCGGATACTATTTGGCTAAGGCTGGGAAAAAGGTAGTTTTATTTGAGCGGAAGTTATCCGTAGGGGGAGGTATGTGGGGCGGTGGGATAATGTTCAATGAGATAGTAGTTCAGGAAGAGGGTAAGAAGATTCTGGATGAGTTTGGAGTCAAGAATAGAAAATATGAGGACGGTTATTACCTTGCGGATTCCATAGATGCGGTGTCCACGATATGTTCGCAAAGCGTGCATGCTGGCTTAAAGATTTTTAACCTTTTAAGTGTTGAAGATGTAATGATAAGGTCTAAACGTGTTTGTGGCTTGGTTTTAAACTGGACGTCTGTTGAAATGGCTAACCTGCATGTTGATCCGATTACCATGAGGGCGAAATTCGTGGTTGATGCTACTGGACACCCTGCAGAAGTTGCGCGGGTCGTGGAACGGAAATCAGGAATTAAACTTAATACAAAGACCGGGAAAATTATGGGTGAACAATCAATGTGGGCAGAGGTAGGAGAAGATACTATAGTAAAGAATTCCAAAGAAATATGCCCTGGGCTTTACGCCTGTGGGATGTGCGCAAATGCTGTATTTGGAGGCCCGCGTATGGGGCCAATCTTTGGCGGCATGTTTCTTGCAGGTAAGAAGGTAGCAAGAGAATTGCTTAAGAAGTTATAGAATAAATAAGACAAAAATGTGGAAATCTTACCGCTTGCTTGCGCAAAGATATCCAAAAATCACCTTATCCGAAGAAAGACAATTGATCCTAAAGGCCCAAAAGGGCTCAAAGAAAAGTAAGGATGAACTTGTACTTCGTCATATAGGTTTTCTAATCTTTAGAATCCATAAAGTAGCATTCCCTGAGCTTATCCAGCGTTTTGGAGAAGATTTGCTCGAAGAAGCTATTCTGATCGCCTATAAAAAGATTGAAAGTTATGATCTTGATTATCGCGATAATATTTCCTACATTTGGAAACGAATTGATGGATTGATAATCGATTCTTTAAAGAAAGAACTGAGTGAATCTAATTTCTACAACAGATATAATGAATATAACATTAAAAATGGAGATTTATCGTCTATGTCCTGGTCAACAGAGGTGGACAACTCTATCTTCTAACCTCTCAAAGAGTTAGAGAATTTCAGGCCAAAAAATACCGGACAAAACGGACATAAAATCTATCTCTAATAAGCCATAATTTCTGGAAATTCGGCATTTTTGTTATATAATAGGCTTGTTTGTACAAAGAGATAAAGTTATTACCTATAGCAACACGCGCAGCCAATTTGGACGAGAGAGCCCTTCAGCGAACAAAATGAGGTGCTTTTTATATGTGGGATAAAGATTTACGTCATTCAATAGATAGTTCGAAGCTACGAATCTGGCAATTTTAGCCCTTTCCCCGCAATTTCCTTTAACATATAACGGATACAGGTGGTTTTTAGTTCAAGCTGCTTATTTACTATTTATACTGTAGGGCTTCTTTTTTTATATTGTATGTAAGCCAGTATAGTAAACAACGCATTTTAATTAGTCCATTGAAAAAACTATATGCTATAATACGAGAAGTTAGTACTGATGATAGGTGAGGCATTATAATTTATATAAAAGAGAGCCTCCAAGGTTAAGATCAATTTTTTAATCCGCTATTTAATCAACGCTGTATAAAATTAACTTACACTTCAAATCTGAACAGATATGAATAATCCAAAAAATTTGCCCATTGCTTTGGTGGTTGATGATGAGCCAGCGGTCTTAGAAACCTTTGAGACTATTTTGGAGGGAAGGTTTGAGGTTCTAACCGCAAGGAGCGGTAAAGACGCCCTGGATAAGATAGCAAAGGAATCGATTAATTTGGTTTTCTTAGATATTGCTATGCCGGATATGGATGGCATGCAGGTCCTGCGCAAGATAAAGGAATACGATGAAAACCTGCCTGTAATTATGGCAACAGCTACAGATAGCGCACGCAAGGCAGTTGAAGCAATGCAGCTAGGAGCCAGTAATTATATTACCAAGCCTTTTGATGTAGATGAGGTGATAACAGTAGCCGAGAAGGCCCTAGAGCAAGATAAATTATTTAGAGAGGTAGTCTATTTCCGTTCTCAAAGAGAAGAGACTAAATTTGAGAATATTGTGGGTAAAAGCAAAAAAATAAGAGAAATATACGGCATAATTGAAAAGGTGATAAAGAACGATTCTACGGTCCTGGTATCCGGAGAAAGCGGGACTGGCAAAGAGTTAATCGCCCGGGCTATACACTTTAACAGCACCAGGAGACAAAAGCCATTTATACCCATTAATTGCGCTGGTATACCGGAAGCCCTATTAGAGAGCGAATTGTTCGGCCATGAAAAAGGAGCTTTCACCGATGCTATTAATCAGAAGTTAGGGATGTTTGAGCTGGCTAATGAGGGCACGCTCTTTTTAGATGAAATTTCCGGATTAAGATTGGGCGTGCAGGCAAATCTTTTAAGAGCCCTGGAGGAAAAAGAAATCAGGAGGTTGGGCGGCACAAAAATAATTAAAGTAGATGTGCGCATAATATCCGCTACCAATGTTGACCTAAAACAGGCAGTAGAGGTAGGGAAGTTCAGAAACGATTTATACTACCGTTTGAATGTCGTACCCATACACCTTCCCGTTTTAAGGGAACGCCGAGAAGATATACCTTTATTAGTCGCCTATTTCTTGCAGAGGTATAATCAGCTTTTCAGAAAAAAGATAGAAGCTTTCACTAAAGAGGCTTTGGAATATTTGGTGAATTACGCTTGGCCGGGGAATGTAAGAGAACTCAAGAATGTCATAGAGCGGCTTGTAGCTTTAAGGGATGAAGGCGTGATTACTTCCAAGGACCTGCCCTTTGATATTTTTATCAAGAGCGGCCTAGTAAGGGCTTTCCATGCCGAAGGCGGGCTCAAAGAAGCAAGTAAAGATTTTGAGAAGCAATACATAGAAGCAGTTTTAGAAAAAGTTAGGGGAAATCAAGTCAAGGCAGCTAAGATATTAGGAATACATCGCAATGCTCTTTTCAACAAGATGAAAAGCCTGGGATTAAAAAATAGTGAATAAGAAATATCTAACCGCTAACTCCGCATGGGCTTTATTATTGGCTATATTCATTATCGGGATAATACATGCTCCGGTAGCGGCAGAAAACAGCAAAGAAATAGAATTACAAAAGATAATAGTAACTAACAGAAGAACACCTGTTGGCCTCAGTGAAACAACTGAAAATGTGGTGGTAGTTAATGAAGAAGAAATCAAGCAATTGCCCGCCAGGGATTTAAGCGAAGTCCTAAATTACATACCGGGTGTTTATGTTGAGCCAGGGCGCGGTTTTGGCCGTGCCACTTCCGTCAGTATTCAGGGGTCAGACTCCCGGCAAGTAAGGGTGATGATTGACGGCATACCTTTGAATACGCAAGCCTCAGGCCAGGTAAACCCCTCAAAATTCCCTATCGAAGACATAGCTAGGATAGAAGTAATTAAAGGTTCGGCTTCCAGCATCTGGGGCTCTGCCTTAGGAGGAGTGATAAACATTATTACCAAGGATACGGGAAATTCATTAATACCGGAAGGTAGCATAACCAATACCTTTGCTGAATTCCGCACACAAAAACACAGTTTTGATTTATCCGGCAAAGCGCTAGGCCTTGGTTATTATATTTTCTCAAGTTATATGGAATCAGGCGGAAATGGGCCAAAGGATGATATTTTGGAGAAAAAGTCATTCGGTAAGCTATCCTATGATTTAGAAGAGCAGGGTAAAATTACCGGCTCCTTTGGTTTTAGCGAAGGAGATGTCAATAGCGGGGTGTTGCCGGATAATACCTGGGAAGCCCACCCCTACCGCTGCCAGTACGGCAAGGTTGGCTGGGAAGGGAATGTTAAAGATTCAAATATAAGAATAGATTTAAAGCGTTCCCGCCAGGATATAATTTCCGATTATTTTCTTTCGGTTGACGATGAAGCCCCTTACCTAGCCATAAAATCTAAAGACCTGCTTTATCAGTTGAGTTTAAATTCCAGCACCCGCCTTAGAGGGAAAGACCTCTTGGTCTTGGGTGTTGATTTTGATTCTGATACCTTAAAGTCTACTTATCTTACCAAAGCAAAAAATTTAAAATTACAGGCGCCCTATGCTAATTACAGTTTGAAATTAAATCCCTGGGATTTCAATTTTGGGTTGCGTTACGACCGTAATAGCGAATTCGGACAGGACATAAGCCCGTCATTCGGCTGCGTATACCATTTAGGCAGTAGGGAAGACACCTTAATAAGGCTTAATATCTCCCGTGCCTTTAACGCTCCGCCGCTATTGTGGAAGTATTATATTGAAAGCCTAAGCGGCCTTACCACTAACCCTGACCTTGGGCCTGAGCGCGCCATGGTTTATGAGTTGGGCTTGGAAAGTCAGCCTGTAGCCAGGGTATGGTTAAAACTTTCATTATACAAAGCAGATATTTCTGATGCTATCTCCAATGCCAAGAACCTAGAAGGCAAATGGATTAAAAAGAACTTTGAAGAATTCAGAAGGCAGGGAATAGAGGCAGAGGTTAGATTAAAACTATTTGAGGATTTAAGCTTTTTCGGCTCAGGCGCTTTTAATGATATTGAAAACAGGACAACAGGGGAAACTGTTAAAGACGCAGATAGCCCCAGGCAGTCTTTTGATTTAGGGTTTGAATATAAGAATAAGATAGGCACCTGTCTTTATATTAACGGCCGTTATGATTATTGGAACAAGACTTTTGATATCTTCCAGCCAAAAGACAGAAAATTCATCTTTGACCTTAAGGCCAGGCAAAAGGTCAAGAATCTCACCTGTTTTTTAAATATCTACAATATCTTTGACAGCGAATACTGGTCAGATTTCTATAATCCCATCCCAAGAAGATACTTTGAAGGCGGCTTTTCAATCGATTGGTAAGAAAGGTTATTTGTGCACAGGAGTGGTATTTGCACAGTTTTTTGTGCATATAAAATCCGGCAGTTGTTAAGCGCGCTTTGCCATGAAGAAAAAATCCTACCGACGGTATTTCATAGGAATTCTTTTTTCACTTAATCCTTGGCACAGAAGTTGCTTTTATAAAAGGTGAAAGATGCGCGTAATTATATTTACCCTGCTCATTATGCTCACACTTACCGTAACAGGAAACAAGGGTATAACCAAACAAGACAAACCTTATGGCGGAATCCTGGTTTGGGGCACGCGCAATAAGCCCACCATAATAAATCCTCTTTTTACTACCTCCAGCGTTTCTATGTCTTTGCTTGATTTGATATTTAACCGCTTGGTAAGAATAGGTTCAAAAGGCGAAATAGAGCCGGATTTGGCAGAATCTTGGGATATTTCTTCGGATGGCCTGGTTTATACCTTTTATTTAAGAAAAGGTGTCCGCTTTCATGATGGAGTAGAATGCACCGCAGACGATGTTAAATTTACTTATGAAAGTGTTATTAATCCAAAGAATAATTCGCCGTTTAATTCTCTCTTTGAATCGGTCAATGATTTTAAAGTAATTGACAAATATACCTTCCAGATAATCTTAAAGAAGCCATCATCACCGTTTATTTACAGGCTGGTAAGAGAAATAACCCCCAAACATATTCTTGAAGGGGCGGATTTAAGGAATTGTAATTTTAATTTTCATCCTATTGGCACGGGGCCATTCAGGTTTAAAGAATGGGGAAAGGACAACCAGATTATCTTAGAATATAATCCTGGTTATTATGAAGGAAGGCCTTATCTGGATAGGATTATTGTGAAAGTATATCCTGACTCCCGCGACCTCTGGACTGGTCTGATGCGCGGTGAAGTGGATTATGCCACATTTATAGAGAGAGAGGATTATGAGGTGATTAGGGATGATCCGGCATTTAAAGCCTACGCCTTTCCCGTCGATATTTATTACGCTCTTTTTTATAATTTAGATGACCCTTTATTAACTGATAAGAGGATTCGAGAGGCAATTGCTTATGGTATAGACAGAAAGGCATTGATAGAGAAGGTAGCTTATGGTTATGGTATGGAATGCGTAGGCCCTTTTTATCCTAAATCTTTAGGGTTTAATCCTGAGGTTTTACCTTTTGAATATAATCCGCAAAAATCACTTGAATTATTAAGAGAAGCAGGATGGAAGGATAAAGATAATGACGGAATCTTAGAGAAAAGGGGAGAAGAGTTAGAACTTAGGGTATTGGTTGACACAAGGAGCGAGATTTATCAAAGGATAATTATGGCTATCAGGCAGCAACTGCAGCAGATTGGGATTAAGGTTAAGGTAATATTATATGATAATGAAGATATGCTTACCGAAGAATTCTTAAAAAATCTCAGAGTTCAAGCGCATCTAAAATTATTTATGGCTGGGCGTGCCGATGATATAGAAGAAGAATGGTATTCTAAGTACAAAAGAGGCGGTAAATTATGGGTTTATGAAGATGAGGAAGTGAATAAGCTTTTTGAATTAGGAGAAATTAGTCAAGATAAGAAGAAAAGACAGGAAATATATCAAAAAATTAATCAGCTTATTTATGAAAAACAGCCCGCCGCTTTTCTCTATTTTCCATTTGTTTTTCATGTTGTTTCTGCAAAACTCGCAAATACAAACGAATATTTTACCTTAAGCATGCCAACTTATACGATGAAAGATTGGTATATGAGAGATAAAATAGAAAGCAAGTATTTTAAATGAAAGGAGGTGAAAAATGGAAGTGATTAGAAAAGGTTCAGACAATGTGTCTAAGGTAGGTCCGCTTGGCTGTTGTTATCCGCCAGGAACCGAGAATCTTCGTGTAAGATAACAAAGTTAGCAAATGTTCCTTGCAGTAAAGCCCTGGGCGGCCGACCAGGGTTACTACAAGGAAATTAGTTAGACAGCTCTAAAAGATTATTTTAAGGAGTAAATGAAGATGAAATTATCCAGATTTAATCTATGCGTAGAGAATTATCCTGAGCAGGGAGAGAATTTATTATTTAATACCCGCACCCAGGCCTTGATAAAGATAAATCCGGAATTAAAAGGCCTTCTGGATAGTCTAGAGAAACTAAAGGTAGAAGATTTAGGCTTGATAACAAGAGGGCATCTCGCTGCTTTAAAAGAAAACGGAATCATCGTAGAGGATGAAAATGAGGAAGAAGCCAAATTAAAGGACTTCTTCCGGCAGCTAAAATATGATTCCTCTTTTTTGCCTTTTGAGGTTACTATTCTTACTACCTATGCCTGCAATTTCCGCTGTGTCTATTGTTTTGAGGAGTCGGTCAAAGAAGATGTTTTTTTAGACAAGGAGACCAGTGATTTAATCATTAAGTGGTTAATCCAGAGGGCTGAGGAGAAAAAATTTAAACGCATCTTTTTAGTCTATTATGGCGGAGAGCCCCTCTTAAACATCAGGCCTATTTACGACATCTCCTGGCATATAAGAGAATGGGCGCAAAAAAAAGGAGTTGAGTTTGGCTTTGGGATTATTACTAACGGCAGCCTTATAAATCCCGACTTAATTGATAAATTTACTACCGTAGGCCTAAAAGATATTCGCATCACTATCGATGGAGATAGAAGCGAACATAATAAGAAGAGGCCTTTTTGTGACGGACGGCCAACCTTTGACCTGATTATCGATAATATCAAAAGCATAATCGATAAGGTTAAGGTAGGGGTGGTGGGTAATTTTGACCGGGAGAATGTTGCAAGTATCCCCGGGTTCCTTGATTATTTAGAGAAAGAGGGGCTTCTTTATAGATTAGACCGTATTGATTTTGCTCCGCTATCCCCGCGCCTGGGCCCAAGGAGCAATCCCGGGGCAATTGAGCTGGCAGAGTGTTTATCCTTTGTGAGTAAAGACGGATTATTTAACGAAGTGCTGGCTGTTAAGAGAGAGTTAATGAGGCGGGGGATTAAGATTAGGACGGGTTTAGCCATTAACGCCTGCTCTTTGATTATGCAGGACGCAGCAGTGACTATTGACCCGGAAGGGTTAATCTATAAATGTAATTCTCTTGTAGGATATTCAGAGTTTTCCCTTGGTAATGTGCAGAGCGATGAATTTGAAGAGAAATCCAGGGAGTTTTTAAATATTGATGCCTGGGATAAATGCCCAATGGATTGCCCTTATATCCCTATGTGCCAGGGCGGATGCCGTTTTTATTCCTATTTGGAAAATAATAATTTTTCTGATTTGTCCTGCAAGAGAGAGTATTTTGACCGCATTACCCCGGAGTTAATTAAGCTGGAATATCATAAACTACTCAGCGAAAAGAGTAGCTCCTAAGCTCATAAACTAATAAGCGCAAAGGATGAGCAATTTAAAAGAGTTTTTAGCGCTTTTAAGGCCTTACAAGAAACAAGTCTTCTTTACAATTTTAGCCATTCTTATAGCTAATCTGTTAGGCCTGGCTTTTCCTTGGGTTATTAAGATAGTTATTGATGAGATATTACCTAAGAAGAATATATTTTTGCTTAATACCCTGGCAATAGCCCTAATACTTGTTTTTATTCTAAAATTTTATTTTGGGTATCTACGCGAGTATTTAATTTCTCTTATCGGAGAAAATGTAGTCTGCGATTTACGTAATAAACTCTATTGGCACCTGCAGAGATTATCGGTTAGATATATTGAGAATAATCCGACAGGAAAGATTATTTCAGGGGTTATCGGAGACGTAGAGAGCATTAGAAACTTCTTATTTGGGGGAGTGGTTGATTTTATCTATTCATTTTTTAACGTTTTTTTTGTCCTGGTTATTTTATTTATTTTAGACTGGAGGTTAACTTTAATTTCCCTTCTTTATCTACCTGCATTCGGCCTGGCCTTCTTTAAATTTACTCCGCGCCTAAAAAAGAAACACGAATTTATAAGAAACAAATACGCTGAGTTGACCTCAAGGTTAAATGAGGTATTTAACGGGATTCGCATAGTCAGCGGATTTGCCAAGGAGGAATATGAAGCAAATGAATTCAATTTCAAACAGAAAGAAATATTTAAAGCTTCTATGGGGAGCCATAAATTAGGAATTTTATTATGGATGTCATCCGAATTTGTCAGTTCCCTGGGATTAGTTACGCTTATCTGGTTGGGAGCAAAGGCGGTTTTCTCCGGCCGAATATCCACAGGGACATTAATGGCTTTCTATTCCTATCTGGGCATGCTATTTTTTCCAATAATTAAGATGGTGATTATCAATAATTACTATCAGGAGGCAGCTGCCTCTTTAGAGCGCATTAATAAGGTATTAACTGAAGAACCAAAGATAAAAGAGGCGAAACACGCGATTTCGCTCGACAGTATAAAAGGGAATATAAAGTTCGAAGATGTTAGTTTCGGTTATGATAATAACAAGGAGGTTTTATCTGAAATTAACCTTGAGGTAAAAGAATCAGAGGTAGTAGCTTTAGTGGGTAAGAGTGGCGCAGGAAAGACTACCTTGTTAAATTTACTTTTAAGGTTTTATGATACGACAAAAGGAGATATCTTTATCGATGGTTATAATCTGAAAGGCTTGGAATTAAAATCCTACCGCTCCAAGATCGCTATGGTTCTTCAGGACGATTACTTGTTTAGCGGAACAGTTAAAGAAAATATAATTTATGGCAAGTTAGGGGCTTCCAAAGATGATATAATAAAGGTGGCAAGATTAGCCAACGCTCATCAGTTTATTATGGAGTTGCCCGATGGTTACGATACGCAGATTGGTGAGCGAGGGATTAAATTATCTTACGGTCAGAGACAGAGGATTTCTATCGCCAGAGCCATATTACGAGACCCGGCAATTTTAATTTTAGATGAAGCTACCTCTTCTGTGGATTCAGAGACCGAACGTTTAATCATTGAACAGGCTTTTGAGAAATTAATGAGTGGCCGCACTACCCTTATGGTTGCGCATAGGCTTTCTACAATAACCCATGCCGATAAGATTGTTTTTATTGAAGGCGGAAAGATAGCTGAGACGGGAGGGCACTTTCAGCTGCTGGATAGAAAAGGAAGTTATTGGAAAATGTGGCTTGAGCAGGTTCGGGCTACAAACTGCAAATTGCAATCTAGAAGTTATACACTCGAAAGCAAAGATTTTAAAACAGGGAGCTTAAATATCTAACAGCAAGATAATATGAGACGCCAAAAGAGGCTAATAAAACGCTTTTTATTAAATTTCTTCTACCGTAAGTTGTGGGTAAGGATTGCGATTATATTACTTACGATAGTTACTATACCGGTAGTGCTTTTAGGAGTTTTACTGATTAATACCTCTCAGAAAGCAGTGAGAAGCTCGGTATTAAATAACCATAAGCAGATTGTAATCAGGACAGCGGAGGAGATAGGATTATTTGTAAAAAAACCCCAGGATATCTTAAATATTACTGCGGCAATGCTGGGGATAGTTTATCCTGCGCCCTGGAAGCAAGAGACAGTGCTGGTAGAATTAGTCCTCAATCAGCCTATTTTTATGCGTGCCGCTACTGTAGATTTATCAGGCGAAGAAATAGCTAGTTCTGAGTTAGGAAAGGCATTTGTTTGGGACATTCCCAAAGAGGCCTTAGAAGAAATAGAGGGAGGGAAAGTTTATATTTCTGAAGTCAAGATTTTAGATAACCATACCCCTTTTGTAACTATGGCTGTTCCGATTAATAAGATGGGCAGGAGGGTCGCAACGCTGATTGCCGAAGTTAATTTAAGAGGCATGTGGGATATCATAGATAACATCAGAATAGGTAATACGGGCAGGGCTTTCTTGGTGTCTAAGGGGGGAGTTTTAATAGCCCACCAGGACAAAAAGAGGGTGTTAAAGAATGAGAATATGATGGAGCAAAAAGAAGTCCAGTTGGTTTTAGCCGGTAAAACCGATGCAGTGGAATTAGAGGATAAATTAGAAGGCAAGCTGATTAGCTCCTATGCCCCTATTCCTGGTTTAGACTGGGGGGTTGTCTTAAGGCAACAGCAGGATGAGGCCTATTTATTTTCTAAGGTAATGAAGATCCAATCCTGGATAATTATCATTTTTAGTGAACTAGTTGTTGTTTTAGTGAGCATTTTTATGTCCAAGGTCTTTGCCCGGCCAATTAAAACCCTGGCTTCCCGGATCAAAAGAGTAGCCGCAGGAGATTTAGACCATAAAATCAAAATAAAGATGCGCGATGATATTGGAGAATTAATCAGGTCCTTTAACGATATGACCAAGAAGTTGAAGAAGGCCAGGCTTAACGAACGACTCTCGGCAATAGGAGAGGCAGTGGCGTGGATAACGCATGAACTCAAGAATTCTTTAATATCTATAAAATCTTTCGTTCAATTATTTCCCCAAAGACATAAAGACGAAAAATTTGTGCATAAATTCGCTAAATTAATACCGCAGGAGATTGAACGCCTGGAAGGCATGTTTAAAGAATTGTCTGATTTTTCTTCTCATTCAGAGCTAAAGTTAGCTAGAGTAAACGTGAAGGAAATAATAGACGGCGTTTTAGAAATAATGAAAGAGGGCTTGATAGAAAAGAAAATCAATATTAGCTACAATACTCAGAATGATAATTATTATATTCAAGCTGACCCAGAGAGGCTCAGAAGGGTTTTTATGAATTTGATAATTAATTCAGTAAATGCAATGCCAAACGGAGGCTTGCTTACAGTCTCCATAGGCTTAGGAGGCAATAAATATTCAGAGATCCCTGAATGCCTGGAAGTAAAAGTAACCGATACAGGCATAGGCATGTCTAGAGAAGCGCTGGATAAGATATTCGAACCCTTCCATACTACTAAGGACGGAGGCATGGGCTTAGGGCTTACCATAGGCCGCAAAATTATCGAACAGCACGGCGGGAATATTTATGCAGAAAGTGAAATAAATAAAGGGACGACCTTTGTCGTAAGATTACCAGCAGGCATACTGAAATAGTGCTCAAAAGGGAGTAATATGCCGATAAAAATTATCTTAGCCGATGACCATAATATGGTTCGCCAAGCCATAAGTGCCCTGCTTGAACAGGATACAGTGATAGAAGTTGTTGGCGAAGCAGCGGACGGTCAGGCAACGTTAGAGTTGGTCCGCAACAGTAGGCCTGATGTGGTCATCATGGATATTGCGATGCCGGATTTGAACGGAATTGAGACTACGCGTAGGATAATCAAGGAGTTTCCTGATGTAAAAGTGATTGCCTTATCAGTCCATTCTGAAAAGAAATTTGTTTTTCAGATGTTCAAAGCCGGAGCATCCGGCTATCTGCTCAAAGACTGTATTTTTGAAGAGCTACTTTCTGCTATTCAAGTTGTTATAAAAAACCAAATATATATATCACCTAAAATATCAAGTTCTGTAGTTAGGGACTATTTAGGCCAATCTGTAAAGAATGATTTTAACGCATTTTCTGTCTTGACCAATAGGGAACGCGAAGTCTTGCAGCTTCTTACTGAAGGAAAAACCGCAAAGCAAATTGCTTCTATCTTGAAAATAAGCGTAAAGACAATCGAGACGCACCGTAAACAAATCATGGATAAATTGAACATCCGCAGCATAGCCGAACTCACCAAATACGCTGTCCGCGAAGGGTTAACTTCTTTATAATCTAGCGCATTAGAAGTACCAGCCAAAGATAACCACAGTTTGAGTCTATTTTTATCAAAGTAATCTAAGGTATTTCGAACCTCAAAATCAGGAATTCCCCGATTGCAAAGTTTTAGAAAGTAATTAAAATTATAATACCACTATAAGAGTAGCGGTAATTTTTCAATTTCAAAAATATATAAAATAGTTTATAGAAAACCTTTTACATATTTAATTTTTATCAGGGAAACTAAATGGCTAATTTTAATGATGGATTATTTGGATCATTTACAGTTGCCAATAAAATAGGGACATCTTTGGAAAGGTTACGTTATTGGGAGAATCTGGGCATACTGAAGCCAAATTATGTTCAGTGCGGTACGAGGCAATTTAAAAGATATTCCCAAGAAGATATTAATAAAGCCATATTAGTCAAGAAGTTGGTTGATGAGGAAAAATATTCTCTTGGGGGAGCGATTATGAAACTAAAGGAAAAGCTGCAGTCAACAGAGAAAAGCCAAGACGAAGAAAAGAATTTCATACTTAAAGAATGAGTTAAAGGAAGTATAAAGAAAAAAACTTAAACTACAATTTATAATTTCTGTTTTGATAGGTCATGAAAATCCGTACTAAACTATATCTTTCGCTGTCCTTAACTATAATACTGTTCGGGATTATCTTTGTTGTCTACGGGTTTATTCAAAGAGAAAGTTTTGTTGGGCTCTTCATAAATGAAGCTCATGAGAAGGAAGTAATTTTTGACAAGATTCTAATACTTAAAGGAGCACCCTTAGAAACATTCACATTCGATTATTCTTATTGGGATGAGATGGTTAATTTTATTGCAAATGAAAATGAATCTTGGGCAAAAGAAATGATAAACACAAGTGTTCTTACAAACTATGGTATTAATGCAATATGGTTATACAAAACCGATTATTCTCTTCTATATTCCATCGATAACTTAAAGGACAATGGTTTTAAAGAGGTTCCTTTGAATAAAGAAATCATTAATAGTGTATTTTTGCATAAGCAGTTGTGTCATTTCTTCCTGAATACATCCAAAGGCTTGATGGAGATACGCGGAGCCACTATTCATCCAACACTTGACGTAGAGAGAAAAACTCCATCGCGAGGATACATATTTGCTGCAAAATTATGGGGTAAAGAGTACATTGATGAACTTTCTAGATTAATCGGTGGCACAATACAGATCACAAACCCTGAAGAAAAAACAGTTGTAAGTAATCAGAGTCTAGAAAAGGCCATAATTACCTTTTCAAGAATATTAACTGATTGGAATGAAACTCCGTTGATCCGTCTTAATATCCGGTTTGAGTCTTATGGTCTTAAAGAATTTAATCATATATTCAAACAGCGTTTTATCATTTTTATTCTTTTTGCAGGAAGTATTTTGGTTATTATTTTATTCATCTTTACACGTTGGATAAGCATGCCCCTACGAAAAATATCCTTCGCTTTAAATTCAAAAGACCCCTCTTACATAGCCAGTTTGAAGAGACACAATGATGAGTTTGGTGATATATTGCTAATGATTGAAAATTTTTTAAAGCAGGAGGAGATACTGCGCAAGAGTGAAGAACAATTCCGTTTGGTGGTAGAAGAAACGGTTGATTATGCTATTTTTATGTTGGATTCTGATGGGCGCATTGTCAGTTGGAATAAAGGAGCAGAGCGCATTAAAGGATATCGAGCGGGAGAGATCATTGGAAAACATTTTTCAGCCTTTTATACCAGTGAAGACATCCAACGCGGCAAGCCTGAAGAGGAACTGAAGAAAGCGAGGGTCGAAGGTCGGTGTGAAGACGAGGGATGGCGTGTGCGAAAGGATGGCTCGCAATTTTTAGCCAACGCAATCATTACGGCATTATATGATCAAGCCGGGAACTTGCGTGGATTCTCAAAAGTAACACGCGATATCACCAAGCGTAAGAAATCAGAGGATGAACTGTATAGACTTAACCGTGCGCTTAAGACAATCAGTGAGTGTAACCAGACTTTAGTACGCGCTACTAATGAGAGTAACTTACTGCATGAGATATGTCGTAACCTTGTGGGAGTTGGCGGATATCGTTTGGCGTGGGTCGGCTTTGCTGAACAGAACGAAAAAAAGATTGTGCGTCCGGTGGCACAGGCTGGATATGAAGAGGGGTACTTGGAGAATTTAAACTTTACTTGGTCTGATGCAGAATTAGGCCATGGGCCAACAGGCACATCTATCAGAATGGGTAAAATTTGCATATGTAAGAACGTCCTAACTGATCCAAGGTTTGCTCCTTGGAGAGATGAGGCGATTAAACGCGGTTATGCATCGTCTATAGCCCTTCCTATGACTGCCGAAGGACGGACCTTTGGCGCACTGAATATATATGCGGATGAGCTGGATGCCTTTGATGAACAGGAGGTCAGTATGCTGGAGGAATTGACAAATGACTTGGCATACGGCATATTTGCATTACGTACTCATTCAGAACGCGAACAGGCCCAGGAATCATTGAAAAAACTTCACAGTGCAATTGAACAAACAGCGGATATCGTTGTTATAACTAATAAAGAAGGAGTAATTGAGTATGTTAATCCTGCATTTGAGAAAACAACAGGCTATGCAAAAGAAATAGCTATCGGCCAGACACCAAGAATTATTAAGTCTGGTAAGCACGATCAAAGATTTTACGAAATGTTATGGAAGACAATTCTTTCCGGCAACGTCTTCCGCGACACGCTCATTAATAGAAGGAAAAATGGTGAGTTCTATTACGCAGAAAAAGCCATCACGCCAATAATAGACAAGGAGGGAAACATTACGCATTTTGTCTCAACCGATAAAGACATCACTGAACGCAAAGAAATAGAAAAAACTCAAAGACTCGCTCAGTTAGGAGAACTTGTCGCGGATATGGCCCATGAGGTAAATAACCCCCTCATGATTATCTCAGGAAACGCCCAGCTTTCCTTACTTGATGGAACGCTTAATGAAGAGATTAAGAGCAATCTTAAAATTATCCACGAAGAATGCAACAGGGCAAAGGATATTATTCAGAGGCTTCTTAAGTTCTCAAGGCCAAGCAAGGGTGAACGAAAGGGAACAGATATTAATCAGAGTATCGAGTCTGTTACAAAGCTCATAGAACACCAATTTAGCTTAAGTAACGTAAAAATAAAGAAAGACTTAAAGTACGATCTTCCTGCCATAGTAATAGATGAAAAACAGATGCAGGAAGTATTTATGAATCTCTTGAACAACGCAAGAGATGCCATGCCTGAAGGAGGAGAGATTATCATCAACACATCTTTAGACGGCGAGTACTGCAAAATAGAAATGAAAGATTCCGGAGTTGGCATGGATGATAAAACCCTAGCCAGAGTGTTTGAGCCATTCTTTACCACCAAAGAAAAAGGGACAGGCTTAGGGCTTTCTGTTTGCTTCGGGATCATAAAAGCCCATAACGGAAAAATAGAGTTTAAAAGCCAGTTGCAGAAAGGCACAACTGCGCATATCTGGTTACCCATTAAAGCGGAAGGAGTGTAATGAATAAAATTTTGGTAGTGGATGATGAGGAAAGAATTGTCGATATCACGGAAAAGT
The DNA here is from genome assembly GCA_026387385.1 of Candidatus Omnitrophota bacterium. Classification (GTDB taxonomy): domain Bacteria; phylum Omnitrophota; class Gorgyraeia; order Gygaellales; family Profunditerraquicolaceae; genus JAPLLU01. The sequence goes on from JAPLLU010000032.1 coordinate 17,801, forward strand.
TCTTGAAGATGAACGGTTTTGACGTGGTCAAGGCCATAGGTGGAGAAGAAGCGATAAGGATTTTGTCAACTGATACGCAGATTGATCTGATGGTGCTTGATATGAAGATGCCCAAAGTAAACGGCTTGGGCGTGATGCAAAAAAAAACAGAATTAGGCAAAAAGTTCCCGGTATTGCTTCTTACGGGTTCAATCGATGCAGAAAAGTACCTTGAGGTATTGAAAGATAAAGGTTTTACAGCAGAGGATATTCTTTACAAGCCGATTGATTTGTCTGTATTGCTGGAGAAGGTGAAGCAGAAATTAAACATTGCCTGAAGTGATGATTTTTAACGATAAGAGTGAAAAATATTATGCCTGATACACAATTACATGACGAGCTAATACCAAAATACCGCTGGGCCGGCAAGATCAGACTGATAAGCTTTTCTCTGCTTTTTGTTTTTTTTCTTATGATGAAGTTTGTTGGCGGGTTTTCCTATCTTAACCCTGCGTTGTACGCCATCATTTTTGTGGAAGCCCTCCTTAACCAGCCATATGGTTTTTTTCTAAACAAAGTTAATCTGAGCCGCTTCCAGTATTTTCAGATGCTCACCGATATTATTGCCATCAGCTGGGTTTTGTATTACATGGGTGGCCTGGCAGCTCCGGTGGTTAGCCTTGCCTATTACGCAGTTATCCTTTGGGCGGGAGTTGTTGCCGGTTTTGGGGCGGCGTTGTTTGGGGTTCTTACTTGCGCATTCTTTTTCTCGTCTGTCGTGTTGTTAGAGCAATTTGGCATATTGTCGCGCGTATCTTTTTCAAATTACTCTATGCCGACAACGCAGGTAGTAACTATTCTTATGGGTAACGTAGCATTTCTTTTTGCGTTCGGATATTTTAGCGTTCGTTCTTCAGAGCTTCTACGTCTCTTGCAGAGGAAGAGGCAGGAGGAATCGCTGCGATACACTCACAGGCTTCAAGCGACAGGTTACCTGATGAGTGAGACTGCCCATGATATACAGGGATGTTTGGCCGGCATTAAGGCCGGGGTTCAGGTATTACAAGATCTGGGAAGCCACAGCGAGGAAGAAAAGAAATTCCTGACGTCTATTGGAGATTTTGAGAAAAAATGCGCTGATTTGGTCCAGCGGTTGGCAAAATTTTCAAAAAAGCCTAAAAAAGAATATCTACCGGTTAATGCTCATGCTGTTATTGAGGATGCTTTAGAGTTAACCTTTCCGCTGGTAAGGTATTCTCAAATGACTATTCAAAAAACATTTGACCAAAATATCCCTCTCATTGCTGCAGACAAAGACCAAATGCAGGAAGTCTTTGTGGTTATCATATTAAACGCGTTAGATGCTGTATCCGATAAGCCAAAAGGCGGGGAGCTTAACATAAGAACCAAGTGTTTAGAGGAGGCGGGATTGGTAGAGATTATTTTCTCCGATACCGGGATAGGGCTAAAACCAGATGAGTTAAGGCGGATAGGCGAGCCATTTTTTAGCTCGAAGAAAGCCGCAGGAGGTTCAGGCTTAGGCCTAGCTACTGCTTATGATATAGTTGCAAGGCATAGCGGAAGAATTGACGTGGAGAGCAGAGAAAGCGAAGGGACAACATTCACCATTCGGTTGCCATTTATCCCGCCTTCGCAGAAGACTCCCGCTGTTTTCTTGTGAAAACAAGAAGCGAGGGATGAATGCGAAGGAAGACCTGCTCGGCGGGATGTCACTAAATAGGCATGTTATTGTTGTCGGCGTGGCAATCAAGGTACCACGGCATGCCCGCGGGTTGTTTTCCATTAAATCAGCCAAGATCGCATAGGAATGGGTTGTGAAGCTTTAGCAAAAAGGTGAGCTCCGGTGACCTTGATTATTTCAAGATGTGTCTTCTTACCAAAATCTTACTTTTGAGCATAAGAGAATGTATAATCAAAACGAAGATACCATAAAGTCTCTCATTGCGCAGTACCAACAGAGAATCTACGCATTGGTGCTGTACTTAGTTGGCCAAGACCAAGACAGGGCTTACGATATTTGTGCGTCAAGTTTTACCGAGGCAATACGGGAAAGCTCTTCCCTAGGGCAAAAAGAGGTCTTTTTACTCAGACTTATCGGTGTTACTGTAGAAAAGTGCCGAAATATAAAAACAATTCCAACTTTTGATGTAATTGAGCTTCTGGAGATTAGCGGGGCGGAAAAAGGGCAGCTGCTTATAGTATTAAAGGCCCTGCAAACGTTAGACTTTGAGCTAAAAGTGCCCCTGTTCTTACGGTATCAATTTAATCTTTCTTACGGGGATATCGCAACGGTTATGCTGGTATCAGAGAGCGATGCCAGGATAAAAACCGCCCAGGCGCGTGCTCAACTGGACAAAGAAATTGAACGCATATTAAGCAATACTTGAGGGGATGATATGAATTGCGATGACATCAAACAAAGCCTGCAGCCCTTTTTGGAAGATCTGCTCGCAGAAGAGGAATATAAAGCATTTTGTGCCCACATAGACACCTGCGGCAAATGCAGCGAGTACGTACGGTCTATTGGCGCATTATCAAATCAACTATGGAAATTGGGTAAGGTTAGGGTTCCGGAAGATCTCGGTTCTACAATAATGTATAAGCTCGCCCATCCCGAAGAAAAAGCCCCGCCATCTAAATTCGTAATATCAAAAAAGCATATTGTTATAGGCTCTATCTTAATTTTGTTGGCAGCTGGTATTTTTTTCGGGGTCAGTTATTTCAGAAACAAGCAATATGAAGACGAAGAAGGCGCGCCGATAATCAAAACAGAAGTAATTCGTACATTCGAGCCGCCAAACGATAGTGAAGCGCAGTCGCTTCTCAATCAACTGGAGACGATAGCGGAGAAACTAGGGGCTTCGGGCAAAGATAATACCACCGAGGGAGAAACCGGGAAATAAAGCTCTGGGGATTAATTATGGCAAAAATTCTTATTGTAGATGATGAGGCTCGTATTAGGGAGCTTCTTAGAAAAGCTCTTACTAAAGCAGGATATGAAATTGTCAGTGTTCCCTCTGCTGAGCAATCACTAGAACTTATCTTTAAAGAACCTTTTGACCTTCTCTTATTAGATGTACGGCTCTCTTCTGGAGAATCAGGACTTTCGATTTTGAAAAAAGTGAGGGAGCACCAGAAAGATGTCCCGATAGTAATTTACACAGGAGCCCTCACCCCAGAGCTTGAGATAGAAGCCAGGACAGCCGGAGCCAATGAGGTTTTAAGTAAAGATATTGATATTCTGCAGCTGGTAGCGCAAATCGGAAAGATTGTAAAAGTTAAAGATCGTATCTTACAGGGCCCTTTGAATCCAGGAGAAAAATCACTTCTTGTGGTTGACGACGAAGAAGGTATCCTCCGAGTCTTGAAGATATTCTTTACGCGTAAAGGATATAAAGTTTTTGAGGCAGAAAGCGGCGAGAAAGCTCTTCAGATTGCTCGTTCGGAAAAAATATCAGCAGTTTTATTAGACATGAAAATGCCGGGAATGGACGGCCTGGCTACTTTGGAGAAGCTTTTAGAGATAAACCCTAAGCTTGGAGTGGTGATGGCCACCGGAGAACAAGATGATGAAAAAGTCAAAAAAGCAATAGTGTTGGGAGCCTACGGTTATGTCCTGAAGCCATTTGATTTTTTGTATCTTGAACTCGTGGTGGCTTCAAAATTGGCTATTGCAGAAAGCGATTAGACGTTATAAGGAAGGAAGAATTTATGGCTAAGAAAATCTTGATTATTGATGATGAACCAGGTATTTGTTCGGTAGTAAGTACATTTCTTGAGAAAAAAGGATTTACGGCTATAGCTGCAAAGAGCGGAAAAGAAGGTATAGGAGTTGCCAATCATCTTAAGCCAGACCTGATACTCTTGGATATTAATATGCCCGACATGGATGGCTTTGCAGTCTTGGTGAAAATCAAGAATTCTAAAGAGACAGCGTCAATTCCGGTTATAATGTTTACCGGAAGAAGTGATGAGATAGCTAAGATAAGCGCTTCAGCTTTATCTTGCGAAGATTACATTAGCAAACCTTTTGAGCTGGAGGAGTTGTTAGACAAGGTAAAGAAAATTATAGGATAGGGGAAAGTTATGCCGGAGAAGCGCGACCGGCGCAAAAAATATAACCGGATTATAAGGGCAAGAAGATGTAAATAACCTTATGTCCGCCTCTCAAGGGCAGACATTTCGTATTCATTTATCCCTCAAACAGTTACGCAATTTCCAGCCAAAAAAGACCGGACAAAACAGACAAATTACGCGAGGAAATAACCTCTCTAATTCCCGAATTTCATTGATTAATCCTATATTTGGGCTATAATAAGGACCTGTATTTAGAGATAGGAGATCCCTCGTGGCACATGAGAGGGACCCCATGTGTTCGTTATTCTAAAAGGAGGTGCGCATGGTTTGGTTTATAGTCGTTACGGCTGTCGTTATTGTGATGTTCGGGGTTAGGATTGTATCGCAATGGCAGAGCGGTGTGGTTTTTCGTCTGGGGAAATATATGAGACAAATTAAACCAGGTCTGAATATTATAATTCCGGTTTTAGAATACGTAAGTTTAGTCGATATGCGCATTCGAACCATGGATGTCATCCCCCAGGAAATTATGACTAAGGATTCAGTTCCAGTCAAAATCGACGCCGTGGTCTATTATAAGATTTTCGATGCCCCGAAGTCAATTATAGCAGTTGAGAATTTTGGTTTGGCGTCTACCCTATTGGCTCAATCTAAGCTGAGAGATGTTTTAGGTAAATATGATTTAGATACCCTTCTAGCTAACAAAGATCATATTGGTAAAGAAGTATTGGTGGCATTACAAGGGCCAACAGATGAGTGGGGTATTACTATCCTCAGCGTTGAGATTAAGAATATCGAATTACCAGATAATATGAAGCGTGCAATGGCTAAGGAATCTGAGGCTGTCCGAGAGAAACGCTCGCGATTAGTTAAAGCTTCAGCAGAAGAGGAGGCGAGCAGGAAGTTTATGGAAGCTGCTAAAGTTATGGCCGATTCGCCCAATGCCTTAATTTTAAGACAATTGCAAACCTGGCAAGAAATTGGTGCCGAACAGAATAGTTTGATTATCCTTGTTCCTACGGAGTTCGCCCAGATTGTAAAGAATTTGGGGGGTAGTAAAAAAGAATAGCTGATTAACCACATTATTAGCATATAGATGGTTTTGTGGCGGCCTAATAATTCGCTATAAAATACCTCGAATTCAGATATAATTTTTTTCCGTGGGGGTTGTGTTTTACCTTATCATAAATTGCTTGCAGAAAGTGGTTGTTTGAAGTAAAGTATTTAACTACGCGGTATCATAAGCGGGAGTAAGGAGGGTATATTGGCAAGAGATAATTATTCATATAAAAAGTTTCAGAAAGAATTGGCCAGGAAAAAGAAGACAGAGGAAAAAAAACAAAGAAAACTGGAGAAAAAAGCGACGGAGGCTAACCTTGAGTCTGGACAGGTCCCCAATGGCCCGATCGCCTTAGAATAAAGAAATACTTGCAATCTTTTTTAAAAGCCCTATAATCACAACTCAAGGCTAAATCTTTAGCGCAAAATAAAAGGAGGAAACATGGGATATCAGGGTGGTGGTGGTGGTGGTGGATTTGGCGGGTCACGGGAGATGCACAAGGCAATTTGCTCGGAGTGCAAGAAAGAGTGCGAAGTCCCGTTTAAACCCAGAGATGATCGTCCGATATACTGCAGGGATTGTTATTCAAAGCGCAAGAACGAAGGCCGTTAAAAGAAGAGATTTTGTTAGCTTCTTGCTTCTAGCAGATCCGCAAAGGTAATGTAATAAAATCGTTCGGGGTGAGGTTCTCGCAATAATTTTAGACATATCTCTTTTACAATTCATTCCTCAAGAAATCCGCGAGGAATTCCTTCTTGGGTGCTCAAAACTCCTCTATATAGTAGGATAGTATGGCTAAAATAAAACCAGGCAGACAAGAGAGGAGTTCCCTCGTGAAGCTTGCAAGGGGCATTTAAAATAGGATTATGAGGTATCTAATAAAATCAGTAGTAATATATTTCTTAGTTTTATTTTTGATAGTCACCGCTATTTATACAAGCCTTGCGCTCAGAGGTAAAGACTTAATCATTCGTAAACTAGAGGACCTCACCAGAAAAAAGGTAAGTATCGATTACTTTTTTTTATCTCCCACCTTTCATTTGCAGCTCAAAAAAATCAATATTGAAGGATTATTCAAAGCTGATTCTATTAATCTTGCCCCCAGCATATTAAGATTATTCTCCGGTAAGATTGCCTTTAACAGTATTAAGATGCAAAAGCCTGAGTTTATCTTAGAGAGGTTTGCGCCTGAGGCAACTGTAAACTTAACAGAGGCTGCCTCCGGTAAGAAAGTAGCCAAACCGAAACAAATATTAACATTGCCTTTTATATGTAAGCGCTTAAAGATATGGGAAGGCAGGATAGATTATATTGACCATACATTGGGCCAAGATGGATTTAAGATAATCGTTAACAAAATAAACTTTTATTTAAACAATTTTAATATGTTTTCTCATTCCCTGGCTAGTGATTTTCAAATAACGGGAGAACTTCCCTGGCAGGAAGGTCAAGAAGTGGGTAAAATAAAAGCCGAGGGTTGGATTAATTTCTTTAAAAAGAACATGGAGGCAAATTTAAACATTTCCGATATCGACGGGATTCATTTTTATCCTTATTATTCTAATTGGGTAGATTTAGAAAAGGCGCGCATTGAAAAGGCAAAACTTAATTTTACAAGCGATATTTCTTCGCTGAATAATAATCTGACTGCAAATTGTCATCTGGAATTGACCGATATCGTGTTTACGCCGCGCTCGCCTGAAGAGGCCGAAGAAAAAGCAGAAAAAATTGCTACGGCTGTCCTCGATATTTTTAAATCTTTAGATGAGGGCAAGATAGTTTTGGGTTTTGTCATCAGGACAAAGATGGATAGCCCCGAATTCAGACTCGGTGATGTCAGGATGGCAGTTGAGGATAAGCTCACCGGTAGTCGCAAATATGGATTAGGAATAGAGGATGTTTTTATGCTGCCGACAAAAGTCTTAGAAGGAATGTTTAAAGGCGCCACAGGTATGTCCAAGGCATTTATCGGAGGTACCTTCGCCATAGGTAAGGAAATCAAAGATTCAGTGCAGGGAGCTTTTAAGAAAGAAGGCAATGTAGCTACGCAAGAGCAAAAAGAATGAAAGGAGAGGCGTTATGAAAAAAATTACCAGTGTTTTTATTACGGCCTTTGTATTCCTGTTTAGTTTTGTGAACACACTTTTTTCTGCCACAACAAGCGAGGACACAAATGAAAATCTTCGTATTAACCGTAAAAGGAAATTCCCTGCCGGGCTTGAGAATTTGAATAAGAACGTAACAATGGAAGTGGGGAAAATAGAGAGCCTGGAATATAAATTAGAGGACTTAAGCAAATATAAGAATTTGGATAAAAACTTAACGGTAGAAGCAGGGAAGTTTGAAGACCTTACGCATAAAGAAAATAACCTGGAAAAATTTGAGAATTTGGATAAAAACTTAACGGTAGAACAAGGAAAGATAGACGAACTCCAGGTCAAACTAGAAGACTTAGGAAAAATCGAGGATTTAGGAAAAAATACTACAACAGTTGATGTAGGCTTGAATTTTAAGTTAAATAATTTAGAAAACAAACGCTAAAAAACTAACTAAACCAGATCTCTTTCAAAATATCGCGGTTTACAATCTTACCTAAAAAAGAGAGCTCTTCCTGTAATCCCTGATAAGCAGGTGTGTTTTTGTCTTTGCTACAAGGGAAATGCATACTGCTTATTTTTTCCGGCAGCGTAAGACGCCCCTTATCGATACTCAAGGGATACTTCCAGCAATTAAAAGGTTTATAATACCATTTGTGCAATCCTTCCCGTTTGGCCAAAAGCTGCAAGCTGCAGGAACCGTCATGCATGGCAAATACGCAGGTGCGGGTGAATCTTGAGAAAAACCTGAAATCCAGCGGTCCCAACTCGTTTTTTTTATTAATTAAATTATAAATAATTTTATTTAGCTCTCGGAAACTTCTTTTTCTCTTTGCCAGGCGCCTTCTTTTGTTCCTTGAATCAATTCTTATTACTGCTCCCCGAATATTTTTTCCCATTTTTCTAAAAACATCGGCCCTATCCTTTACTAATCTGCTTAATACCTCTGCTTCTTCCTGCGTCACGGCCACGGGGAGGCTGCAACAAGCGCCAAGACAATTTTTCGAGAGAAAGGAGCAGACAGGAACGTGTTCTTTCCTGAAACGCTCTGCATCAATGTGTCTGATTAAGTCCTTAAGGTTTGCTTCGGTAGAAGAGAATGCGGTAAAGGTTTGTTGCGGCATTCTTTTTATAAGTGCTTAAGTTTAGGTCGGTGAAACTTTGCGCCTTGCGGATTACTTAATATTATTTATCAATTCTTTTGCCCTGTCCAGGGTACTAGCCGCCTTTTCTTTAAACTGTTCTTTGAACTTTTCTTTATAATTCGCCAATTCAACAGAGGCCTTTTCTTTAAACTGTGCCATTTGATTTTGCATTTTCTCTTTAGCTGCGGCAATCAGTTTGTCGGCTTTAATCGCGGCTTCTTCCTTAAGCTTAGCTGCCTTTGCCTCAGCAGATGCGACCTCCTGTGCTGCCTTTTCCTGCAGGTTCTTTAAGTCTGACTGGAATTTTTCTTTGTAGGTCTTCATCTCCGGATTTTCTTCTTGAGTTACCCTATTAATCTCGCGTTCCTGCAAAATTATTTCTTTTTCTTCTTTGGATTTACCGAAGGTAGCAAACCAGTCCCCAATTTTTTCTAAGACCGGCGTCTTGGCAGTCTCAGTTGAGGATTCCTCGGCAGATGTCGGGTCAGCCGCAAAGATGAAGACAGGGTTTATAAAGACGATAGAAAAGAAGAGTACTAAAATTGCCGCTAATTTCTTCATTTATTTATCCTTTTTAGATATGAAGGGAGTGATAAAAAAGGCAACTTTTTTAAAAAGAGTTGCCTTTTTTTTACTGGTATTCTTTTATTTTCATAAGTCATCATCATTAATTGATTTATTATACCACTGCCGTACAAAAATCAAAAGATATTCTTTGCCTTGAATACGCGGTTTTAGTTTTCCAGGAAGGCGATTATTCATATCTTAGGGCTTCGATTGGGTCAAGATAGGAGGCCTGGCGCGCCGGCCATAAGCCAAAAACAACACCCACGATTGCGGAGAAAGAAGTAGCCAGGACTATAGAGGAGGAAGAGATTTTTACGGACCAGCCTGCAAAGACCGTAATTAATACCGCAATGCCGCTGCCGATAAGAATTCCTAAGGCCCCTCCGATAAAAGCCATCAATATTGCCTCAACCAAAAACTGAAACATAATATCTTTATTAGTCGCTCCGATGGCCTTACGTAAACCTATTTCCCTGGTTCTTTCAGTGACGGAGACGAGCATGATATTCATGATACCGATACCGCCTACCAAAAGAGAAATCGCGGCAATTGCGCCTAATAACATAGACATGGTCTTAGTGGTAGACTCGATGGTCTCTTTTATATCTGCCATGTTGCGGATCTCAAATGCATTTTCCTCTTTATCCTTTTTTATGCGGTGCTTATTGATAATCAATTGCGATATGGCGTCCTGCGCCTCGGGCATGAGTTTTAAATCTTTTACTTCTACGTAGATGGTGTCCACGTATTCTTTCCCTAACAGCCTAAACATTGCAGTAGTGACAGGTATGATAATGGTATCGTCTTCGTCGTGAAAGGAATTTGCTCCTTTTGAACGCAAAACGCCGACCACCTTAAAATTGATTAAATTTATTTTTATTGTTTCGCCCACGGGATTTGCCTCACCGAAAAGTTCTCGGGCAACTGTGGGCCCTAAAAGCACTACTTTTTCCCGCATTTTCAATTCTTCTTCGTTGAAAAAACGTCCTACTTCGGGAGCAGCATTGCGCATCTTCTCGTACTCAACGCCTACGCCCTCAACCGAGGTGCTCCAGTTGTTATTTCCGTAGACTAACTGCACCCTGCCTCTTACAGAAGGGCTTACGCTGTTTAACAAGTCACTTAGTCTTGAGATTGCCGCAACATCGCTAAAGGTAAATCTGGTTACTGAGTCTGCTCCCATTGATACGCCGTGTAATCTCGCAGAACCCGGCCTTATTACTAAGAGATTTGAACCCAAAGAGGCAAGCTGTTTTTCGATGGATTCTTTGGCGCCTTGGCCTAACGCCAGCATGGCTATAACTGCGGCAACCCCGATTAAGATTCCCAATATGGAGAGAAAGGAGCGCATCTTATGAGAGATAAGGGCAAATAATGCCTGGCGGGTGAAGTCACCGAATTCCGCCCTGCCGACTTTATGGTGTGCGGAGACGATTTGGCAGACTTCTTCGGTATACTGAGCATCCTCAGCAATCGGTTTTATAGTGTTTTGTTTATCAGAGATGATCTGTCCGTCGCGCATCACGATAATGCGTTTGGCATACGCAGCCACATCATTCTCATGGGTCACGACGGCTATAGTTTTTCCGCGTTGATTAAGTTGCTTTAATAAAGTAAGAATTTCTTCCTTACTTTTTGAATCCAGGTTCCCCGTTGGCTCATCAGCCAGGATGATCAGCGGGTCATTCACCAGCGCGCGGGCTATTGCTACGCGCTGCTGTTGGCCTCCGGAAAGCTCATTCGGCCGGTGCGTCATTCGGTCTTCCAGGCCGACTTCGCAGATTTTTTCTTTTGCTTTTTCTCTGGACCTCTGTTTATTGCCGGAATAAATCAGCGGTAGGCCGGCATTTTCCAGCGCGTTCATGCGCGCCAGCAGATGGAATTGCTGGAAGATAAAACCGACTATGCGGTTACGCAATGCTGCCTTCTGCTCATCATTTAATTCGTGCATCTTGCGACCACATAAATAGTATTCTCCCTGATTAGGTTTATCCAAGAGGCCAATAATATGCATGAGGGTAGATTTACCGGAACCCGAAGGCCCCATGATGGCCACGAATTCACCCAGCGTGATAGTAAGAGAGACCCCTTGCAGGGCCTTTACCTGGATCTTGCCCATCTGGTAAGTTTTATGAATATTTTTTAGTTCTATCATCTTCTTCCTGGCATAAAAGGATTTGTTCCGGTATCAGTTGTCGGTATGGAATACCTTTTAGATCTTACGATAACAGTATCGGTATCCTTAATTCCGGATAAAATTTCTACATTTTTTTCGTCAGAGATTCCCAGTTTCACTTCACACCTGAGGGGTTCCTTACCGTTATTTTGTTTGACTAGTACGTATGCTTTTGTCTTTTCTTCTTTTTTGACGGCTTCCTGCGGAAGCAAAAGCACGTTGTCTTGACTTTCTTCAATAAAATCTATAGACGCATTCATGCCGGAGCGGAAGAAAAGAGGAATCTCTTCAGGGATTACATCTACTTCATAGATGGTGACATTATTCACTGTTTTCGATTCATAATAAATATGTTCCACCATTCCTTTAATTTTTGTATCAGAATAAGCATCTAGCGAAATGATAGCTTGTTGGCCCTGTTTTATCTTGCCGATATCAGTTTCATCTACCTGGGCCCGGGCAATAAGATGGTCAGATAGGACGATTACCGCATCGCTAGCGGTGATAGTCTGGCCCGGCTGGGTTGTAGCTACAATTACTTCTGCGTCAATAGGCGCAACCAGAGGAATGGGCTTGTAGGTATCCTGCCAGTATTTGAGTGTTTCTTCTCCTTTTCCGCGTGCAGCATCAATTAGTGCTGCTCTTTCAGTAGAACTCATCCAGGCAATAATATCGCCGGTTTTTACCTTTTGGCCTTCCTGGACAAGAATTTCTTCCACTCGGCCATTTACCGGAGGTTTTATTTCTAAGCGGTTTTTAGGTAAGACCGTGGCAGTAGTTGAGATTATAGATTGGATCAGTCCTCTTTTGGGAGTGATCTCTTTTACCTCTTCCTGAGAAGGTTTCTTTTGTGCCAGACGCAAGACAAAAAATAAAAGCAGAATTATGCCTGATAAAACCAATATGATTTTGATTTTTTTATTCCACATATTCTAATGTCGCTCCTTTCGCCTGGATCCAATTCGCCTCGGCAAGCAGTACATTAGCCTCAGCATCCAGCAGGCTCTTTTTGTTTCTTACCAGATCATCCTCAATAATCGTCCAGTTATCAAATTGAATCAGGCCCAAAGAATATTGCGCTTCGGAGATCTTTGAGCGTTCTTCAGCTGCATCTAAAAATTTCTTTTGCACATCCGCTGTCTCAACACTATCCTCCAATGCAGCCCAGGTATCTTCCAGATTAAGAACAACGCTATCTTTAGTGCTTCTTTCAATGGCTTGAAACTGTCTGAATAAAGATTCTGCTTGTTTAACCTGGGCGGTTTTAAGTCCGCCTTCAAAAATCGGCCAGGACAAAGAAAGGCCGGCATCCCAGCGGCTAATACTCGGAGGAAAGTGTTCATCCGTCCTACTGGTTCCGAATTGCCCGGAAATCTGCGGGAAGAATTCCGCATATGCGGATTTGATTCCGTAACGGGCTGCGTTTTTCTGAAAAATAAGTTGTTTGACTGAAGAGCTATTTTTAGCGATAAGACCAAAATCCGGTTTTTCTTCCCTTTTGACGACAAAATTTCCTTCTACGCTAAAGGGCTCAAAGGTGGCAAGGCCCATTTCCTTGGCCAGCTGCACCTGACTCACCTCAAGATTTCTTTTTGCTTTATCTATCTCCAGTTTGGCCTGGGCAACGTTTGCTTCGGCTGTCAGGAGTGCACCTTTATGCTCTAAGCCGGATTCGTAGCGTAGCGAAATCAATATCAGATTATTCCTTCTGATCTTCAAAATATCCTCTGCTACTTTCAGCATTTGCTGGGCCCTGAGTAGATTTATGAATGCGGTCCTTAGGCGTAGGCGTATTTCAGAAGAGGTAAAGCGATAGGCCTCTCGGGTGGCTTTTATACTTTCTGATGCTGCCTGAATTTGATCTGTGGTCTTAAAACCGTCAAAGATAAGCTGGGAAGCACTCGCCCCATAGTCGTATGATTTAGTGGAAGAGCTTTGCGTGCTGGATTTTTCAGTAGATACCCCGGCACTTACGGATACCTGAGGCAGGAGGCTGCTTTTTGTAATTTCCTTGCTCGCTACTGATTGATTGATTTCTTCCTGCGCAGAGATTAAATCCGGATGGTTTTTTAGCGCCTGGCGGATACAGTCCTTCCAGGTAAGTACCTCTTCAGCCCTTACCTTAGGAGCCGGGATAGAAGAGAGGATTATTATAAAAATAAAGACCTTTAGAATTTTTTGCATTCTATTTAGTCTTTTTTTGGAATTTTATTTTCTAAACGTGAAATGATGCGCGCTGCCTTTTCCAGGAATTTGCTGAAATCACTGGACGGAATAAGGATGATCGCCTTTTTCTCAGGTTTACCAAATACCATAAGTTGGTCGCCTGATTTTATGTTCAGTGATTTGCGCAATTCCGCCGGAATAACCAGTTGGCCTCTTTCTCCGACTGTCGCCGCGCCATAGGTCTTACCCCCGAAAAACGGTTGCATAATGACCTCCTTGTATATGAAATATATGAATAGTATGATATATCATATTCATATATTTGTCAAGGAAATAATCGATAGGCAAGAGAAAACTATAATAGTCCGGAGTTTTGAGTTTGGAGTTTTGAGTTTTAACTCATAACTCAAACCTCCTAACTCCTAACTAAAAAACTGTTAGATTACTCCACTTTTCTTACTATTAACCCTCTAAAAAACAGAAAAGGCGTCGAGTTTACAACTGACGCCTTTTCTGTGACTCTACAACCTGATTCAACAGCTTGTGTTGTCTACAATGTAAGTATACACCATTTTAACGACTTTGCAAGGCTTATTTACCTTCTGCATCCTGAGACCTGCATCTCGAAGCCCTTAATACTCCTAACTCAAAGCTCCTAACTAAAAACCGTTAGAGCTTTCGCTACTTTTTAAGTCAGCAACCTTAAATTATCTAAAGAAGCCAAATAGTAAAGTAATCACACCATAAATTAAATTCTGCATAAGGCCTATCACGGGATTTAATAAACCGGTAAAGAGTAGGAAAATCAAGATGAAAAACCCGTAAGGCT
>JAPLLU010000149.1 GCA_026387385.1 Candidatus Omnitrophota bacterium
AATCTCGTTATAAGAAAACGGCTCTAAGGTGCTGGCAAATTTCTCCGGCTCTTCTTTTATGCCCTTAAGTATCCCGCTCAGTTTTCCGAAGTCTTTTGTAAAAAAATTAGCGATGAGGGAAGTCTCCCTGAAATCACGCCTCTTCAAAACTATTGCTTCGGTTTTGTGTATTGCCATATTAATTAAGTGTTAATAGCTTTAGGTTGAGGTTTAGGCTCAAGGTTTAGATATTATCTTGTACTCAACCTAAGCCTTAACCTTAACCTACTTGTTTATCTTTAGGGCGCCTAGAATACTTATCGCCCTATTTTCCATTATTCTTTTTTGTCTTGTCGTCTTATCATCGTAACCATAGAGGTGCAGCAGGCCATGGACGAGATATAGATATAATTCATATTCCCGAGTGGTGTTAAAGCGCTTAGCATTAGAGCTAGCTGTATCCGTAGATATGGCTATATCTGCGCATAAAGTGTGCCCTCGGCTCATATCAAACGCTAAACAATCGGTAGGATAATTTTTGCCTAAGTACCTGGAATTAAGCGCTTTAATCTTCTCGTCATTTATGAAACAGATGGTTACTTCACCGGATTTTTTGATGTCTTCGAGCGAACAGGCCTTAAGAATTGCTGTTTTTATCCTTTTCGGATTGATGGGTATCTTCTTTTGAAGATTTTTTATGATTATTTTCACCCCGCTCTTCCTTAAGGCATAAGATAGCCTCTTGGAAAACGCAGGTTTTTGTCCGCCTCTCCTTTGATTATTTCTTTCCATTTTTTAAGGAAGGGCGGGGTTCACTTTTTAGGCTTTCAGGATAGGTTACGCGGGAATGATGTATCCCGCTTAATAGATGAATGAATACTGCAGAAATTTTATCCATGTCCTTTAGCGTAAGGTCACATTCATCAAGCTGGCCGTCAATGAACTTGTTATTAATAACCGTGTGCACTACTTCTTTGATGTTTTCCGGCGTGGGTTCTTTCAGAGAACGCACTGCCGCCTCTACAGAATCAGCTAACAACACTATGGCAGTCTCTTTGGTATTAGGCTTTGGCCAGGGGTAGCGGAAACCTTCCTCTTTTACTTCCTCGTCTTCCTCGACATTCTGAAGTGCGCGCTGGTAAAAATAATAAACCAGGCTGTTACCGTGATGTTGCTTTATAAAATCTATTATCCGTGAGTTCAGTTTATACTTTTTGGCTAGCTCCACCCCTTCCTTCACGTGGTTCATAATCACCATCTTGCTCATTGAAGGAGATAAGGTGTCGTGTTTGCTCTCTTTTATAATCTGGTTTTCACTAAAATAATCCGGCCTGTAGAGCTTACCGATATCATGGTAATACGAGCCTATCCTGGCCAATAAGGCTTTTGCGCCCACCGCACCACAGGCAGCTTCAGATAGATTACCCACCATCAGACTATGATGATATGTACCGGGAGCTTCTAATATCATGCGTTGCAGAAGCGGCTGATTAAAATCAGCCAATTCTAATAAGCTTATATTAGTTACTGTCTTAAACAAGTATTCGAAAATAGGCAGGATGCCGATGGCAATGATACTCGATGCTATCCCATTTACGATAAGAATTATGTAGTTGTTTGATTCGGAAAGCTTAAAACCGTTAATAAGAAATAAAGACAGTGCCTGGGTAATGCCGATAATAAAACCAATACGTATAATCCCAATGCGCCTATGTACTTCTTGCGTCAATAAACTTGAAAGAAGGCCGCTGATTAAAAATAGCACTGCTAAATTAAAATGGTTCCCGGCAATACAGGCTAAACTTACTGAAGATGCAACTGTCAGTAATAAAGAAATTCCTAATTCCCCGAACAACATTGTGGACAGCATTGGTAAAATAGGAAAAGGCAGGTAATATATCAATAGCCCATGGTTAACAATATAATAACCGCTCACAAAAATAATTACAAAAAGCAGGATCAAGTTTAAGAACCTATAGTCTTTGAGATTGGCATTCCTATAAGCTGATGAAAAAAATAAGAATAAAGAAATTAGAAATGTGGGGACAATGAGATTTATCTGTAAGATAAAACTCATTAGATAAGTTAGTATCGCGCCCAAAACAAATTTC
>JAPLLU010000075.1 GCA_026387385.1 Candidatus Omnitrophota bacterium
TAGGCCGCTCAAGTATAAAATGAAAAATTATTTGGATATAAAAAGGAGGTAACTATGTTTTGGAAAAGATTCAATATTGTTACAGTCGCCTCGTTTTTGATTTTATCACTTTTTGTTGTAGAATCAAATGCTCAGGAAGAAATTCCGCCAGAGAAGAAAGCGTTAATCGAAAAAATAATTTTTACTACTAAGTCAGTAGCATCTAGAGATCAATTTAAACAAGGCCTTGTGAATCGCATCATATCTGACAGGCTTCTGCAGGCAGGGATTTCAAGAGATAAGCAAGAACAAATACAGAAAGAAATTTTAGAAAAGATACCCCCATTAACTGTGGACCAGGCCATTGAAGAGGCTTATTATCTTGTTTATAATAAATTTTTTGATGAGAATGAGTTAAAAGTTCTGGTTGAATTTTATACGTCTTCAACAGGGCAAAAAGCTATTCAATTAGGGGATAAAGTTACAGATGCTTTAATGTTAGGAATGCATCAGTCATTGAGTCTTAAAATTACACCATTAATTGACAGCCTGCTTCAGGAAAAAGAATAAAATCAGAGCAGGTTTCACGAACAAAAAGACAATAAAGGCGATTCCTTTTGAAGAATTGGATGATAGAGGTATAATAATTGGTAGATAAATATACGCGGGAGTAGTTTCCCGCCAGCCAATTTTTTAGCAGGCGGGATCCCGTTTGAAGATTTATTAGCTAGGCGGGGCAATGGCAGAACAATAGCCATTTTTCTGTGACTAACTTGTATGAAAAATTATCCTAAGCTGCGGAGAAAAGCTAAGGATCTTACGAAATAGTAATGCGGGCATAGCACAGAGGAAGTGCAGTAGCCTTCTCCCGCTTTTATCAAAGATTGACGCGAGCGTAGTTCAATGGTAGAACAATAGCCTTCCAAGCTATATATGTGGGTTCGATTCCCATCGCTCGCTTAGAGAGAGATGGGACGGCGGGATCCCGCTCCGGATAAGTTGATAGGTGGAAGCGGGGCAAGCACAACAATATGGGGGTTCGAGTCCCGTTGCCCGCTTAAGTGAGGCCACAACTTAGCGAGCGATAGCGAAGCTAAGTTGTATGGCCGAACTTATCCTTGACATCGAAGATGTGAAGGACCTAGCATATATTGAATATGATAGAAAAAGAATTCTTAGAGCCAGTTTACATTGATGCCTTTGATTTAGATGATGCCTGGTTTCAGTGTCTATCCGAGATTTTAGAAAAAGGGCACGTCTATACCATAGATCGGGGAAGTTATGAGGGGCAAAAGCGACTGGAATTTGATTTTGTAGTAGTTAGAGTCAGGAAACCGGCTCATCAAATTATACCTATAATTCCCGAGGGGATGAGCATTCCTGCTCCCACAGATATGGATTATATACAAGGATATTTGAATTATCTTATGACCGGTGTTAAGACCAAGACTGAAGATTATACTTACGGAGAGAGATTGGTTGGGCCTGAAGTAAAGACGAAACAGGATACTCAAGGCAAAGGAATGATTAAAGAATTGCCTTTGCGTATAAACCAAATAGAAGAGGTAATTAGGATTTATAAAGAAAAAGGTTTTGGTACAAATCAGGCGGTTATGGAGATTGGCATGCCTTCTGATATAAAGTTAGCCGATCCGCCCTGTCTTAGGCTTATCGATACGCGGGTGCGTTACGGTAAGTTGCATTTTATTCTTTATTTTCGCTCATGGGACCTATGGGGAGGATTCCCTTCCAACCTGGGTGGTTTGCAGTTAGTTAAGCAGTACATGGCAGAAGAGATCGGTGTCGGTGATGGCGAGATAGTCGCTGTGAGTAAAGGTTTGCACCTTTATGATTATAGTTGGGATTTAGCCAAGATAAGGACAAATAAGTCTTTGCGCCAATGTCGCGTTTAGCTTGGATAAAATTGAAATTAAGCGGAGGTAGATAATAATGGAAAATATCTATAAAGGAGCGGAACGTCGAAAATTCGTCAGGCTGGATTATGTTTCACCTCTTGCTTGTAAAGTATGCAAGAAAGAGACCGTTTCTAAATTACTAGAAGGCTACACCGCAAATATAAGCCAGTCCGGATTATTATGTAATATAAAAGATAAAGTCAAGAAAAATGATTTGCTATGGCTTTCTTTTGATAGGGACACATTGAATATATGCGGAGACGCGGAGAAAAGAAGCCTTATTTACCAGAATGGCGTTATTGGCAAAGTAGTAAGAGCCGAGCAAAAGAATGACGGCACTTATGACATCGGGATTCAATTTCTCACCCGCGAAGAAAAAAATTTGACCTATATCTATCCAAAAAGTTATTTTACAGAAAAAAGGCAGAAAAACGCAAAAAAATGAATAAACTTAATATCTGCGTTTTGGGTGATGGCGGCTGGGGGACTACATTAGCTATATTGCTTTTTCAAAAAGGTTTTAAGGTTAGTCTATGGGGAGCCTTTCCGGATTACCTTTCCTATTTGGATAAGAAAAGAACAAATACTAAATTTTTACCCGGAATCAACATTCCGAAAGGAATCAAGATAATCCCTAGCTTAAATCAGGCAATCTTTGACAAGCAGCTGATAATCCTTGCCATACCCTCTCAGCATTTGCGTAAGATTCTGAAGAAAATTAAACAATTGGATTATCCTAAAGAAGCAATTTATTTGAGCGTAATTAAAGGCATAGAAATAGGTTCGCTAAAAAGAATGTCTGAAATAATCCATGAAGAATTAGGGAATATAAGATTGGGGGTGCTTTCCGGGCCTACAATTGCACATGAGGTAGCAAGAGGCATACCAACTACTGTAGTAATTGCTTCTTATCGCGAGAATATAAGAGAGAATCTGCAGGAGATTTTTATGACAGGAAGATTCAGGGTTTACACCAGCAATGACGTGGTAGGGGTGGAGTTAGGAGGCAGCCTTAAAAATATTATTGCTATTGCCTGCGGGATATCAGACGGCCTGGGCTTCGGAGCTAATACCAAGGCGGCTCTTTTATCGAGAGGACTGGTTGAGATTTCAAGATTAGGATATGCTATGGGAGCTAATATTAGGACATTTAGCGGATTAAGCGGATTAGGAGATCTAGTAACTACATGTATTAGTCCGTATAGCAGGAATAGATTTGTAGGAGAACAAATAGGAAAAGGCAAATCATTGAAGCAGATAATAAACAGTATGCAGACGCCTGCCTGCCGGCAGACAGGCCTGCCTGCCGGACAGGCAGGGATTGCTGAGGGGATACCTACTGCAAAATCAGCTTATACATTAAGTTTAAGATATAAAGTAGATATGCCTATAACCAAAGAAGTCTTTTTCGTTCTTTATAGAAACAAATCTCCTGAAAAAGCGGTTAAGGATTTGATGGCGCGCAAGAAGAAAGAGGAGTAAAATACGGGGGATAGCGCAGTTTGGTTTAGCGCGCTTGAATGGGGTTCAAGAGGTCGAGAGTTCAAATCTCTCTCCCCCGATAGATATTTGGCTAGAGCGTCCTGCTACGCTCTTCAACAAGTAAAATGATGGTAGAGCTTCTTAGGACAGTCCACCGAAGCCCTACCATCAAATAAGTAGTTGAGGGGCGAAGGAGGACAAGTGTGTCCGTCCCGACTTAAATTCTTGCTTGTTAGCTTTAGGCATATTTGCTCAGATAACAACATTTTTCTTGCGGTTGTGAATGATAAAGTAAATTTATACTAGGAGGATATAATGACATACTACGGTCCGGAAAGAAGAAAACATCCGCGTATCGGCGGGCGTTTTATTGTCTCTTACCGCATTGTTAAGGACTTTGCTAATATAGATACATCTCAGACAAAGAATTTAAGTCAAGGGGGCATGTTATTAACAACTAACAGGAAATTCAGTCCAGACACGATCCTGGCATTAGAAATAAGATTGCCTTTTGCCCAGGATTCAATAAGGGTGAACGGTAAAGTATTGCAGTCGCACGAGGTCACCAAGGATTTAATCTATGATACCAGAATAATGTTTTTGAAGATTAAAGAAAAACAAAAAAAGGTGCTTGAGCGGACTGTAGATTATTATCTTAAGAAAGGATAGCAGATGGGAAAGATTAATGTCGGATTGGTTGGCTTTGGCAATGTCGGTTCCGGGGTTATAAAGATTCTGCAAGATAAGAAATCCTTTTTAAGGGCGAAGATAGGTTTAGACATAACTGTCAAAAAGATTTGCGATAAGGATATTACTTCTAAAAGAAATGTAAGCATACCCAGGAATCTTCTTACTAAAGATGCCAAAGAAATACTTCAAGACCCTCAGATAGATATCGTGGTGGAATTGATTGGCGGTATTCACCCGGCAAAAGAGTATATAATTGAAGCCTTAAAGAACGGTAAAAATGTAGTTACTGCAAATAAAGCCCTTTTAGCGCAGGAGGGGAAGGAATTATTTGCTTATGCTAAGGACAGGAACAAAAGTATTTATTTTGAAGCCTCTGTGGGTGCGGGTATCCCCATTATAAAATCCCTGCGTGAGGGGCTTGTGGCAAATAATTTCTTCAGCGTTTTCGGTATAGTAAACGGTACGTCTAATTTTATACTCTCCCAGATGTCTAATAATAACTGCACTTTTAGCGAGGCGTTAAAAGAGGCCAAGTCCAAAGGCTTTGCAGAAAAAGACCCGACTTTAGATATCGAAGGCATAGATTCTGCGCATAAGTTGGTGCTGCTTACTTATCTGTGTTTTGGGAGGCTAGTAAGTTTGAATGAAATATTTATCGAAGGGATATCGCGCATATCCTTATTCGATGTTAATTACGCTAAAGAGCTGGGCCTTGAAATAAAATTATTGGCTATAGCTAAAAAAGTCTCCGATGAGCTGGAAGTAAGAGTCCATCCTACTCTTATACCAAGGTCACACTTGTTATCTTCGGTTTGTGGTGTATTTAACGCCATAAATGTATCTTGTGATTTAGCGGGCAACCTCTTATTCTACGGCCCCGGAGCAGGGCAGTTATCTGCTGCTTCTGCTGTAGTATCAGATTTGGTGGATTTAACTAAAGGAATTCGGGCCGGATTATTCCAGTCAACATTAAATATTCAGGTAGATAAGACCATAAAAAAATTACGCAGTATTAATGAGATTGAAAGCCGATATTATATTCGTTTTATGGCTAATGACCAGCCCGGAGTTTTGGCTAAGATATCGGGTATCCTGGCTAAATTCGGAATTAGCATAGCATCAGTTACGCAAAAGGAGTGGCATAAAGCAAAAGTTGTACCCATAGTAATGATAATACATGACGCAAAAGAGAGGAATTTACGTTCTGCCTTGGATACGATAAACCGCCTGAATGTGATAAAACAGGATGCGGTAGCGATAAGGATAGAGGAAGTATGAAAAAAGCTCAAAGCTCAAAGCTCAAAGCTCAAAACTATAATGGGGTAATTGAGAGGTATAAAAAGTATCTGCCGGTAACGGATAAGACGCCGGTAATAACTTTGCAAGAAGGGAATACGCCTTTAATATATTCCAAGTACTTAAGTAAAATTATCGGAGCGAATTTTGAAGTTTACCTCA
>JAPLLU010000053.1 GCA_026387385.1 Candidatus Omnitrophota bacterium
GGAATGGATATCCCGGGGATACCTGCCAAATTTGCGGAAATTGTATAGATATCAGAAAGATACATCTTCAAAGGGTCGTTTATCTTTTCCCCGATCTTAAATGCCGCTGTAGGAGATGCGGGAGTCACGATGCAATCGAATTCCTGAAATACCTTGTCAAAATCCTGCTTTATGAGCGTCCTGACTTTAAGTGCCCTAAGATAATATGCATCGTAATATCCGTGAGATAAAGCAAAAGTACCTAAGATGATCCTTCTCTTTGCTTCTTCCCCAAATCCTTCTTCGCGTGTCTTTTGATACATATCTATAAGCCGGTTATCCGAATTTAATAGTTTTTTATCAACCCTAAAGCCGTATTGCACTCCGTCAAACCTGGCTAAATTGGAACTGGCCTCGGCAGTAGCAATTATATAATAAACAGGTACTGCGTATTCCGTGTGCGGCAAGGATACTTCGCTAGAACTAGCCCCTAATTCTTTCAATTTATTCACGGCCTCTTGTATTATATTCTTCACTTCTGCTTCTAAACCCGCGATAAAATATTCTTTGGGTACACCTATTTTTATTCCTTTAATATCCTCACCCAGTGACTTTGCGTAATCAGGGACAGCAATATTTACCGAAGTCGAATCGCAAGGGTCATATCCGGATATAATCTTCATTAATAGTGCACAGTCGGTGATATCTTTAGTAATCGGGCCTATCTGGTCTAAGCTTGAGGCAAAGGCAACTAAACCGTAACGAGAGACTCTTCCGTATGTAGGTTTAAGCCCGACTACACTACAGAAAGATGCAGGTTGGCGTATTGAACCTCCGGTATCCGAACCTAAGGCCATGATTGCCTCATCAGCTGCCACTGCTGCGCAAGAACCGCCTGAAGAACCACCGGGCACACATTCTAAATCCCACGGATTATGTGTGGGGCCGAAATAAGAGTTTTCAGTCGATGAACCAAAGGCAAACTCGTCCATATTAGTTTTTATATCCGGTATTGTTGCGCCTGCTTCTTTTAATTTCTTAATAACCGTTGCATCATACGGCGGCTTAAAGCCCTTTAGGATCTTAGAACAACATTCTGTATTATAGCCTTTGGTACAAATATTATCTTTGATTGAAACAGGTATGCCTCTTAGGGTAGATTTTGGGTCTTTGGTATTAGGTGTTGGGTTTAAAGACTCAGATTCAGAAAGTCTAACATAGGCTTTTACCTTATGATCTAAATCCTCTATCCTCTTTCTTAAGGACTCATTGAGTTCTTGAAATGTTATTTCTTTGCTGTTTAGCTTATCAATAAGCTCATGCGCTGTTAATTTATAAATTTCCATTTTTATACTTTTGTCTGGCACCCGGATTATTCGATTACCTTAGGAACAACAAAGAAATTACCCTCTTTGCTGGGGGCATTCTTCAGGGCTTCATCGCAACTAAGAGACGCTTGCCTCTGGTCATCTCTTAACACGCTATTAATAGGTAAGATATGGCTTGTAGGGCTAATATTTTGTATATCGGCTTTA